>CALMYA010000036.1 GCA_937873535.1 uncultured bacterium | reverse complement strand
TGCGACACATTATTCATGCCAAAGACATTTCAAGAGAGGACATGGAAATGTTGTTCAAAAGCGCAACTGAGCTTGAAAACAATAAGGAACCTATCTTAGAGGGAAAGATATTGGCTTCACTTTTTTTTGAACCGAGTACTAGAACTCGGTTTTCTTTTGAAGCGGCAATGTACCGCCTCGGCGGCAATGTTATAACCGCAGAAAACGCCAAAGAATTTTCTTCTACCTCAAAAGGCGAAACGATAGAAGACACCATAAAAGTTATAGGTGCATATGCCGACGCAGTAGTAATGAGGCATTTTCAAGAAGGAGCGGCCGCAGCGGCAGCAAAGGTTTCTACGGTGCCTATTATTAATGCTGGAGACGGTATCGGTCAGCATCCTACTCAAACTTTGCTCGACCTTTACCTTATACAAAGAGAATTTGGAAAAATAGACGGAATTTCAATAGTTATAATAGGCGACCTGAAGAATGGTCGAACTATAAAGTCGCTTTTGTGGGGCCTTTCAAAATTTAAAGATATAAAAATAACTTTGGTATCGCCTGAAGCCTTGCGTTTAACGCGTGAATGCCTGGCAGAGCTGCAAACTGTCGGCATTACCGTAACTGAAACAGAAGATCTAGAAGCCGTCATTGGCGATGCCGACATTGTGTATCAAACAAGAATTCAGAAAGAGCGTTTCGCGAGTATTGAAGAATATGAAAAATACAAAGGCTGTTATTTAATTGATGTGCCTTTGGCTAAAAAGATGAAACCTAAAGCTTTACTCTTGCACCCGTTGCCGCGAGTAGACGAAATTGCCCCAGAAGTCGATGAATTGCCGCAGGCGGCGTATTTTAAACAGGCGCGCTATGGCGTTCTTGTACGTAAGGCGGTTTTGAAGTGGATACTGGGGTAAGCAACCTTGTGAAAAGAGGGGATGGTCGGTATACTAGTCGGTATAAACATATACATTCATGCATACACAAAATCCAAATCCATATCTTATTCCTGGCGCCGTTATTGTGGCAGCCCTTATTATAGGCGCATCAGTAATGTACGGCCCACAACAGCCTCGAATTGCCGATAACCTGGCTAACGACCCTGCTCCAGCAGGCAATCAGCCTGCCGCTCCTGCCGTAAATGCAAAAGATGTAAACATTGCCGGTGACCCATTTATTGGCAAAACAAATGCACCTGTCACTCTTGTATACTGGTCAGACTACCAGTGCCCATTCTGCGAAAAATTTGATACTGGCACACTTCGCGATGTTGTTAAAAATTATGTAAATACAGGAAAGCTGAAGGTTGTCTTTAAAGATTTTCAGTTCTTAGGGCCAGACTCAATTTCTATGGCTTTGGCGGCAAGGGCAGTATGGGAAACATATCCTGATAAATTCTATGCATGGAGAGAAGCTATGATGGATAACCAAGGTCAAGAAAATAGCGGTTATGCAACGCGAGAATTTATTTTGAACGTTACAAAGAAGGTTCCTGGCATAGATGCAGCTAAAATTGGTTCACTTATGGATAAGAACAAGGTAAAATATACGGCAGCAATAAACGCAGACAAAGCCGAAGGTGGTAAATTCGGAGTACAAGGCACGCCGGGTATGATTATCGGTAATAAATTCCAGTCTGGTGCTGCAGCATATTCAACTGTTAGTGCCATCATCGACGCTCAGCTTAAATAATTACTTATAGGCAATTCAGGCCGCCAATTCAAAGTATATGAATTTCTTGAACCGCATACGCACAAGCACATTTTGGAGCACCACATCTAAAGACTTGGCCCCAGCAATTGTCCGCATTGGTATGTCTTTGGTGTTCTTGTGGTTCTCATATTCTCAACTTACTAACCCTGCAATGTGGACGCGCCTTGTTCCCGAGTATGCCGTTTCTCTTTCAGGAATGACCGCCACAACTCTTGTATATGCGAACGGCATTTTCGAGCTGGTGTTTGGTGTTCTGCTTCTCGTTGGGCTCTACACTCGCATTGCCGCTCTTCTTTTAGCACTTCACCTTATAGAAATTGTAAGTAGTGTTGGATACGGCGCCAATAGGCGTTCGCGATTTCGGCCTCTGCCTCGCAACATTCGCAGTTTTCTTCTTCGGAAGTGACAGATGGTGCCTCGATACGAAATTCAAAAAGAAAGATACGGTATAATAGTTGTATGTCATACGACGCAAGGTCATACGCCGACAAATCCGCCGTCATCTTCGACCTCGACGGCACACTAACGCCGAGCAAGCGGCAGGTTGAAAAAGATATGGCTGCGCTATTTTGCCGATTGCTCCGTTCTGGTAAAAAGGTGGTGGTAATGTCGGGCGGAATATTTTCAAGATTCAAATCACAGTTTTTAGACCATTTGACATGCGCCGACAGTGCCGAAGCCCGCTTAGAATTATTCAAAGATCTGTATCTCTTTCCGCTCGACGGCAGCACGTTCTATTTGTATCAAGGTGAAGGCTGGAAGGAGATATACAGCGAACCATTTTCAGTACAAGAAAAAACCGAAATATTTTCTGCCATTAAAAAAGCTGAAACAGATGTACCGGGGCTCGGTCGCGGAAAAATATATGGCGACACAATAGAAGACCGCGGCAGTCAAATTACGTTTTCGGCACTTGGTCAGCAAGCGCCCCTTACTGAAAAATTAAGATGGGACAGAGACCATTCGAAGCGTATACGCATGGAGCTGTTTCTTCGCCCGCTTCTTAAGAATTATGATGTTAAAATCGGCGGCACCACATCAATTGACGTCAACAAGAGACATATAAATAAAGCCTATGCTATACGCAAAATGGAAGAATATTCGGGTATTCCCATTAGCGAAATGCTCTTTATAGGCGATGCAATTTTTAAAGGAGGCAACGATTACCAGGCGCTTGAAACTGGTGTTGATCATGTGAAGGTAAACGGGCCTGAAGACACCGCAAAGGTTATACGCCAGGTTCTCGGTATGAGCGAGTAGGCATGTGATATTATGGTATCTATGACTGATATAAAGCCAGAAACAACAGAAAAGCCGTGGGGATCTTTCAGACAGTTTACCTTAAATGAATTATCTACAGTGAAAATTCTTACCGTACGTGCGGGCGAAGAGTTTAGTTTGCAACACCACGGCCACAGGGCCGAGTTTTGGCGCGTGCTTAAGGGTTCACCAAGTATTACAGTAGGCGAAAATACTATTACTGCAAAAGAAGGCGATGAGTTTACAGTTCCAGCAAACACAAATCATCGAATCGCTGCAGAAGGCAGTGATGCAGAAATTCTAGAAGTTTCACTTGGCCAGTTTGATGAGGGTGATATAAAAAGAGTTGAAGATAAATACGGTCGCGCTTAATGTTTGCATAGAAAATTAAAATTTACACATAATACGCATATGAAATACAAAGAAGTTTTTACAAAAAAGAGGCCATGCCCGTTCGATATGCCTAAACCGGGAGACATTATTTTCGAGAACAAAAGCGTATTCGTTACATATGCGCTTGCGCCGTATCATCGCGACCATTTGCTTGTGGTACCAAAGCGCCATGTTACAAATATTTTAGAAATGAGCAGAAAAGAGCTTACCGATACTGATGCTGTGCTCGATATGCTTTGGAAGGTTTATAAAAATAAATTCAAATATAAAAGCGTTTCCTTTCTTTTACGTGAAGGTAAGCGTTCAGGAGCATCGGTAGCTCATCTTCATTACCACATTATTCCCGATACCCGCATTGGCGACCTTGAGCACGACTGGGCGAATCGCGACATTCTGTCTCCTCAGAAAATAAAGAACGAAGTATCGCGCATAAAAAAGATCTTGTAGTTGCTAGAAAACCTGCTCTCATTAAACGTGTTAACGCACATCGGTATATTTTTTCGTAACTGAACGCTTTGCCAGCACTTGTGAAAAGAAGTTTATTCCGTATAAATAACCGGTGCGAAAGAGACCTTGGTCAAGGAAACGTCGGCCCGATGAGTCGATGGTGAAGCTAAACTTAAATTTTACCTTGCCGAATTTGCTTGCGCGTCGAACCATATCGGTATCGTCGCCATAGAAGGTAATAGATGTATCGAGGCCCCCCATTTTTTCAAGAGTGTCTTTTTTTATGACAAGGTTGCCGCCCATAGCCATGTATTTAGTGAATGCATAGAAGAACCAAGCAAGAGTTCGCCAGAATAGCCATATAGTGCCCCTCTGCCATGCAGGAAGGTCGTAATACGAATATGGCCCGCTTAATGCTACAAGGTTCGGGTCACGCTGAAACTCGGCAAGCACCGTTTCGCACCAGCCTTTTTGCATTCTGGTATCGGCATCAATAAAAGCAATAAGGTCGGTTTCGGCAGAGGCAAGGTCGACGCCTTTTTGCCTTGCTGCAGATGTGCCTTTTTTGTCTTCTGAACATACGCGAACCCTCGAATTATTTTTTGCTATACTCTCGGCTACAACTTTAGTGTCGTCGATGCTGTTGTTATCTACAACAATAATTTCATGCAGAAGGCCTGCCGAATTTGCTAATACACTTTCGACGCATCCAGCTATAAGTTTTTCTTCATTGTACGCAGGAATGACCAAGCTGATTTTAAGAGGTGTCTTAGGGGATGTTTCTAGGGGAGTATTGGATGTTGCGTTCATAGCTGGTTAAAGAAGTGATTGTGATACATAATATACTATATCGGATATCCTAGCAGGTTATACGGATAAGATAAAAACATGGACACACCCGCAATTCTTGAATATGCCCTTACCCTGACGGTTACCCTTAAGTATCTACTGGTTTTTGTAGGTACCATAATTGAAGGCCCAGTTATTATGATAGCCTGCGGCTTTCTTATCCACTTGGGAGTTTTTGACCCTCTGCCAATATACCTCACAATTCTTGCCGGAGATTTAGTCGGCGATATAGGCTGGTATTACATTGGCTACTATTTTGCCGAGCCATTCATGAAAAAGCACGGGCACTTCTTAAGCCTTACTCCTGAGAAGCTTGAAAAAATAAAAACCCTTTTTAATAAATATCACGAGCGTATACTTATTTTCTCGAAACTTACTATTGGTTTAGGTTTTGCTTTGGGTACTCTTATTGTAGCCGGAATTACTCGCATTCCTTTCGGAAGATACATGATTTTAAATTTGGTAGGTGAAGGATTGCTTGTGGCAATACTCCTTTCGGTGGGTTATTTCTTCGCTGAAGCGTATAAATACGTTGATGACGGACTGAAAGTGGGTTTTACAGTTATCGTCACTGTAATTTTAGCAGCGGCAATATACGGCTTTGGTGGCTATATGAAAAAGCGCGCCGCGAATTTATAATTAAAATGCAGATTATCTAATCAATTTCTTCCACACATTATATATTTAAATTAATTTTATGATTTCATTTATCATCCCCACTCTTAACGAAGAAAAAACTATCGAAAAGACCTTGCAATGCATAGCAGGCTATACAGGCGAGCATGAAGTTATTGTTTCTGATGGAAAGAGCAAAGACTCCACAGTTGAAATTGCAAAAAAATACGGCGCGAAGGTTGTTATGTATGATATGCCAGAAAGGCAGACAATAGCCATGGCACGTAATTCTGGCGTAGAAGCTGCTACAGGAGAATTCGTGGTATTCATGGACGCTGACGTGACTATTTCAGACATAAATAAATTTTTTGAAAAAGCTAATTCAGTGTTTACTGCGCGCCCGAATGTTGTCGCTCTGACAGTATTTTACGAGGTATTACCTGAACTCAAAACAGTAGCTGATGCGGTGTTTTTCAAGCTTCTATGCCTCGACTTTTTGATTTCCAATAATGTTTTTCATATAGGTGCTTCTGCTGGTGAATTTCAGATGATACGCAGAGAGGCATTTAATAAGGTCGGGGGCTTCAATGAAAAGCTGGCTGCCGCCGAAGATATGGACCTCTTCCGCAGGCTTTCAAAAATTGGTCGCACTCATTTCGAAAAAAGCCTCAAAATTTACCACACTGGCAGGCGAGCGCATACAATTGGATGGCCAAAGCTTTTGTCTGAATGGTTCGCTAACACCGTTTCAATGATTCTGTTTAAGAGGTCTGCAAGCAAAGAATGGAAAGAGATTCGATAAAACGTCGACATTCTTATGGAAGGTCTGGTATAATGGCGTCTATATGCAAAAAATACTTGTAACAATCGCGGTAGTCATTATTGTAACTGTAGCTGGCGTCATGTATTCGCTTTGGAGCCCTGCTATAAGCCCTGATGCAGGAACGCCTTCAGGAGACACCTTGAATCAGCCTGCAGGGGTAGTGACGGGCAATAGTCAAAGCGCTGCAACGGGGCAAACAGGCGCACAGTCACAGACGGGCACATCGGGTTCATCAAATACAAATACTTCTACTACTGGTACTGGCACGGCTTCTGGCACATATACAATGGCTGTCGTCGCTACTCACGACAGTTCAGCAAGCTGCTGGACGACCATAAACAGTTCCGTCTATGACGTCACCACGTGGATAACTCAGCACCCAGGAGGACAGCAGGCTATTCTTGGCCTATGCGGAAAAGACGGTACAGCGGCATTTACTGGGCAGCACGGCGGCCAGCCTCGCCCAGAGAAAGAGCTTGCAAGCTTCAAGATTGGAGTGTTGGCCAAGTAAAATTCAAATTAGAAATTCAAAATTACAATATTAAATTAATTCAAAAATGAAAT
>CALMYA010000035.1 GCA_937873535.1 uncultured bacterium | reverse complement strand
ACTCTACAGAAACAACTTTCTTCGAAGCAATTCGGTTATCAAAACCGATAACTCGTTTCTTACCAAACTTTACGAGGCCTTCTTTGGCAGCGTAGAGAGTGTGGTCTTTGCCCATGCTGACGTTCTTGCCTGCAAGAACTACCGTGCCGCGCTGGCGGACAATGATGGAGCCTGAAGATGCTCTTTCGCCGGCGTAGAGCTTGATACCCAAATACTTAGGATTTGAGTCGCGGAGGTTTTTTGCGGAGCCGGCTGCTTTTTTGGTTGCCATGGAATTATATTAAGAGGTTTTAGGGTTTATGTAAGTTTTACTTAAATTTGAGACTAAATTGAAGTTGTCTTCATGCGGCTTTGGTAGCCTTTGGAATAGCCCTGAGGGGCCCTTTAGTAACTTAGCGAGTATACACGACATGCCTATAAATTTCAAGACCGATAGCCCAAAGAGCGGCAATTTACCCAGCTTATCGTATTTTGTCTGCTGGCTATCATTATTCCTGTCACTTTGCTGTTTTGCCATGAATTTTTGGGCAATTTCAACATATAAAGCAGCAAAACCGGTAGAAATTATGTGTGAAAACGTGGCAGAATCAGGTCAAAAGACAGACTCGGCAGGGTAGCGGGTGAGGGAAGCATGAAGAAAGTTAGACATGCTAAAAATAGTACAATATAAGTATGTATTTGTGAAGGGTATATAAGCGAGAATATCTATATAATAAGCCATATAATAATCAAACGATATCCCCATTTTTAAGAAAGATGGTTGACTTTGGGGGTCTAAATATGCTAGCATATGGGCATAAAGCACATATCTTGTGCTTTTTTAATTTGTGCAAACGCGTCGAAAGGCCAGTCAGACCCGCGAGAAACAGGGCGAGTACCCGAAAGGGAACAAGCTTAAGAGTTTATCCAGGCGCTCTGTAAAGGCCAGCCCGTCATCGACACGCGTATTACCAGCTTAGAAAAGGCTTATCTTACAATTCACTATCGGTCTCGCAATGCTAACATCCGGGCTCGCATCAGGGCTCACAGACATTCAGACAATGTCAGGTCAGAACTACGAAGCCAAGGCAGAAACAGGAACAACATCGGCGGCAACCACTACGGTGGCTGCCACGACAACGGTCGCTACAACTGCAACATCTACTGCTAAAACTGTTTCAAAAAAGACCAGTTTGAACAAAGACGTTGAAAGCAGGGTACGAGAATATTTCTCAGACCTTCCTATCATGGCTGAAATCGCCAAGTGCGAATCTCAGTACAGACAGTTCAATGCCGACGGAACTGTCTTTCGCGGCGTGGTTAACAGCAAAGACCTCGGCGTCATGCAGGTCAACGACTACTATCACGGCAAGCGTGCCTCTAAGCTCAATGTTGACCTTCGAACGCTAGACGGAAACATGTCATACGCCCGTCTTCTTTATACAGAAGAGGGAACAGCGCCATGGGTCTCGTCTCGCCCTTGCTGGATCAAATCTGACGTTGCCAAGGCAATGTTCAGCTCCGGCGCCAAATTGGCCGAGAAGTAAAATAGAGCCACTAAGGTTCTAGGTATCGCTAAATCACTAGAAAAGATAAGCACAAACAAGATATACAAAAACCGCACCTACGAAATGTAGGTGCGGTTTTTGTGTTGTAAGGAAGGGTAGAAGGCTAAAGTTTAAAAGAGTACGCATCCATTGATGTAATAAATGATTGGAAATCCTCTAAAGAAAGTAATGTAATATGCGCGGGCAGCGTATTTCTCTTTCTGGCAATAAAGCTATTAACGTTGAAGGCACTGAATATGTCGGTATTTACCTGCAGTAGATAAACAGGGAATGTAATTTTTCTGTATGTGTTTATCTTACTGTTTAAGCAACCCGTAAAGCTAGCTTTATCTGTTGCGTAAAAAACATCAACAGCAAACTTATTAGTTTTAGAGTAGACGACAAAGTCAAATCTTCCGGAATAGTCATCAAAAGGCTTTTGCTCATGAACAAAGACCTCACCAAATTTACTTACAAGCATCGCTTGAACTTGCCTTTCTATCTCACGACCCCGCTTGCTCATATTTCTTGCGACGGTGGACCTTGTGTTTCCTGTAGTAAAGTCTGTAATTTCTATACCTAATAGCTTGCGCACTTCTTTGACTCCTCCAGGCCAGATTCTTTGGATTTGCCTAGAAGAGGGCAGGTAGAGACATGAATCAATATCGAACACAGACGGATGCCTGCCGTTTTCACGATAAAATCTTTCGAAGCCATTTTTTACAGTATTAAAATCGCATTTAACTTTTGCCACGATTTTATTTTAGTGAATCAAATTAAAATTTTAAGATGCATTTTTTAAAAAGATATGTTGATAACTTTAAACCTCGGATATGAGTTGAAGGTCTGTAGGGAAGAAGGGGTTTTGCCCCCCGGCCGCCCTTATAGGCATGTCGCAGAATATATCTTTTGCGACAATACGCTATAGCTACCTTGGGTCCTCTTTAAAACAACAATCCCCCGGCTCCTTTGTTGGAAACCGGGGGTTGGCGCTAATTGCCTTTCTTGTTTGATTTGTCGCTGCAGCCATCCGAGCAGAAATCTTTTTTGCCTTTTTGTATCCATATTTGACCGAAATGGATGACGGTACCGCAGTGGCTGCATACGATTCTGATGAACATCCTTAGCGTACCCATGAACTAATTCCTCCTTCAATATAAAGTATACGCCTTATTTATAGAAAAACTCTACCCTGCCTGTGCACAGGCTAAGCACAGGCTAATTTGAGGCCACCAAGTCTTTAACGAACGCTACAATCTGTAGAATATCTGCCCAAACTAGTTTTAAAAGATTCCATATGAAAACGGCGAATTCTTTTACCCAAGGTTTTGCCAAAATATCTCTAATGTCGATGCCAAGCACATGAAGAAGAACCAAAGCAATTATGACCACGACTATAAGCTCAAGAAAGCCTTTTTGGGAGCTATGATGCCCATGAGACCCATGTTGACCTAGTTTTCGGCTTATCTTTACCGAATGCCTTTCGCGGCTTTTAGCAGGGGAGTCTTCCCTGCTAGTTTTTTTAATTAGAGGATTTGAGGAGCCGGCATGTGCGCCCAATGCATCAGATGAATGTTCAGCATGCGCGCTTATTCCGTAACCTGAAGAGCTTTTCATGTAAACATTATACCACAAGGCCAGCATGAGAAGGATGTAAAGCTTTCTTGAATTGTCGGCTCTTCCCCGCCGATGAGAAATCATGAGGGTCTCGACGGCATCCATGTCGAATTTTTTCTGTATATAAGAATTTTTTCGAATAATATCCATAATTTCTTCAGGACGTTCCTTGAGCCATAAACGAAGCGGTGTCGGAAAGCCTAGTTTCTTTCTCGCGGCAGTTTCAGCCGGCAATATAGATTCAAAAGCCTTTCGCAGGATGTACTTGGTCTTCCCTTCCTTGTATTTCAGATAGTCGGGAATTTTAGCGGAAATCCGGCCGACTTCGACGTCGAGAAACGGCACGCGAAGTTCAAGTGAATGCGCCATGGTCATCTTGTCGGCTTTGGCCAGAATGTCGCCAGGAAGCCAGAAGTTGATGTCTATATACTGCATTTTGCGGGAGTCGGTTTCGTTCTTAACTGCGCTGTAGTACGACTTGAGGCTGAAGCGTTCCTGCTTAGGGCCGGCCCATATCTTTTCTTGCTCAGCAGGCCTGAAGATATGCGCGTTGCCTATGTAGCGTTCCTCGACGCTCATGAGTGCACGGCTCAAATAATTTTTTCCAAAAAACGGCAAAGGAATTTTTGTGAGCGGTTTGATAAAAATAGTTTTGAAAACTGAGGAAAATTTTGAAACATGGGCAAGGTCGAACGGCTCGCGGTAAATATTGTAGCCGCCGAAGAGCTCGTCGGCGCCTTCGCCAGAAAGCACCACTTTGACTTTCTTACGCGCTTCGCGCGCCAAGAAATACAATGCAACGGCTGATGGGTCGGCAACGGGCTCGTCGAAATGCCAGGCAATTTTAGGCAGTTCGTTGAAGTATTCGTCAAAGTCTACAGTTATTTCGTTATGGTCTGAACCGACATTTTCAGCCACTTGCCGCGCCTCGCTGTGTTCGCTCACGTGTTTAAATCCTATAGTGAATGTTGAAACCGGCGCAGTATTGGCCTTCTTGCGCAAGTTCTGCATGGTGGTGACGATGATACCGCTGTCTACCCCGCCGGAAAGAAATGAGCCGACGGGTACATCGCTTATAAGGTGATGCTCAACTGAGTCTTCAACTACCTTGCGCACTTCTTTCGCCAGTTCTTGTTCATAGCTTTCGCTTTGCACCTTGCTTTGCACGTATTCTTCCGCAAGAAGATTTTTGTCTTTGATGCCTTTCTTTGCCGCCTTGTCATCGAAATGATAATGCCAATAAGGTTCTGTGGTGTACGAGCCGTCTTCCAAATTAATGACCATATAATGGCCGGGCAAAAGCTTATAAATGCCCTTAAACATGGTTTCTTCAAGCGGGTTGTACTGATATGCCAAATAGTTGTAAACAGCCGCATCGTTTACGCTTTTTTTATAGGAATGGTCTTCGAGCAGGCTTTTTATTTCGGAAGCGAAACCGATGCATGTGCCGTCTACTACGCGATAATATATTGGCTTAATTCCAAAGAAATCGCGAGCGATAAACAACTGGTTCCTGCCTCTATCGAATATGCAAAAGCCGAACATGCCGCGAAGTTTGCGTAGCATGTCGTGGCCGTATTGTTCATACAAGTGAACGAGGCCTTCGGTGTCGCTATCTGTTTTAAAATGATGGCCGAGGGCTATGAGGTTTGGCCGAAGTTCTCTGTGGTTATAAATTTCGCCGTTAAAAACTACAGTAACTGTTCCGTCTTCATTTGAAATAGGTTGATGACCCCGGTTTATGTCTATAATTGAAAGCCTGCGCATGCCGAAAGCGAAGCTCTCTTCGACAAGTACGCCGCGATCGTCAGGGCCGCGGTGAGTTATTATGTCGACCATCCGTTCGATGACCTCTTTTGTCTTTTCCGGTTTTCCGATTATTCCTGCAATGCCGCACATAAATATTTCGTTGAAGAGTTAGTGGTGATAGAGGTTTTTTACTTCTTGTTATATGGCGGAAAGTATAACATAGGATCAAGATAGGCCTCGACCGGCGATATCGGCATTGTATAAACCTTTCCGCCGCACGAGACACTTGGGCGGTCTAATACCTGAACTGAGTCGGCGGCGTAGGCAGATATATGAAGATGCGGGCCCGTAGAATAGCCTGTATTTCCTGAAAGGCCGATAACGTCGCCTACCTTTACCTGCTGGCCCTTGGTAACGCTTATCACAGACAAATGGCCGTATGTGGTGGCGAGACCGTTATCGTATTTTAGAAGCACCCAGCGGCCAAATGAGGCTCCTTTACAGGTAATATCGGTGTCACCTGCGCCTGCCACTACCCCGCTGCCGGCCGCCTTTACTGTTGTGCCTATTGGTACGCCGAAGTCTACGCCGTTATGCGAACCAGAAACATATAGCCTCGAGGCCGCAACCGATTTGCCGAAAAATTGAGTGATGCGCACATTGTCGAG
Organism: uncultured bacterium; assembly: GCA_937873535.1. GTDB lineage: Bacteria > Patescibacteriota > Minisyncoccia > Phycocordibacterales > CAIZLB01 > VEQN01. Next base: position 33,394 of record CALMYA010000035.1, on the reverse strand, counting down.
AGGCCATGAAAGAGCGCTCGTTCCTGCCGCAGGCAATGTGCCTTTGTTGCCGGTATATTTCAACCGTGATTCATAATCGAAAATTTCTTTTTCAAAAGCGGCCTTTAGCGCCTGCTTATCTTGAAGAATTTTTTGATAATTTTGTTCTTGATTCTTCGTAGATTTGAGCGTCTGGTTTTCTTCGTTTTTGGTATAGTCGACGGCTTTCTTTTTGCTTGAAAGCTCTGTTTGAAGGGCTACAAGATCCTTCTTCTGCGATTCGGTTTCAGTTTTACTTGTTTCTATTTTCTTTTTTTCCTCCCTTACCTGCATGATGGTATTTTGCATGCTGTCGTTGAAGCTAAACTGGCTGTCTATAGCAAACAGAAGTTCGCCGAAGCTTTTACCGGCAAGAATCTGTTCGACAATGCTTGTATTGTCGGCAGCGTAAATGTCACGTACGCTTTTTTCAAGGCCGTTCTGAAGTGCTCCAATTTTGCTTTGCGATGCCTGAATATTCATGCCAAGTTTCTGAATTGTCAGGTTTGCCACGTCTATTTTTTTTTGGGTTTTTTGAATGTCGGCATTTATTGCCTTAGCGTTCGCTTCAAGTTGTTTGATGCGGTTTTGCAGGGTCTGCGCTTCTTTACCGGTTTTATCAACGAGCTCTGAATATTGCTGAATTTCCTTGTTGAGCTCCGCTATGTTCCTGTTGCGTTCGTCAATCTTCTGCTGAAGCTCCTCTTCATTTGTGAGAGCGAAACTTGTACCTGCAAATTGAGGAACGGCAAAAATTGCAAAAGTAAATGCCAGTGTCAGCGTCAGGCCTAATGCTACGACTGATTTTTTGCTGTTATATTTTTGAAGCATTAGTTATTTTTTCAATCGCGGCAATTAGGCGTGCCAAAGCTTCTTCTTTGCCTATAATGGAAATCATAGTGAAAGGGTCGGGGGAAACTTCCTTTCCGTATAGAGCAATGCGAAGCGGCCATAGTACAAAGCCCCTACCCTCTTTGTCGGCGTAAGGCATAATGATGTCTGTTATGGAAATTGTGCTAATAGTTGCATCGTCGGCGTTTGAAATTATATTCTTGAGCTCTTCAAGAACGGGTACCAAGTCTTGCAGCGTAATGTTCTCTTTGCCTTTTCTCTGCTTCTCAGGGCATAAAAGCAGGTTTACATCATATGATGGAGTCTCAAAGTAAAAAGACAAGTTTCCCTCTTCTTCAAGTCTGGAGATATCGCCAAAATGCGTAATTCGTTCACGAAGCACGGGAACTCCATCTGGGCCGTTGCTTACTATTTTTCGAAACCTTGATGCAAAGGATGGTTGTGAACGTAACTTTTCCGAAACAAAAGGCTCTGCCTTAGAATAAAAGTCGTCATCGCTTAAGAGGTCAAGATGCTTTTTGTTAAACCAGTTTAGCTTTTCTTCGCTGGCTTTGCCGCCTGAGGTATGGACGCCCGAAAGGCTAAAGGCCTGCAAAAATTCTTCCTTGCTGAATATTTCTTTTTCTCCTCCCGGGTTCCAGCCTATGAATGCGAGGTAATTCATCATGGCTTCAGGTAGGTAGCCTTCACGCTTGTAGTCGAGAATGTCTTTTGAACCGTCGCGCTTGCCAAGTTTTTTTGTTCCTTCAGCTCCAAGAATGGGAGAAAGGCTTATGAACTTCGGGTACTCAATTTCAAGAGCGTCATATACTGAAAGAAATTTCGGCGTAGAAGAAATAAATTCGTCACCGCGAAAAATATGGGTTGTACCCATCAAAAGGTCATCTATTATGTGCGCAAAGTTATACGTCGGGTAGCCGTCGCTTTTTATAAGTATGAAGTCATCAAGTGCTTCCGGGCCGGCGCTAAGCGTTCCTCTCACTTCATCATGCCATTCATATGTTTTGACCTCAGGCACTTTAAAGCGAAGGGCTGTGGTTCCGTCCCATCGAGGCAAAGATTCAATGTTTTCAGGACGATGATCTCGGTATAAGAATGGGCGTTTTTCTACCTCGGCTTTTTTCCTGAAATCTTCAAGCTGCTCTTTGCTGTACGGGTCGGCATAAGCCAAACCTTTATCAATAAGAATATTCGCGTATTGTTTGTAGCTTTCAAGGCGTTGCGACTGAAGGTATGGTGCATTAGGGCCGCCAATGTCAGGCCCTTCATTCCATTCTATGCCGAGCCACTTTAATGATTCAATAATATGCTCAATTGAACCCTCAACTTCTCGGGCTTTGTCTGTATCTTCTATTCTCAATATAAAAACGCCGCCATGTTTTCGCGCGAAGGCCCATGCGTATAAGGCAGTTCGAACGCCGCCAATATGCATGAAGCCTGTCGGCGAAGGAGCAAAACGCGTCACTACTTTTTTAGGCTCATTGTTTTCTGAATTATTTTGATTTGACATGATTCTGTTCTACTCTTAAACCTCGTGCTTGAGGGCAATTTTTAATACTTCATGAGCTATGAGCGCCGCTGAATCTTCGCGGGCGAAGTTTTTGGTACCAGCTCGCATGCGTTCAAGCACTTTCGGGTTATCCATTATTCTGCTTATTTCATTCATGATGATTTCGGGGCTCAAGTTTGCCTCTTCAATGACAACTGCCGCTCCTTCGCGGGCATAGTTATATGAATTTTTTCGCTGATGATCGCCGTTTGAATCGGTAATTGGTACCAGAATACTCGGCAGCCCCCACAATGCAATTTCAAAAATTTGCGAACCGCCGCGAGAAATAACAAGAGATGAAACGCCCGCGGCCATACGCATGGCCAAAGTGTTGAAGTAGTCGAACGGATGGTAGCGGCCTATAAGCGGGTTTTCGCTCAGCACCACGTTGGCAGTTCGTGAGCATTCTTCAAAATTCGTTCGGCCTGTTTGATGCAGTATTTGATATTTCTCGACAAGTCTCGGCAATGCTGTAAGAACGGCGTCGTTTATGACTCGTGCGCCCTGTGACCCGCCGAGAATGAGCACGGTTGGAACATTTGTTTCAAGATGAAGATATTCAAGAGCGCCTGTGGTAAGCGGCTGGCGAAGGTCGCGGCGAACCGGGTTGCCTGTGTAAGCAGTTTTGCCGGCAGGAAAAAATTGTGCAGCTTCTTTGTACGAAAGTGCAATTCGTTGTGCGAACTTCCCTGCCCAAAGGTTAACCCGGCCAGGCACGCTGTCTGATTCATGAATAATAACTGGAATACCCAAAATTCGTGCAGCCATTAATGCCGGGAAGCTGGTGTATCCGCCTTTGGCGAAAACGACGTCGGGGAAAATAGAATAGAGCTTGAAAAGCGCCGAGATGACGCCAATGCCCATCTTGAACATGTCTATAAAATTGAGTATTTTACTCGCGCCTGAAGGGCTGACCCGCCGCTTCCCTGCCGCCACCGGTACGAACTCTATATCGTGATCAAAAAGCTCTTTTGGGTTGTATTTGTTCGGCGACATGAAAAGAATCTCGGGGTCGAGAATTCTCTCTTTTTTGCATATTTCGCGTATTTCTTCGGCTATGGCAATTATCGGGTAAAAATGGCCGCCCGAGCCGCCGCCTGTCATCAAAATCTTCATATGAATCCAAGTATATCACAGGAAAACTAAGACTTTTTGGAACATGGGTATCTGTGCGATATGCTCAAGAATATCCCTCCTCTGCTCTGTGTTAAGACTTCTAAACAAATACCATATACCATTGACGGAAGGCAATAAATGTACAAATATACCTATTAGATAGAAGCACTTTACACAGATTTTGGTTAAGGAGGATAGTTCTGAATGTGTCTGCAGGCCTGTCTTCCTTAACCAAAAACTTAAACAGCAACAGTCTTATGAATGGAATAGTATTACCTACTGAGCGTGTCGCAGTGCGGCGCGTACCTGACATGGCTATATGGTTCGTTCCGAACCACGGCCGAACTGGGACAACACGTCGTTTCCTTTGCGGCGTCTTGATTGACGTCGTCTTCAACCCCAATGCAGCAGCAATGCCTGATGTAATTTGCCGCTCGAATTACATATCGAAAGCAGAAGCCACAGGCAGGCTTGTAGCGGAGGGTGAGTTGCCTAATGAACGGCTTCGCATAAGAAAGAAGTGTTTGGTCGGTTTCAATGAGAAAACGCGAGTCTTTTACGATTTGAAGAACCCGCGTCAAACATTAAGCCGCGCCGATCAGTTGAATCTGTACACTAACGGTTCCGCTTGCGCCCTATGGTTCGAGTGGAATACATGATGTACTAAGTCATTATTCTGCACTCCGTCACCCAATACAACCCTCAACAAACGAAAAACCCTTCCGTAGTGACAGCGGAGGGGTTTTCTTTTATAAATTACTAGAAAGAAATAACAAATACCCCATATTCATGAGCATATCGCAGATACGCATGCTCATGAATATGGGGTATTTGTTATTTCTTCTTCTGATACCTCGAAACATTTAAAATAATTCCAACCGACGACAGCGCAAAGAACAGCGCGGTTCCTCCATGCGAAATGAATAATAACGGCGTACCTGAAAGTGGCGTAATACCGAGCATGGCTGAAATATTTAAAAATGATTGCACTGTAATAAGAATGACCAAGCCGAGAACCAAATATGTGCCGAAGGCGTCGGGGGCGCGAAGGGCGATGCGGAAGCCTTGGAATGCGAACAAAATATATAAAAGAATAATGGAAACCGAGCCTAGAAAACCAAATTCTTCTGAGGCTACAGCGAATATTGAATCCCCTATCGGTTCGGGAAGATAATTAAATTTTTGAATGCTCTGCCCGAAGCCGCGGCCGAATAAGCCGCCTGAACCGATGGCGATGAGCGACTGCTGAATTTGATAGCCGCTGCCTGTAGGGTCTTTTGAAGGGTCAACGAATGTTTGAATGCGCTGCATCACGTAGGGCCGAGTCATGGCAATTCCTGTAATTAAAACAGCGCCAAGCAAACCCATTATGAGAATGTCTCGCCAACGAGCGCCCGCGGCAAAATATATGGCCAGGCCGGCTACGGCAATAACTAGAAAAGTGTCGGTATCAGGCTGCGCCAAGATGAGGGCACCGGCAATGGCAATAAGAACAAGAAAAGGCGCTGCGCCGAATTTCAAGGTTGCAGCTTTGGCCTTTACAGACGCATACCATGCTGCGGCATACATCACAAAACCAATCTTAAAAAATTCGGCCGGCTGAAAGCTGAATGAGCCTATGCCTATCCAGCGCCGTGCGCCGCCATGAAATTGGCCGACATGCGGGATGAAAACAAGAACCATCATCAGGGCTGAAAAAAGAAAAATATAAAATGCGTATGTTCGCCAATGCTGGTAGCTAATTTTTGAAAAAATAAACGCGGCGATGCTGCCGCATATAAGCCCGAGCACTACCTGGTTGAACGTAACCGCCTGAAAAAGCCCTGCATTTCTGGTGACAAGCCCTAGCGCTGCAGAAGAAAAAATTAAATAGCCCAAAACAACAAGAATTGATGTGAGTATGAGGAACGGACGGTCTACTTTTTTTGGAGTCATTACGTGCATTATACATTAAATAGTTCTTCCTAAGATGTCGCTTTATCTAAAATTGCTTATATGAAGATAAAAATTGAAAAGCGCCGGATTTCTTGCGGAAGTTGCCCGGCGCTCTTTAGTGAGTTATAGCAGGTGGTTTTGTTCTTTGCTTTGTCAGGGCTTTTCAGGTGGCGCGCCCGTGGGACTTGTTCCTTCCAGTATGCGAAGTTTGTCAGTCGCCGATTCGGCGGCTTTAGCTTCGCTTTCCTTTGCTATGCGGGCCTCCTGGACCTGCACTTTTTTCTGGTACTCAATACCCTCCATAAAGGCCATCTTGACCCGGCTGAAGAGCAACAGTGTAACCGCTGTATCAAGTACGAAGAACAGCAGTATGCACGAAACTAAAAACTTATTCATTAGTCAGGGTTTCTAGGTTTGATTGTTTGGAACTAATATCGATCAAGCAGCGAGGCTTTACCGATGGCAATACCATAACATATTTTATGTGAAAAACAATTTATCCAACAATCGCAATAATCGCCCCAAAAATAGCCATAACAACCGCAATAATCCAATAGCGCATCGTCACTTTATATGAAGGCCAGCCGAGTGCTTCGAAATGATGATGAAGCGGCGCAACCAAAAACACCTTCCTTCCTAAAAACTTTTTTGAAAACATTTGGACGCTTGAGGAAACTGAAGTTATGAAAAGAGGAAACGCAATTATAGGAAGGAGTAGCGCCTCGCGTGTAAGAAAGGCTACAACAGCAAGCGCCACGGTAAGGCCGAGCATGCCAGTTTCTCCTAAGTAAAAGCGAGCCGGTGGAATATTGAACCAAAGAAATGCCAGAAGGCCTCCGATGACCACCGCGCAGAAAGCTGCGAGGTCGATTTGGTTTTGTGAAAGTGCGATGACTAAAAATGAGGCGTATGCGGCGCACATGACGCCTGCTGCCAGGCCGTCGATGCCGTCGATGACCGAACCCGAAAATACGCCGAGCACCACGAGCATGAAGAACGGTATGAACAGGAGGCCCATGTTCACGTCGCCGTAAAACGGCACATGTATGCCGAAGTCGAGCTTTGTGTAGAACCACCATGCGCCGACAGCGCCTATGAAAAGAACCACAAGAATTCGGAAATATCGCGGAAGGCCATCCCCCGCTTTGGCGACATTTTTAGTTCCATAAATTTGAATGAAGTCATCAAAAAGGCCGACTAGTGAAGCGAATAGAAGCGCGGCCAGCGGCAGAAGTGTCTGGTTACGGCTCAGGAAGTTCAGCTTTTCTGTAGTTTCGCTCGGAAAGAATACCGAGAGCAAGAAGACGAGCGCAATGGTGATGATAATAGATATCCAGACAATGACGCCGCCAACACGCGGTGTTGAGTTCTCTCCGTTCTGGTTATGGATGCGCTGAAAATCGGGAGACATAGCCTCGGTGTTCACCTTGCTTCGTGAAGAGCGGCGCCAAAGCTTGTGCTTATACATAAAGTCGCTAAGCATAGGCGTCAGGCCAATTCCTACCATGAAAGCGAGCACCGCCGGCAAGAGAATTTTAATGGCGTCAAATGTCAGGTTATTCATGTTCGATGTTCTTGTGCGTCTATATTGACAGCGTTGAAGAAGCGGTTGAAGTTACGGAAACAGTAGAAGTGCTCGTAATGTTCAGAATATACGGAGTTGAAGAGGCCAAAGCAATAACATCTTTGAAACGGTCGGCAATGGTCGAATTCAACACTACGATAACATGCGGGTGAGCCTCGAGCTTAGGCTGAACGACGACGGCAAGGTTTGCGCCGGCGAGATCGGTGTAGCCGGTCTTTCCTGCAATAATAGGAAGCTCGTCAAGAATTTTATCGGTATTTTCTATGCGGATAACATCGGCGCTTGAAGTAAAGAGACCTATTTTTTCATTTGTGATGTCAAGAATTGTCGGATGCTTTTCTAGTACATTCCATAGAAGGTGCGCTGCCTGCCGTGCAGTTGAAAGGCCGCTCGGCACTTCAGTTTTTACAACCTTTCCTTTAACTACAGTTTTAACTTCTGTTGAAAGGCCGCTGGCATTTTTAAATGATGTGCTCGTGAGCCCCCACGCTTTAGCCTTGAAGTTCATAAGTGAAATAAAGCTCGATTCAGGAATTAGCTGGCTGGCCAAGTTTTGTGCAGCCTTATTAGATGAACCGATGAGCATGTATTTGAGCAGGTCTGTTGGAAGCCACTGGCTGCCTTTAATGAGCTTAGCGTCGGCAGGGTTCTCGTTCGCCGTGCTTTTTATTGTAATAAGTTTCTTGGCAAGATTCGGGTTGTTTGAAATAAGGTCGTCGACTACTGCCGCGGTCATGAGTTTGGAAAGTGAAGCCAGTGGGCGCACGGTATCGGCATCCTTTTCATAAAATGTAAAATTTGAAACTGGGTCGTACACGATGGCTGAAGCCGCAATAACAGTAGGCCAAGAAATTGCTGGCCCGTCGTAACGCAGGGTTTCTGCCTGGGCCGCAGATGGAGCGCCCGCGAGTACGGCAAAAGTGAAAAAAGACGCTGCTATAAGGGTTTTTATAGATGTTTTTCGAGTTAATTTTGTATGCATGTCCGTCATTATACCTTAACTTGAGCGATATGCCATTTATTAGGTTTTTTTAACTGGAAGATTCCTGTGCCATCTCTTCAGAGGCCGCCTCAGGTTTTTGCAGTTCAGCTGAATGCTCATTGAACTTTTGTATTTCTTCCTTAACTTCGGCGAAATTTGGCAGGTCTTCAATTTTTGAAACACCGAGGTGCGACATAAGATCGAATGAGGCACTGTACAGCGATGCGCGGCTGTCGCGCGGGTCGGGGCGTTTGTCTACAAGCCCGCGAATAAGTAAGTTTCTTAAAATAAAAGTAGAATTAACGCCGCGGATATTGTCTATTTCGCTTCGCTTTACCGGCCCCTTGTAGAGTACAATAGCCAAAGTTTCAAGCGACGCTTTGCCGAGATCTTTTGAAAGTTCTTCCTTGGTGAGCTTTTCAATGAGCGCACTCGCCTCTTTTGAGGTGGCTAACATCAACTCTTGGTCGCTCATGTTCACGTTCCCTTGTTTGTCGATAGTGTTTTTACGTAAAAGCGTAATGCCGCGAGTTGAAAGCGATTGTTCAAGCGCGTCGGCTGCCGCGACGACGTCGTCTTCTTTTACAGCAAGGCTTTTGGCAATCTCTTTTATTGAAAGCGGCTCCCCTTTCCAGAAAAGCAGGGCTTCTACAATGTGCTCGAGATTTGAATTTGAATGTTCTGGTTGCATGTGAGTTTAATTATACCTTGGAACTCCCAAATCTTGGCTTTCCATGTGAATTTCATCAAAGAGACCTTCCTGCTTTGCATCGAGCACTCCTTGTTTTACCAGTTCTAACATGGCAAGAAAGCTGACTATGACTTCGACGCGGGCGCCTCGATGTTCTTCAAGGGTTCGGCCGGGATCGGTTTTTCCGCCGCCATTGCCAGTTTTACTGTGTTTACCGCTGAATTCGGCAAAACTCATACGCACGGCAGTTTTGATTCTCTCCGTAAGCTTCTCAATTGTTTCTTCAAGGCTTACAGTTTTCTGCACCATAATTTTCGGACGCTCAACTTTTTTAGGCAATGCGCCGATGACACGGTTCATAGCTTCGGAAAGACTTTGCATGGAAGCGTCTTTGCTCGGCGCAAAGACGTGAATTTCGGTATGAAGATCACCCCGAGGATATAGAATATGCATGCCGAACTGTCTCTGTATTTCAGCCCCGGCTTTTCGCATAACAGCCAGCTCTTTGAGGCGCTGTTCAAGTAGGCCGATGTCACTCTGCTCTTCTTCAGTAAGTTCAAGGTTAGGAAGGAGCGACTTTGCCTTTATAAGAAGGAGCGTTGAGGCAAGATATATGAATTGCGTGCGGTCGCCGAGCGAGTAGTCGGCCAGGCGGTTAACGTATTCTATATATTCGTCGGTTACTTTCGCAATTGAAATATCGCTTATAAAAAGCTTGCGTTTTTCAATAAGTGTAAGAAGGAGGTCGAGCGGCCCTTCAAAAACTTCTGTTTTAATTGTGAAGGATGCGGAATCTGACATATCAAATATAAATTTTATTTAGCAGGGCGATAGACTGCTTTTATGAGCTTGATGAGCTCTGCGTCAGTTCCGGCATTCAAAGCATCTTCTAGTTTTTCCTCCACTTCCTGCGTGCGGTATCCGCATTTATACAAAGCATAAGCAATTCGAAATTGTACAGTTTTATCCATGTCTGTTTCCATCCGACTTTCCAATTGTGCCAGATCTTCAGATTTAAGTATTTCATCCGAAGTATCAAGTATCGCTGCCGCCTGTTCTCGTGTAAAGTCGTTCGGAGAAGCAAGACCAATATCAATTGCCCAACGAACTTTTTCACCTATTGGAGCGTTTTCATCGGGCGGCAACTCTAGTTGTGGAATGTCTTCTCGTAGGTTCATGTTGAATAGGAATTAATTGCCAGATTAAGGATTCAGCCTCTTCACGTCGCGCGGCACATATGTTGCCTCGCGCACGTTCGGCAGGTCGAGAAGCTTCATAATAAGCCTGCCCGGGCCAATGCCGGCGCCACCGTGCGGAGGGCAGCCCCAACGGAAGAAGTTCAAGTAGTCTTTCAAAGCATCAAGGCTCATGCCTTTTTCAATAGCTTGTTTCTCAAGAATATCAATTCGGTGTTCGCGCTGGGCAAGCGTCGTAACTTCAATTCCTCTATACAAAAGGTCAGCACGACGTGAGTAGTCGGGGTTTTCTGGGTGGCGCATGTGGTAGAAAGCGCTCTTTGACTTGTGATAGTCGGTTATAAATACGAAGTCATGGTCGTACTCTTTTTTTACATATTCACACATGGCACGCTCTTCTTCTGGTGAAAGATCGTGCGGTTCGCCGCTTGGTACACCTTCTTTCTTGAGAATTTCTTTAGCTTTAAGCATTGTGATGCGCGGGAACGGTATAGTAGGAATTTGCACATTCATATCAGGAAAAGCTTCAGCTACCGCTTTGAATCCCGAAACAAGCATCCCCTCTTCTGCGTTCATAATGTCATGATGGTCATCTATATAGCCTATTTCAAAGTCCCAGCCGCTGAATTCTGTAAGGTGGCGCGCCGTAAACGATTCTTCTGCGCGAAAAACCGGCCCAGCCATGAACACTCGCTCATAACCGGAGGCAATGGCCATCTGCTTATAAAACTGTGGTGACTGTGCGAGATAAGCTTTTTTGTCGAAATATTTTACTTCAAAGACTTCAGCACCAGTTTCTGACGGTGTCGACATAAACGACGGGCTGTAAAGCTGCACAAATTTGTTTTCATCCCAATATGTACGGAAGCCTTTTTCGAGCTCCGTCCATACCTTGAAAATTTTAGCTTTTTCTGGCTTTCGCAAGTCTATCCAGCGGTAGTCGAAACGCGTAGGGGCTTCTGTCTCTTCATCGCCACCCTTTATAATTATAGGAATAGGCAGTTCTGGGTTTGCCACCGAAAGAACTGTAATTTTAGATACAGCAATTTCAAAACCGCCCGGAGCCTGAGGTGCTTCCTTCACGATTCCTAATATAGAAACAACAGATTCTGCTGAAAGCCCTTTTGCCAATTCAAAGGTTGCTTCATCTTTAGCTTCAATGATGTTTTGAACTGTTCCTGATGCATCACGAAGAATAAGGAAGATGATCTTGCTCTGAACGCGCAAAGTGTGCACAAAACCGGCAATTAAAATATCTTTCCCGGCATATTGGGAGATGTCTTTGGCGTGAACGCGGTTTTTGAGATTGCTCATATAGTTGTAGAAGCTAGTGTATCAAAAATGCTGGCGTAGATAAAGGGTGCATTTCCTGCGTGTATTTGGGAGACTTGCGAGACTCGACGGAGCAAGCACGAGGAATTTTCCAGCAGGAAAATATCCGTGCTCCCAAATACACGCAGGAAATGCACCCTTTACTTCGTCATCGCCTCCACCTGCTCGCTGTAAATTCGGCTGTAGTAGCCCTTCTTTTCGAATAATTCAGCATGGCTGCCGTCTTCTATTAATACGCCGTCTTTGAGCACGATGATTCTATCGGCGTTTCTTACTACGGCCATGTCGTGCGATACGAATACAATTGTTTTCGACTTTGGCAGTTTCTCGAGTGCTTTGAAAATTGAGAGTTCAGATTCGGAGTCGATGGCGGATGTAGGTTCGTCGAGAATAAGTATTGGTGTGTCGCGGTACAGGGTGCTGGCAAGCGAAAGTTTCTGTTTTTGGCCGCGAGAAAGCTCTTTGCCGCCGAATTCCTTGCCGATCTGCTCTTCATATTTGTCGTCCCATCTATCGATGAAGTCTGAGGCGGTGCTGGCTGTGGCTGCCTCAATTGCGCCGGCTTTACTGCCTTTGTCGGGGTTCACTTTTGCCCAAATAGACTCTTTTGTTTTCATGTTAAATACCAGATATTCCTGCAATAATGCTGAAATATTCGCGCGCCAATCGCGTACTTTTATAGTTTTTATATCTTTGCCGTTAACGGTAACTTCGCCTTCAGTAGGGTCGTAAATTCTCAGCAACAATTTAATGAGGGATGACTTCCCTGCCCCGTTGTTGCCGATGAGAGCAATTCGCTCACCGCTCTGAATTGTAAGATTTACATTTTTGAGCACTTTATTTCTCTCACCCGGGTATGAAAAAGATACATTCTTGAACTCAATAAGGGGCGCGGCCTTTTGCAATGGAAACGGGTCGCCCGTTTTAGCGCTTACAAACGGTTTGATGGCAAACCACTCTTTGAGGTCTTTGGTGTACAAAACATATTCGTAGTCGTTCGTTACTTCCTCAATGAGCTGCTCCAAGGCGCTTGAAAACTTGTAGATTGATGCGCGCAGGAATATGAGGGCGCCAATGGTTGCAGCACCTGAAAGTACAGATAGCACAATAAGCAAAAAAGATGCTAAAACACCCAGAAGACTTATGAAGTCGCTGGCAAAGGTATATGCGAGACGGCGTTTTTCTTCGGCGTGAATTCTTCCTTGAGTGTCGCGGTGAATTCCTTCAACTTTATCGTAAAATACTCTACTTGTGTTGTTTAATTCAAGTGTTTCTGTACCGATTAGGCTTCTGAAATAGTAATAAAGTCGTTGGACCTTGCCTCCCTTCCTCGTCCAAATACCGTATGTTTTCTCGCCGAATTTTATATTGATGACAAGCTGCGGCAGAGCCGTCATTACCAGAATAATAAGCACCCAAAAATTACTAAAACCCAAAATGAAAGCGGCCACCAAAAATCCTACAGATATTTCCCAATACCTAAAAAACCCTTGCGCCAAATTCCAAGCAACAAAAGGGCCCTTTTCGAAAGCATGCTGTTCCAGGTTTCTGTATGATTCCTGCTCTCTAGTAGCGCTGTCTATTTCAATTCGTTTCTCCAGAATTTTAAGCTCGTATTCAATTTGAGTTCGATACGTCCAAAGCGTTCGAATATATCGTTTTGCCGTATTGAAAATGCTGTCGAAGTTATCGATAAACGCCCAAAGCACGGTAAGTAAAATCACATAGTTGAACGTGGCCGTATCGAATGATCCAAGCTGAAGCTTTTCGGTGAGTGTATCTACTATTACTCCGGTAACTTTAGCGCTTATAAGAGGAAGCGAGGCAACACCGGCAGCAAAAACAATAAGCCCCCAAAAAAGCTTGCGAGCAGGCTTGAAATAGCAAAATCGCACGGCGTATACGAACATTGCCATGAAGTCTTTGCTTCTAGAGTAAGTAGACTCGATGATTTTTTGTACCATTATAAAAAGTTCAGCGTTTTTTACACTATTAACCCTGTTGCTTTGCGTACTTCATACATCAGAGCATGTGCAGTTTCGCGAATAAGCTCGCCGTTTCTGGCCAACATTTTGCGTACGTGGTCTGGGTCGGCGGCTATTTTTTCGCGGCGTTCTCGAAGCGGGGTTATAAATGCAATAAGGTCCGTAATGAGAGCTTCTTTGAGCTCTTTGTACTTCCCTTCATGTTCTGCATATATTTTCTTCAGCGATTCTTCATCTCGGAGCAGTTTGTGAATGTTGTATACGTTTTGAGGAATGCCGCCAGTTGAGTCGGTGACAATAGACATCACAAGCTTTCGAATTTCTTCATCGGAAGCGAAAAGCGGAATATGATTATTATAGCTTTTGCTCATCTTGCGGCCATCGACACCTGGAACAGTTTCGACACTTTCTAAAATAAGACCTTCTGGAATTTTAAATATGCCGGATGTTTCGTCTTTAGGGTCGTAGTTTGCGCAGTATGTGCGGTTGAATTTTTCGGCGGTGTCGCGCGTAATTTCAATATGCTGCTTTTGGTCGCGGCCAACCGGAACAATATCTGGGTTATGAATGAGAATATCGGCTGCCATAAGCATTGGATAATTGAACAAGCCGACATTTATTTCTTTATTCTTAGCCTCTGCGTCTTTAAATGCATGGGCTCTCATTAGATACGGCATTGTCGTGAGGCAATTGAACATCCATGCGAGCTCGGTTACTTCAGGCAAGTCTGACTGCTTAAAAATGAGCACTTTTTTCGGGTCGAGGCCGATAGCGAGATAATCGATAGCGAGGTCGAGCGTCGACTTAGCCAATTCAGCCCCGTTCTGCATGGTGGTCATTGAATGCAGGTCAGCAATAAAAATACGCGACTCGTATTCATCCTGAAGGTCGACAAACTGCTTCATCGCCCCGAAATAGTTACCAATATGAGGCCGCCCGGTCGACTTTACGCCCGAGAGAAGAATTTTTTTAGATGTGCCTTGCGAGGAATGTGGCATGTTCCGTTATTCTAGCAAAGATGAAGCCGTATGGGAATTGCGACGAATTGGCACTGCGTGTGTCACGATGAAAACAAAAGCCCGCCCCACTCACGCGGTTCAGGCAATTGCGTGTTTGAGGGCAGGTTCGGTGGATTGTTCGACAGAAGCTACCCGTGCTCTTTCGAGTTCGCGACGAAGTATTATTTCGCGCGGATGGCCCGATGGATACAGGTGGACAAGAGTCTTTTTGCCGACATGTTCTCCCATAACACAGACCAGTATTTCGTGGTCCGCATACAGGTAGAAGTCGTTGAATCCTCCAGCGTCGATAACCGCAAAAGCATGAGGCTCGACATGGCGAGGTTCTGGCCTTAGGCTGCCGGTACAGATACAGGTACCTGTATAAATTGACGCTCCGGCGTCATCAACAAAGATGTCTGAGACAGGCCCTATGAACTCTTCCATACCGTGCGTAATTCTCTGCGTGACCAGCCCTCCTTTAAAGTGGTGCTGCTTCTCTATCATGTGGGTAAAGGCTTCCCACCCAATTTGATGGTTGCTCATGTTGTCTCCTTCCGTGGTGAATTGTTTTGTGTTTTGTGCGGTTGATTTTGTCTAACTTTAATTATACTCCTTATTTTGCATGGAAATCGGATTGGCTCCTTAAATTTATCTAGCTATAGTGGAACTTGCTTCAAATATTCCGGGTGCTGCCGGAAGTCTGTCTGGTGTTGGCATAATAAAAAATTTAGTAATCATAATACACAAGACTACAACCAGAAGGCAACTAACCAGTATTCTATCTAAAGAATTCTCAACATTACTCGCGACAGTAGTTAACTTGTGTCGCCCCGTAATTTTAAGAAATACATATCGAAATAAAACAGTTAAAAGACCGAGCGTGACCATAAAAGCAAGGGGTACTACCCAATTGAAAGGGAAAGTGTCACTAAAACCATAAAACCTCTTTGTCATGTTTACCCAAGAATTACAGCTTTCTCCACACAAGTAAATAGGTTCAAAAGACCAAGGATTTAAGAATACAATAATAAAACCTAGGCCAAATCCGTATTTAAAATATTTCATCATACGTAGTAATTATAACATGCAATAACTGCACTAGATAGACTCGTAGCAACTATTCCCGAGCTAACCCGTATTGGCGGAGAGAGGGAGATTTGAACTCCCGATAGGGTTTCCCCCATGCCAGTTTTCGAAACTGGTGCCTTCAACCACTCAGCCATCTCTCCGTACTTTCTAGAATATGGCCTGCATCATAGCATTTTTTGGCATTTCTTCAAAAGAATGTTATTATCACGGTCATCGGCCCTATCGTCTATCGGTTAGGACATTTGCTTTTCAAGCAGAGAAGCCGGGTTCGACTCCCGGTAGGGTCACAAAACTGTTTAGTTAACCTTCAAGGGTGACACTGTGGATAGCCACTGCTGCCATTTTTCTTGTGGTGTCATTCCGTTCAAATACTTGCCGAGATGTATTCTTTCGTAATTGTAGAACTCTAAATACTCTGACAATGTTTTCCAAGGTCTCGTAGGATTAAGGTAATATTCCTGATCAATCACTCCATGTGCTCTTTCAACTGCTCCATCCCATGTCGGAGATGATTTCGGGATGAAGTAGTGAGCGATGCCTTTCTGACCTACATGTTGATGAAACTCTCCTCGGTTTTCAGATCCGTTGTCACTCTGTACACCTAAAATTTTGAAAGGAAAATATCGTTCTGCTTCCAAAAAAGCATTCACCGTATCTTCAGAAGTCATTGAGTTTGTAACAGTGGCAAACTGTCTGCCTGTGAATATGTCAATGAATGTACGTTGATATCGACGTGTCCCGCTTTCCCACACATACTTCGCATCCATTTGCACCACCTCTCCCGGCATCTCTGGTATCACCACCTCTTTGATTGGTTTGTACCAAGGAAGCTTTTTCTGGGGTCTTCGTATTAACTCTTTCTTGAGGTACAGGTTGTAGATTGCTGTAGTTGAAACAGTGATATTGAATCTGCGCTTCAACAAGAGCTTCATTTTTCTCGGTCCGTAGTTAATTCGCAATTTCTCTTTAATTACAAACTCTTTCACTTCACCTTTAAGTTTTGTGTCAGGGTGCTCTTTCTTTGGAATATGATTCCTGCTGCCTAAATCAATTTTCTTCCATTTGTAGTAGGTCTTCCTTGGAATCATATATATGTCACACACTTCATCCACTGTCTTTCCGACCTTGTCGACCAGAAAATACCACTTCTGCCTAACCTTCGCTGGGTATGCCGGTATCTGCTTTTTGTTTGCCATATGCTTTAAATTAAGGTTGGTTAAGCTTAGTCACCCCAATCCTAGCAGAACTGTCACCCCATATGGTTAACTGTACAAAAACTTGAACGACAGCATAAAGCTGTGTATACTATATGCATGAAGTCTCATATTCTGAAAAAATCGGAAGCATTAGCTTTACGGCGAAAAGGCTTTAGTTATGGCCAAATAATGAAAAAACTTGGACTAACTTCCAAAGGAACGCTTAGTTCCTGGTTAAGAAATATTGAGCTTGACGAGAATTCAATTAAACTCCTAAGTAAAAATAAAGAACTGGCAGTTAAAAGAGGTCTGGAGAATTTCAATAAGGTTCGCTCTAAGGAAATATTTTCTGAGAATATGGAGTCTTTGGAAGAGGGCCAGGTTGTTGTAGCTAGCCTATCAAAAAGAGACCTTCTTCTTATTGGTGCAGCTTTATACTGGGGAGAAGGCACAAAAGCAGAAAGAAAAGGCGAAACACCTCAGCTTGTATTTACCAATTCAGATCCTGCTATGGTAAAAGTCTTCATATCGTTTTTAAAAGGAATACTTCTAGTTCCCTTAGAAAAAATACGGTCTGGAATTCATATCTACCCTAACACCGACGAAATTGCAGCCAGAAAATACTGGTCTAGGATAACTGGACTCGGAAAAGAAAGATTTTATATTGTAAGACAAGTAAGCCGAGCTAGTATGAGCAAGAGACCTTACAATTCCCTACCATATGGTACGCTTGTCGTTAAAGTAAGCAGTAGAAGCCTGTTTTTTAGGGTAAAAGGCATGATTTCAGGTATAATTAAAAACACAAAATGAAATTTCTCATGATCATCTTGGCGATAGCCATTGTTATCGTAATGATTGCCATTGAGATTGTCTCAAAAATAGTTAAAAAGGATGCGCTGGCAAAGGCTGCCGCGGCGCGGGCTGTTGAAACTCCAGTTGCTCTTGATTCAAACGTAAAACGCCCATATGCAATTATGGATTACGACCCTGAGTGGCCCGTAAAGGCCGAGCTTATAAAAGGAGTTCTCACAGGAATTTTCAAAGAAAAGGCGCTTTCAATTGAGCATGTCGGCAGCACCGCAATCCCAGGCATGAAAGGCAAACCTATTGTCGACACTCTAATTGTGGTGCAAAGAATGGAACGTTTCGATACAGAAAAGAGGCTGATGGAATCGCTAGGTTATAAATGGGGCGATAACCAGATTGCTCCGGGAACAATTGTTTTCTACAAAGAAACTGCCGACGGCGGTAAAAGCGAAAACGTTCATGTATGCGAGCTCGATTCACCTAAGGCAAAACAATTTATTGTGATGCGCAATTATTTTCGCGCTCACCCAGAACAGGCTTTGGAATACAGCGACCTGAAAGTTGCGTTGAAACAGGAACATCCGCACGACTACCCTGCATACCGCCTAGGAAAGAAAGCCTTCTTAGACCAGGCTGAGCAATGGGCGCATGAGTGGCACCCAAACTAACATGCTAATTCTATCCATCGAAACATCCTGTGACGAGACTGCTGTTTCTATTATAGAAGCATCAGGCACCCTAACTGAGCCGGTTTTTGCAGTTCTTGGCAACGCATTGCATTCACAGGCTGAAACGCATGCCGAATATGGCGGTGTTTTCCCCATTTTGGCCAAGCGCGAACATGCACGAAATTTGGTGCCAATATTTGCGTCGTGCATTGAACATGCACGAAAGTCTTCAGCAGGAAGCGCAGCCTCTGGCGCATTTACCACATTCAAGGCAAATATTTCTGAAGAAAAAATAAAGGAAATTGAAATAATATTGGAACGCGAACACAGCCTTGCGGAAGCATTTCTTACTTTTACTCGCCAGCATGAATTGCCAAGTATAGATGCAATTGCCGTCACCGAAGGGCCCGGCCTTGAGCCGGCATTATGGGTCGGTATTAATTTTGCCAGGGCACTTGCTGTGGCGCTCAATAAGCCGATTATTCCTGTAAATCATATGGAAGGCCACATTGTTTCGGTGCTCGTGGCGAGCGATTCAAGGAAACATACTGACGAGGAGAGCTTAGACACCTTTAGCGCTGCCACGACAGCAATAGTTCCACAAGTAAACTTCCCTGCCCTCGCTCTTCTTATATCAGGCGGCCATACCGAGCTAGTTTCTATTGAAGGATGGCATACATATAAGGTATTAGGAGCAACGAAAGATGACGCCGTAGGTGAAGCCTTCGACAAAGTGGCACGCTTGCTGAATTTGCCATACCCGGGCGGGCCAAAAATTTCTAAACTCGCCGATGAGAGCCGCGCTAAAGGCTTATTGACCAAAGAATTATGGAACTTCCCTCGCCCGATGCTTAAGTCTGATGATTATCATTTCTCATTTTCAGGATTAAAGACTTCAGTTTTGTATGCAGTTAAAAAGAAAACCGAGGATGCCGACGGTAAAAAGATTTCGGAACTAAATGACACCGAACGTGCAACACTAGCTGAAGAATTTGAAAATGCCGTAACAGAAGTGCTTGTGACAAAAACCAAGCGGGCTTTGGAAGAAACAAGCGCTCAAACTCTTATATTGGGCGGCGGTGTCATTGCCAACACTTTTATACGAAAAAACTTTGAAGAACTAGCGGCGAGTCTTAATGTAAAACTTTTTGTGCCTTCCATCGACCTTTCTACAGATAATTCAATCATGATAGGTATTGCCGGATACTTGAGGTATGCCGCCGACCCCAAGGATTCTATAATTCAACCAGGTGTGGCTATTGCCGCACGGGGCAACTTGTCTCTGTAACCCTGCAAAACTCCCTTTATGTAAGCCCTTAAAGGTGCTAAAATAACCCTTATTATGGCTGATAAAACCTACGTCGAGCCCGACATCCCGAAAAAGCTGCTTTCGCCGTACAATTTTGCCGACACAGAACCGGCTGTTTATTCTATTGAAGAAAAAAGCGGCCTTTTTTCACCTGAAAAATGCGTAGAAGCGGGCGCGGCTGATGCCAACGCAAAAGCATACACCATTATTATGCCGCCGCTTAATGCCAACGGCCGTATTCATGTAGGCCACGCACTTGGTACTGCCGTTCAAGATATCTTTACTCGTTTTGAAAGAATGCGAGGCAAGCGAGCATTATGGGTACCTGGCACCGACCACGCAGGTTTTGAAACTCAAATTGTATACGAACGTAAACTTGAAAAAGAAGGTCGTTCGCGTTTTGAAATTGCACCCGAAGATTTGTATAAAGAAATTTATGATTTCACTATCGAGAATAAAAAATTTATAAGTGACGACATCAGAAAGCTCGGCGCATCATGTGACTGGTCGCGTGAAAAGTTTACCCTCGACCCAGAAATTGTCGCAGCGGCACAAGATACCTTCCGAAAAATGTATGCCGACGGTCTCGTATATCGTGGTAAACGCATTGTAAACTGGTGTGCTAAACATCAAACTTCCCTTTCAGATGTAGAAACAGAATTTAATGAGCAGAAAGATACCTTGTACTACCTGCAATATGGCCCTTTCGTTATTACAACAGCTCGGCCTGAAACGAAGTTCGGCGACAAGTATGTAGTAATGCACCCAAGCGATATGCGCTATGCCGAATATAAAGACGGCCAAAAAATAGAGCTAGAATGGCTGAACGGCCCCGTTACCGCCACAGTAATAAAAGACGAAGCAATAGATATGGAATTCGGCACTGGTGTGATGACTATTACCCCATGGCACGACAATATCGACTTTGAAATTGCCGAGCGACACAGTTTAGAATATGAGCAGATAATTGATTTTAAAGGAAAACTTTTGCCGGTAGCGGGCGACCTAGCTGGCCTTCATATAAGCAAAGTTCGCCCGCTTATTATTGAAAAACTCAAAGAGAAAGGTCTATTGGTTAGAACCGACGAAGCCTACGTGCACAATGTAAAATGCTGCTATAAATGCAACACTCAAATTGAGCCGCAAATTAAAGATCAATGGTTCGTAAAAATGAAACCGCTTGCTGAAAAGGCACTCAAAGCCGTAGCTCTAGGAAAAGTAAAATTTATTCCTGAAAATTATGAAAAAATCTTCAATTATTGGATGGAAAACACTCTCGATTGGAATATTTCGCGACAAATTGTCTGGGGCATCCCTATTCCTGCAAAAATATGCGCTAAATGCAATGAAGGCTATTTAGATACCGACGAATCGGCAACTTGCAAAAAGTGCGGTTCAGAAATGGTTAAAGACACCGACACATTCGATACTTGGTTTTCATCTGGCCAATGGCCATTGCTTGCGCTTGGCTATAAAGGCAGCGCTGCAGCGGGCAGAAAGCCAATTACAGACGCAGACCAGCCAGATGTTGCAGCTTACCACCCTACTCAAGTACTCGACACCGGTCGCGACCTCGTCTTTAAATGGGTGCCACGCATGATTATCTTTTCTCTTTATTTGCGCAACGAAGTACCGTTCGAAAACGTTTATTTTCACGGAATGGTAAACGACGCCAAGGGTAAAAAAATGTCGAAGTCGGTTGGAAATGTTATTAGCCCGCTTACACTTATTGAAAAATTCGGTGCCGATGCCCTGCGCATGGGGCTTGTTGTTGGTAATACTCCGGGAAGCGACCTCGCTTTAGCTGAAGATAAAATAAAAGGATACAAGCATTTTGCCAATAAAATTTGGAATGTCGCCCGCTTCATTCTTACGGCAGCAAGTACCGCAGGCCAAGATGGTGCAGCAGTTACATATGACCCACATTTCAAGGCATGGGGAGACGCTGAGCAAGCACTTATAAACCAACGCATCGAAACAATTAAGGCAATAACCGAAGAACTTGAGGGTTACAAGATTCACCTCGCGGCCGAAAAGATATATCATTATATATGGAGCACGCTTGCCGATGTTATTCTTGAAGAAAGTAAGCCAATTTTCAGCAGCGGTTCCACAGAAGAGAAAGCAGCACGAGCACAATTTTTACTTCACACATTGCGTGACGTTATAAAAATTCTTCACCCTTTCATGCCGCATGTTACCGAAGAATTGTGGGCAATCGTCACTACAGGTGCAGGCCTTACCGAAAATGAAAACATTATCAATAAAAATCTTCTCTTAATACAGCCATGGCCGCTGTCTTAAACTTTGGGCAACTTCCGTCGGGGTTTGTATTGCAGGCATTTACCTATGCAATAATTGGGGGGCTTCTCCCCGCTCTTATTTGGCTGTGGTTTTGGATGCATGAAGGCCACGAGCATCACGAGCCAAAATTTACTATTTGGGCAACATTCATAGCCGGCATGGGATGCGTCTTTATTGTGTATCCGTTTGAAAAATGGAGTGAAGGGTACATTGCGCTCATGACAGGCAGCGCTGGCTCGGTTAATAATTTTAACGTGCTTTTAGCTTGGGCTTTTTGCGAGGAAGCGGTGAAGTTTTTAGCGGCATATTTTATTGCTTTCCGGAACAGGCGCGACATATTTGATGAACCAATTGACGCCTTTGTATACCTCATGACGGCGGCTTTAGGCTTTTCGGCCATGGAAAACACCTTTTTTCTGCTTGAGCCATTACTTCAAGGCAATACCCTCGTGTCGGTTCTAACAGGCAATATGCGCTTTATGGGGGCTAACCTGCTTCACGTGGCATCTTCCGGCGTCTTGTCGCTCTTCATAGCTTTGGCCTACTTCAAGCCCCGATGGACGCAACGCGCCTGGACGCTTATCGGCCTAGCCGTTGCTACTGTTCTTCATGCGGGCTTTAACATTCTTATTGTATTTATAACCGAACGCGCGCAAGGCGGCATATTCATTGCCTTCTCTTTTGTTTGGGTGACACTCATCTTTCTTATTCTCATACTTGAACGCATCAAGAAAATAAAGGAATTTTAAAACGGCGCAGAAAAGATATTCACAAATATGCCTTGTTTCTGTTTGCCATCGTCGTCTATCGGTCATATACTATATACACTATGAAGAAAAAACGATCTTTTTTTGAAAGGCTGACAGGAAGCGTAAATTTAGATGAAGACGAACTCGACGGCGAAGACGAATTAGAAGATGATGAAAAACCGTTAGTGCGCGGTACCGGCGCAATCAACCATTCAACATGGGATGAAGAACAGGCTGGCGACGGCGAACTTTCTGTTGATGTTTTTCAGACCCCCGACGATATTATTGTCAAAGCCATGATTCCCGGCGTGCGGAAAGATGAAATGGACATAGCCATTGCCCGAGACTCTATTACCATTCGAGGCACCCGAGCTGAAGATAAAACTCTTAAAGACGACGACTTCATTGTCCGAGAACTCTATTGGGGCTCATTTTCACGAACCATTCAACTCCCCCACGAAATAGACATCGACAACGCTGAGGCAACCGAGAATCAGGGTGTGCTTACTATTAAGTTGCCTAGAACTGACAAGGAAAGAAAGGCGAAGTTGAGGATTAAGTCTATATAAAATAAAGAAAAACACCTGCACAGAGCATGCGTATCTGCGATATGCTCTGTGCAGGTGTTTTTCTTTATTTTATATGTATTTAATTCCCACCTTCCCTATAATTGACAGTAATATGAAAAAAGACTACTCTTATGGCAGATTTGTTGTTTTACCGTTCCCTTCAGGGAGCAACAGCACGTCGAGAAACCTACACCGTCGCCTTCAGGCGATAAGGAGTACCCCATGTTAAGTAACCTTGTTAATCCTGTTATTACTGCACCAGCTCTGTACAAATTCGAGTTCTTCCAGAACGGCGAAAATAGGGAGCGATGGAAAATGCACGAGAGTGTAAAAGAGTGGAGATGGCATTCTGCCTGTGAATTAAGGCAGGCGTGTAAAGCACATATTGACTTGCAGCTGGCTGCACTAGCTGTGGAAGACCGCAGCCCGTGGGAATTTGATTTCATTGGCTATGCTTCACTGAATTCAACCACTAATCTGCGTTCTTCGACGCAGCTGAGCTGGTTCATCGCCGATGGCGAGGGTTACGTCGCCAACCTGAGAGAAGCTGAATGCTGCCCTTTCAGTGATCCGCGTCTCTACTTCCCTGCGAAGTTTGGCTTGCGTGTACTCAAGGCGGTTGAAGCGGGCATAAGCCGAACAAAGTGGAATGGAGCAGTACTCAGCGGTACACACTATCTCACAGGCAAAGGCACCGACATCAATTACATATTGGAGTGACCGTGTCGCTTTATGATAGTCTTGCGAGAAAGAAAACGCCGCCGGCCCAATTCCTGGAGTCGGCGGTTTCTTTTTGAATATTTTAAATTGAGAGACCTTAAGCAGCAGGTTCTGCTGGAGTTTCAGGAGCAGCTTCTGGCGCTGGTGCTTCAACTGGTGCCTCAGCAGGAGCCTCAGGAGCAGGAGCTTCTTCTTTAGCAGGCTCAGCCTCTGGTGCCGGAGCTTCCTTAGGAGCTTCTGCTGGTGCCTCAGCTGCCGCAACAGGTGCAGGAGCCGCTTCAACCGCTACTTCTTCTTTCTTAGGCACAGTCTTTTTAGGAAGAACGTTTATTTTCTTACCTGTAAGAACCTTTTCTGAAATGAGTAGGTTGTGGGCAGTGTCGGAAACCTGAGCGCCCATAGAGATCCAGTGTTTTACACGGTCGGCTTTAACTGTTGTTGTGCCGTCTTTACGAAAATTGTGGAAACCAAGAATTTCTTGGAACCGGCCGCTCTTAGCCGCGTTTTTTGACTCGGTAAGAACAAGCCTAAATGAAGGTTCGTTCTTTCGGCCGATGCGCTGTAGTCGTATTGATAACATGTCCGAAGATACTACCAAAAATGCAGGCGGGCGTCAATTGGCTGTATGCGTCCAAGCCTACCGCCAGCCAAAAGGACTACCGTACCCCTGCCCTAGCTTAAAATAGTGGCTAAAACAGGGGTTTCCTGCTAAAGTAGGGTTAATTACTATGACACAAGAAGCACTACACCATGAAGCGGCTGACCCTATAGGCTTTAGAGATTTAATTTTAAAGGCAGTCAAGGGAACTGAGGAAGACTGGGCTTTTATTGAAGAGCATTTCAAAGCTACGCCTCCAACTAAAGAAAATCTAGAGTGGGCTCTTGATATGGGGCTATCGAGCGATGACCAAAACATAAGAGATTTCGCCGTTACCCTATTTAACATGTCAGACATGCCGCTTGGCGACGGCGACACAGAAAAACTTTCTACAGCCTTGCAAGACCCGTACCATATAGTTCGCATTCGTGCAGCAATGGCATTGCGTAAAAGAGGCAGCAAAGACGCAATTGTAGAACACATACTTCGAAAGGCATCAGACGAGAATGATCCTGATCTTGGAGAACAGGCAGAGCAGTGCTTAAAAGAGACATCAACACAGAATTAATTACATTATGCATAATCACCGCACGGGCGTAATTTCCCTCAATTCAAAAGGCAAAGGTTTCGTAGACATCGAAGGCTTAGAAGAAAGCATTCCTGTTGAGCCTAACGACGTCAACATTGCCCTCCCAGGCGACACTGTTGAAATTGAAACATACGCAGGTTTTAAAGGCGATACATACGGCAAGGTTATTAAAATTGTTGAACGAAAGAAATTGCAGTTCGTGGGTACTATTATAAAAAATACAGAAGCGCAAGGTGCCGAATATATTCTTCTTCCCGACGATAGACGTTTAAATATAAGTATCGACATTGTTGGTGATGAAAGCGGCCAAGCTGGTGGCCAAGGTTTAAGCAGCCTTAAAGAAAATCTGAAGGCTGTCGCTAAAATTACAGACTGGGAAGTTGAAGACGGCCGCTATGCCAAAGGTAATCTTTTAGAAATTATTGGTGAGAAGGGCGATAACGATGCTGAAATGCGCTCTATTGTTCTTGAACGAGGTTTTGACACCGGCTTTGAGCAAGAAGTGCTTGATGAAGCCGATGAAGCGGCTAAAGAGTTTAGTTCTCTGACACCTTCACCTGAAGAAGTCGCCTCACGGCGCGATGTAAGAGGCATCTTCACCTGCACCATCGACCCATTCGACGCTAAAGACTTTGACGATGCCCTTTCAATTCGTGAACTTGCGCCAGAAGAGCGCATTAAAGAGGGTAACGGTGCCGACAACAATGTTCATATCGATGACAGCATTAAGCCCGGCACTCCCCTTCCTGACGCATTTTACGAAATTGGCATACACATTGCCGATGTAGCGCATTTTGTTCGCCCAGGCACCGCGCTCGATATTGAAGCTCGCAAGCGTGCTTTCTCGGTATATTTGGTAGATAGAACCATTCCTATGCTCCCCCACGTACTTTCAAACGGCCAGTGCAGCTTGAACCCGCACGAAGATCGCTTTGCATTTTCTGCTATTTTTAAAACTACTAAAGACGGCAAAATATTAGATGAATGGTTCGGCCGCACAATTATGCATTCTGACCGTCGCTTCACATACGAAGAAGTTCAAGAAATTTTGGATGACAAATCGCAAGCGCCAGATGCTGCTCAGTACTCTGAACGCCTCAAAGAAATGAACCGCATCGCAAAGCTCATGCTCAAAGAACGCCAGAAGGCTGGTTCTATCGACTTTGAAACAACAGAAATAAAATTTAAGCTCGACGAGACCGGCAAGCCTATTGCTGTATACAAAAAAGAGCGCCTCGATGCGCACAAACTTGTAGAAGAGTATATGCTTCTTGCTAACCGCGAAGTTGCCGAATACATTCATGCTAAAAGCAAGAATTTGGCTGCAAAAACTCATGGTGCCGACGGTAAGGCTAGCGGCTCGGCACAGAGCCTCGGTGTCTACCGCGTTCACAGCGAACCCGACTACGACCGCCTTCAAGACCTCGGCATTTTTGTACGCGCTCTTGGTTTCGATTTCAATCCTACAAAAAATATAAACCCACGAGATGTACAAAGTTTACTACGTCAGGTTGAAGGTTCACCTGCAGAGGCTGTTATTAAAATTGCCACGCTTCGCTCGATGGCCAAAGCCACATACGCAACCGCCAACACTGGCCACTTCGGCTTGGCATTCGACTTCTACACCCAGTTTACGTCGCCAATTCGCCGCTACCCCGACCTCATGGTGCATCGAATTCTTGCAATTTTACTTGAAGGCAAAACAGTTCCGGCACATATGGCCGTCACTCTTGAAAAAATATGCCTCGACTCATCGCGTCGTGAAGTTGAGGCCGCCGACGCCGAGCGCGCATCTATTAAATACAAACAGGTTGAATACATGCAGAACAAAGTAGGCCAAATTATTGATGCAAAAGTTTCAGGCATTGCCGACTGGGGCATGTATATTGAAGAACCCGAAGCCAAAGCCGAAGGTCTTATTCGCTTACGCGATTTGAAGCCTGACGACTTCTACACTGTAGATAAAAAGAACTACAAAGTTGTCGGCCAGAACACTAAAAAGGAATTTAATATTGGCGACCCAGTGAAAGTGAAGCTTATTGCTGCCGATTTGGATAACAAGATGCTGGAGTTTCAACTCGTAGTATAAATTTTAGAAGTATTGTCAGGAAATACTGGAAATAGCCTGTCAATATTGCAAAAAAAAATACTTAAGACTATACTTGTTGCATTATGGCTTCGGCCTCCGAGATTCCTCGTCGAAAGACGGGGTTTCGTTTTTTAATAGATGCATTGCGGTTTTGATCTTTACTTCTAGAAATGCATCCATTCTCATCATTCCTATTTTTCGTGATAGCCTTTTAGTACTTATAGTTTTTAATTGAGTAAGCATTACAGACCGTTTCTTATTACCCATTTCAAATGAATGGTGAAATGGCGATTCTTTTACCTTTGATGTCATTGGCAAAACCCAAGCCACGTCACGATTAAATTTTCTGATTATTAGTACGGGCCTCTCATATCTTTCGTGTTTGCCGTCAGTCTCTACTCCTAGGTTAATTCCAAGTGAACACCACCAAATTTCCCTTTCATGAAAGAGGGCCGAATTCGCCACCCTTTCTATGTTCTTTTTAAGATCATTCCAATCATCAAAATCGACATCTTCCTTGTTCATAAAATACACTCTAGCAAGTCGACATGAAAACAAGATAAAATTTTTATAAAAATATTATTTCGCCACAATTACCGCTTCATCAAACGCAATTGAAAGGAGTTTCGAGAAGCCGCTGTTGCCCATGGTAACGCCGTAAATTACGCCGGCGCGAGACATTGTTTCGCGGTTGTGAGTTATTAAAATAAGTTGTGAGTGCTTTGAAAGTGCCTCTATCATATCGCCGTATTTGCGTGAGTTGGCTTCATCAAGCGCAGCGTCTGTTTCATCTAGAATTACAAAAGGTGGAGGGTTTACCTGCGACATAGCAAAAAGCAGGGCGATAGAAGTGAGAGCGCGCTCGCCACCGGAAAGCATGGTAAGGCCTTTAATGCGCTTGTGAGGGAGGTTAACATTTATTTCAATTCCCTCTTCCGGCTCTTCGTCTTCGTCGTCGCTGGCGCCAGAACGGCTGTCGGCCATTGCTGCCTTTTCAGCTTCATCGTCACCCATTAATGCAGAAAGTTTTTTGCGTTTCTTGCGCTCTTCAACCACAACCTGGAGTTCAGCCGCGCCCCCGCCGAACATTAAGCTGAAGAAATTGCCGAATTCTTTGTTTATCTTGCGAATTCCTTCTTTGAAAAGTTCATCGAGTTTCTGGTTCAAATCTTTAATTAAGGCCTGAAGAGAGTCTGAAGATTTCATCAAGTCTTCAAGTTCACGCATAAGAAAAGCGTCTCTTTCTTCGGCTTCTTTGTGTTCACGCATAATTTCATCACCTCCGCCGCCGCCCATTTCTTCGAGGCGAATTTTTGTTTTTTCTATTGTTCTGCGGCGTTCAAGCTGAGGCTGGCGGCCGGATTCTTCGTGTGCGTTTTTATCAATCTTAAACTTTTCATGGTCAATTGCATCACGTCCAAGCAAGCTTCCGGCTTCATGAAGCTCGCGCTTGTATTCATCTTCTTCAAGTCGCACGCGCTCTTCTCGGGCTTTAATTGCTTCAAGCTGGCCGTGAAGTTCGCTTTGCCGAGACATAATTCGCAGAATTGCCTTCTCGCTTTCAACGTTTTTATCTTTTTCCTGATCAATTTGCGCTTTAATATCAGAGTATCTTTTAGCCTCGGATGTTTCAGCTACAGAATATTCTGAAAGTCGTGCTTCAAGCGCCTTCATTTCGCCGCTAATGCGCTGCATGTCAGTTTCTTCGCCTTTAACCGTGCTTTCTGCCGAAGAAGTTCCGTCACCATGCTTGTGATGATGCACGAAACCGCTAAGTGTCTCGCCAATGTCAGTTAAAAGAGCGCGTATTTCCTCAATATTTTGGCTATTTTGGGCAGCGGCAATTTTACCTGTTATTTCTGTAGCCACCGATTCAACCTCGCGTAAATACACCTGCTTTGTGCTGGCCTCACTCGCCTCTTTCAACTTCTTTTCAATAACGCGTTTTAAATATGAAATTTCACCTTCAAGTCGGCCGAGTTCGCGCATGCAAGAATCTTTTTTCTGGCGCGTTTCGCGAATTTCGCCTTCAAGTTTTATAAGCTCATCGCTTTTCGAACTTTGGCCTGAAGCAGCTTTTGCTGCGTCGAGCACACTTTTGTGATGCGCCAATTCTTTTTCGATAGAATGAATTTCGGCTGAAGGAGCAGCTTTCTCGCCCGCAAGCTTTTCTTTTTCGTCCTTAATATATGCCGCCTCGCGCACGAAGTATTCTTGATACATTGTCGTAAGCTCGGCGCGCAATGTCACAGCTTTTTCTATCTTTTCAACCTGCTTTTTCAGAAATTTAATATGTGGCGCAATTTCACGGCGGAGCGATTCAACTTCTTTCATATGATTCGACGTCTTTTCAAGCTTCTTCTCGCTTTCTTCTTTTCTGTATTGATAAACCTTGAGGCCTAGCGCGTCTTCTATCATCTCGCGGCGTTCGCGCGGCTGGGCGCTAAGTAACCTGTCGGCCTCGCCTTGTGAAATTATATGATGACCAGACGAACCAATATTGGCATGCGCCAAAAGTTCAGCCACATCTTTAAGGCGAACGAGTGAGCCGTTTATAAAATATTCGTTGACGCCGTCGCGGTGCACCACACGTTCAATTGAAACCTCGCTGAAATCGAGATTGAACATCTTACTTGAATTGTCGAATACCACCTTAACCGAAGCGCGGTTGGCTCGGGCGCTGTCTTTTCCGCCGTTAAAAATAAGGTCTTCACCCTTCTTGCCGCGCATGCTTTTAATAGACTGCTCGCCGAGCACGAACCTGAACGATTCAGCAACATTCGACTTACCCGAACCGTTAGGCCCCACAATGGCCGTTATAGGTGAAGTGAAGGTAAGCGTTTCTTTCTTAGCAAAAGACTTGAAGCCGGCAATTTCAAGAGATTTTAATCGGGAGATGGAGGACATGGGTACGGAGCTTTATATACCCTTTATTCTAACAGATTCTTATAAAAAGTTCAGCCTACTTGTGTTTTATGCAGTCCACTTTTTGCTCTCAAGCGCCTTCTGGGCGGCAACCTGCTCGGCTTCTTGCTTCGACTTCCCTTCGCCTGTTATAACCAAATCATCTCGTAAAAACACACCAACAGTGAAAATTTTGTTGTGGTCGGGGCCGGTTTCTTTCATAAGCTTGTATGCCGGAGTAATGCCAACTCGCTCTTGAGCTTCTTCCTGAAAAAGGCTTTTAGAATCAATAAAGCCGCGGTTGGCGACAATGTCGTTAATAAGTTCGAAAAGCTGGCGTGAAATGAACCCTTGTGCAGCGTCGTAGCCCTGGTCTAAATATACTGCACCTACGAACGACTCGAATGTGTTGGCAAGAATAAATTGGCGGGCACGGCCGGTGTCTTTAGCTTCGCCCTTCGATAAGTGCAAAAATGAATTCATGCCTATTTTCTCGGCAACCTGAGAAAGTGTTACAGAGTTAACAAGCGATGAACGATACGCAGTAAGGTCACCCTCATTTTTTTCAGGATATTTTTTATACAAATATTCAGTTATGACAAGCTCAAGTACCGCGTCACCTAGAAATTCCATACGCTCGTTATGCTCAAGTTTCGAAGAGCGGTTCTCATTCAAATATGAACGATGAATAAACGCCTGTTTGAGCAGGTTTTTATCTTTAAATGTGACGCCGACTGCGGCTTCGAAAACGCTTAAATCCATAGTGAAAATAAGTTAAAAAATTTCTAAATTAGTGAGTAACTTAATGTGAATACTGGAGCTAATGAGGGCATGAGCGCGATAGATGATGAGGAAAAGCGGTTCAAATATGGCCTAAAACCTAGTAATTTAGCCTATTTGAGCCTTCCGCACGATCTGCCAAGCTCATAGGCCTATAGTACCACGCTTTCCTTTTTTATCAAGATTTGAATTGCCTTGGTAACAATTGGCAAAATGTCGTTATAAAAGTTCAAATTGAGTATATCTTTGACATTAAACCATTTCGCGTCATCGAGGCCGCCACTTGTTCCGAGCGTTAAGGGAGTATATTCAGTACGAGCTAAAAAGTAGGAAACTTGCTTTCGCATCTTACCTTCTTCTGGGTGCGAAGCTACATATTCGTTATGTGCTAATTCTTCTTCAATTGTAATATCAACACCCATTTCTTCTTTAATTTCACGAATTGTACCTTCGTGTTCATTCTCACCTGCTTCAAGCTTGCCTTTTGAGAGCGTCCAGTGGCCGAAAACATCGTGCACGAGTGCTAAAAATATTTCACCATCTTGAATGGTGTATACCACCGCACCGCCGAGTTTTTTAATAGGCATGTCTTCAAACGCCACTTCTTTTTTATGTTGTTTGTCTTTTCTCGGGGATGTTTCGTCTTTGCCCGGCTCGCCCATCTCTTTATACACAGCACCGAGCACGCCGTTCACGAATTTGCCAGATGTATCACCACCAAAGCTCTTAGCCAATTCAATTGCTTCATTAATTGCCACCTTCGCCGGCACTTCTTTTCTGTCGCCGAAAATTAGCTCATAAAGGCCTAGGCGCAAAACGTTTCTGTCTACCATGGCAATTTTATCAAGAGGCCACTCGGGCGCGGCCTTTTCAATTATGGTGTCTATGTCTTTTCTTTTTTTGAGGATTCCGTCACCCAAATTCTTCACAAATGAAAAATCGCCCATACCAGGAGCGAACTCGTCTACATTACGTTGGAGGATATCGGCAATAGAAGCATCGCTGAGATTTCTGAAATCCCATTCGAATAAAGACTGCAAGACTATAGATCTGGATAAGTGCCTGTTTGCCATATCAAAGTTGTTCGGATTAAGTATAACTCAGGCGATAAAGAGATTCAAGAGGCTACCAGAACATCCTGTGGGGAGCACGGATATTTTTCTGCTGAAAAATTCCTCGTGCTCGCTGCAGCTCGCAAGTCTCCCCACAGGATGTTCTGTCCGCCCCCATCTCTTTATCGCCTGAGTTATACGTAGTCCTCACTACAAAAA
Source organism: uncultured bacterium (assembly GCA_937873535.1). Classification (GTDB taxonomy): domain Bacteria; phylum Patescibacteriota; class Minisyncoccia; order Phycocordibacterales; family CAIZLB01; genus VEQN01. The sequence goes on along the minus strand of CALMYA010000035.1, from coordinate 1,510 downwards.
AGCCCTATTTATAAGGCTTTTTTGATGGCTTATTTAAATGATGGCTTCCCTATTTTCCTTTATTTAACCTTAGCTGCTTTCTTTCGCGCTTCTTTTTTGTCGGCTTTTACCTGAAGGAGGAGAATATCTTTGCCTTTGTACTTGCCGCAATTAGCGCAAGTTACGTGTTTTGCCTTTGGCTGGCCGCAATTTACGCAGAGAACCACGCCTGCTGCTGTAAGGGCATGGTGGCTTCGTCGGTTCCGGGTATGACCCCGGGTGTGTCGCATATGATTTACCATAAGGCATTTAGTATACCTATTTTATAAAGATTGGCAAGAAAAAAGGCGGCCAGGTTGTTCTGGCCGCCGATTCAGTGTCAGATTGGTGGCAGTGTCGCGAGTGACCCTTTTGCCTTACCATGATCTGACAGCCATCACACCCTTCTTGGTGTAGCCATGTTTTTCCTTGTCCCAAGGATCGGGTACCCACTCAATGGGCCGGCCATAGCTGACGCGCGGTTTTTCCACTGGAGGCTTGGCATCGGGGCGCTCGTTTGGAGGTATCCACGCACCCCTCTGTTTGGCTTTCTGTTTCTGCCTGTAACTACTTTTGTGGTTGCCCACATGAACGACGTGTCCGCCGCCCCCTCCTGAATGCTGTTGCTTCTTGAGTTTGTTGCTGGATTCAGCGGCAAAACCCTTTTTCCTCATTCCCATATTGTTGTCTCCTTCGTTGAGTGAATGGTTGTTGAACTAAATTCTTGATTCAAGAAGGCCACTTCTTAAATCATGCCCATAGTATCAAAAATCATTAAAGGGTCAATCATGTCTATTACTTAATATTACTACAGAAGCTTAAGCGATGAACATCAGATTTACCATGTTTTTGTATCATATCTCTGTGAAGCTTTGTGCCGTAGCCCTTATGCAAGTCAAATTGATATGCGCTGTATGATGATTTTGTAGATATTTTTTTCATATACTCATCCCTCGTGACTTTCGCAAAAATAGATGCAAACGATATGACCATTTCCTTTTCATCCCCTTTTATTATTGTGTTTTGAAATTTGAAGTCAGTGTGGGCTTTTAGGCCACCGTCGAGAAGAACATGGGTATTCAATTCGCTCGTATTTCCAGCCTTAAGCATTCCTTCCAAGTTCTTATCTATCAAACCTCTTATGCACTTCGCTATGCCTTTGTCATCTATATTTTTTGCAGAAGCGGTGGAGTACATGAATAAAATATCGGTTGATTGAACAACTTGTGTAAAGAAGTTTTTCCACTCTTCGCGTTGCCCTTCTGAAAGCTTTTTTGAATCGCGCCCCACAAGGCTTGGTAAACTGCGTGTTTTTATCTCTTTTTCATACTTTTTTAAGAATTTCTTATAGCTTTCTTCAGGGCTTTTGTAGTAAGGAATGGCGCAAGCACAGACAGCTACAGGGCCAGCTAGCGGGCCTCGGCCAACTTCATCTACACCAATTAACCACTTAATTTTAGAGGCGTCATGATGTAATTCGCCTTTACTTCCC
>CALMYA010000034.1 GCA_937873535.1 uncultured bacterium | reverse complement strand
AAAATAAAAAATTAAGGAGTGAGGCTGAAGCGGCCCGCTTGGCGGCTCATAACGCCTCATATCAAGTCGGTACGAGCAATATTTCCGAAACTCCGCTCGCTCCTTCAGAAACTGAGGGCTGGATCTAAAATCATCTTAACATCTGCTGCGGATGCCAATGAAAATCTCAAAGTTTTTGCATTTAATTTAAGATATAAACTTTTCGCCACCGACGGCTCTGTAGCCATGCTCTCGTTCTCTTTTCTGTCGGCATATTAGTTGTTAATTATGCCGACAGAAAAGAAAAACCCGCCTTCTGCTCGTAGCATGATGACGGGGTTTTTTTCTTGCAACTTTTTGTTGGCTCATGCCAACACGGCATCAGATACCTCAAGGTAGGCTGCGGCTCTCCTGATAACGTCATCTCCAAGTAACTGCGCTTGAAGGGCTTTGGCACGGGCCGTGTGAGGGTCCCGGAAAAGTGCTGTGGGCGTCTTCAGTTTGCGGTAGAAGCCTTTCGACATCGGTATCACAAACTTCCTGTACGGTATCATGGCCGAAAGGAACACCTCGTCGCTGTAACCAAGACTGACTGCCTTCTGGAGCCCAGAATCGAACATGCGACAATTAACGTCTTCAGCATAGAACATCGTCGCCCATCCACTGCTGGTTACGATGACCTCAGCAGGTTTGTAAATATTCTTACCGATTACCGTCACCGCGTTCGGGCGCTGAAAGATCATTTCGCCGCTTAGCTGGTCTTCGACAATTTGAAACTGAGACCAGCCTCGTGTGCCAACAACCCTACGATAAGCGTTCTGATGATCGTGCAGGTTTTCTATCAACCCGCGCTCCCATGTCAGGTCATCGTCCAAAAGCAGGATGGACGCCTTGGTGCGCCGATAACGTTCCGCAGCAAAGAGATACTTTCGCGATGAGCCTGTATTAGGCACACATACCGCTTCGACATCAAGCGGGCTTGCCGGCAAACGAAGGTTCGATATGCCGTCATCGTGATGCCAGGGTTCGTTGCTGAAGTGCAACAGAACCTTATCAGGCGGCCTCGACTGGCGTGCCAGATTTTTCAGAATTGCGGGAATATTACATACCCGCGAGGCGATTATCGCCATTGATACTATGATCATGACTTGTGACTCCTTTCCTGGTTAATTGTTTTGTTATTCCGAAAGTAATATTACTTATTTAAAGGATAAACGCAATACAGACCTAATAAACCAGCAATAAAAGCTTTTTACCAACTTACTGCTATACTTAGTGAATTGCCTATAGGACATGTGACCTAGGAAACTAGGGGTAAAAAACCTGAGGTAATATGCAAATTTAATCATCTTATATTTAAAAAATGGAATACTACAAAATGGCGCTAAAGAAGTACGCTGAATTCACAGGCCGGTCAACACGGTCGGAATACTGGTACTTTGTGCTATTCAACATTATTATCAGCATCGTTCTCGGCATTGTCGAAGGTATCATAACTGCAGGCAACGGCGGAGACACAAACTTCTTGAGCGGCTTATACGCCGTAGCTGTACTAATTCCTTCAATTGCTGTCGCGGCAAGAAGATTGCACGACATAGGCAAAAGCGGCTGGTGGATGCTTATAGGAATTATTCCTATCATTGGCACCATCATTCTCATTGTATGGCTTGCTACAGACAGTAAACCTGGCAGTAACCAGTACGGCTCTAACCCTAAAAATATTTCAGTTCCCCAAGCTTAAAACGCAAAGAACCGCATGCTGCATGGGCACGAATTCATGCCATAAAAAGAAAACCCACCGAAGCAGGAATTCTGCTGGTGGTTTTTTTGAGAAATTTATTAAGTTTTCTCTGAACTTAGCAGACTGACTGCCATTA
>CALMYA010000033.1 GCA_937873535.1 uncultured bacterium | reverse complement strand
CGCGAGAAGCTTCGTTATAAGGTCACTCAAACGCTTAAGAGCATCTTCATCGTAGGCTGAAACCACCATTACCTCTTTTCCTTTCCATTCTTTCATTTCTTTTTTGATTCCAGAAACTGTCTTTTCAAGAAGTGCAGGTTCAACAACATCGCTTTTTGTAAGTAAAATTATTTCTTGCTTATCACACATTGCGGCATCGAAAGCTTCAAGCTCGGCGCGGACGGTGCGATAGTTCTGCTCAATTTCTTCTACAGAGTTTTCAAGTGATACGCAGTGGATAAGAAAACGCGTACGTCGTACATGTCTTAAAAATTTATGGCCCAAACCTTTTCCTTCGGAAGCGCCTTCAATGAGGCCGGGAATATCGGCGAGAACAAAACCATACAAACCGCCGAGGTTCGGTTCAAGTGTGGTGAATTCGTATGCACCGACTTTTGCATGAGCCTTTGTAAGTGCGTTTAATAAAGACGTTTTACCCGCATTCGGTAAACCTATAAGACCGGCATCGGCAATAAGCTCTACTTCTATGAAAAAGTCAGCTTCTTCGCCGTCTTTGCCCGGCGTCCATTCTTCAGGTGTCTGGTTTGTTGATGATTTAAAGCGTTCATTACCCAAGCCGCCATGACCGCCTTTGAGCAATAAAATTTCTTGATCTTCGGTTTCTAAATGATAAATTTCTCCGTTCGACTTGTTCGTAATAATGCTTCCAACAGGAAGATCGATATACATGTCTTCGCCATTTGCGCCGTGCCGACTATTTTTCGAACCCGGCACACCCTTTTCTGCGTTGAACTCTTTTATGTTTTTATACTTGGCAAGAACAAGCACGTCGCGAACCGCGCGTGCATAAATACTGCCGCCCTTGCCGCCATCACCGCCCGCTGGGCCGCCGAACTCTTTAAATTTTTCATGAAGCCACCGCACCACGCCGTTTCCGCCGCGGCCCGCCCTCATGTGTACCGCCATTTCATCGATTAATGCCATATTAGAACGACTATACCACATTTTTGGGTTTTTCTGGCCTCTTTTAAGGTCTTGCCACTTTATTTTTATTACGTAAGCCGAGATTAATAAACTTTGGAACCAGAGCAACATCGAGTATTTCAATACCTAAAATACTTCCATTTTTATCGACATCAATTAATATATTGCCCGAAACCTGCTTGGTATGCTCCACTGGCGCATCCTTAAGCTGTATATACATTGCCGAAGCTGTTTTATCATAGGTAATCTTCATGGTATGTATGCCGTTATAACAATAAAAGTATTACGATTTTCTTTATAAATCACAACTAGAACATGCCCCGGAAACCTCTTCCAGGCATATATCTTTTCTGAATCTGTCCGACTTACGTAATCGGGCCTTATTATGCAAGATTTTATCTCCTCCACGGTAATATCACGTTTAAGAAGACTTTCTTTTGCGTGGCTAGTCAAGGCAATATTCACCCAGCCATCTTAATAATCCGAGATGAAATCTCTCTCAAATAAATATAAAGAGATAAAAAAATCTATTTATATAACTCTTTCCTCTCCAACTGTATAAGCGCTGTAATAATGGAATACTTCGTTTGAATCTCCCGAGTCATCCTTCCTTTAGTAAGAAAACCCGCGATGCCGCCATCCATCGCACCAAGTTTTTCATGTTCAGTGAACCCCACCAATTTAAAAGCTTGGCTGGCATCGGCTTCGCCGCGGAGTATCATTTCATTTACTTCTTTCGGCCATTCAAATGCGGGCGAAAGCCCGAGATATATATTTTTGCCGTCATACACTGCGCAGACGCCCACTTCCATAAAACCGGTTTTTGTAAAAGGAACTTCCATCAGGCCGCCTTTCAAACCAAAACTAAACTCGCAATCTTTAAATGAATTCTTTGCTCTTTCAATCGCCCCCCCCCAATGCTTTCTTTTAAATTTTTCGGATGCCCTAATACGTCGGTCACAACATCGACGCCTATAATTTCAGGTTGCTTGAAAAGGTCTGGGTACAATTCAACCGCTTCCTTCACAGCCTGTACTTTTGTCTTGTCTTGCGACCCAACATTAATTTTCATACGCAAAGTATATCAAATATAAAAATAGTCTTGTTTTTGTAAATAAGGAGCATTTCCTCTGTGGTTTTGGGAGACTTGCGAGGGCGACTGGCCCGAGCACGAGGAATTTTCTAGCAAGAAAATATCCG
>CALMYA010000032.1 GCA_937873535.1 uncultured bacterium | reverse complement strand
TTTTATTTCAGGATGTTCTTCTATATAAATGAGAGCGTTCTTTATTTGCTGGGGGCGGGCAGGGTGAATAAGAAGGCCGGTTTCCAAATTTTGTATGACTTCAGGAATAGCGCCGACGGATGTAGAGATGACTGGAACTTCGGCAAAACCCGCTTCAAGAATGGCGAAAGGTAAGCCTTCTTTAACAGATGAAAGCAGAAAGAGGTCGAATGCTTTGAGATATTCACGAGCTTCGTTGACCGCACCTGCTAAAATAACCTTATTTTCAAGGCCTTTTTCGTGTATTAAAGCTTCTAGGCTCTTTTGGTCTTCGCCGTCACCTACAATAATAAAAGCAGTTTTTTGGCGCTGTTCGTGAGCGGCGCTTTTTTGGGCATCGTGCGCCGCATGGGAATTGCTGCCGTTATTGTCGCCGGCATCATGATTCATATATTCGTCTATACCTTCAATTGCGTAGGGCAGGCCTTTGTTTTTATGAAGTTCAGAAATTGTGCCTATTACTGTCCATTTTTCGCGAAGGAATAATTCGGCGCGTTCATCGCCAACAAGTGCGCGAAGCGAGTCTTCTTTCGTGTGCAGGGTAAAAGGTTTTAGGCCGTTAGGTATTATGACGATTTTTTTGCCAATGAGAGGCCAGTTGCGAACGTCATCTTTTTCGGTTTGCGACAAAACAATTGTTGTTTTGCAAAGAAATACTGTTAGCCATGAAAGCAGGCGAATGATGACCAATTGTTTTTCAGGGCGAGGTTCTTTGAAGGGCCAGCCATGGTTAGTGTAAATAATTTTACTAATTGAATACCGACCTTCGCCACGACCGAACACTCGGTTTAAAATGCTGGCCTTGCGTGCGGCCACAGCACCCAAGCCGCCAATTTTGGGGCTGTTCAAATGAACTATGTGCGGCTTGTATGCACGCATAATACGAAAGAGTCGCCATAGCACTTTAACTTCTTTGGTTATGCTGATGTCGCGCTGTGCATCTGATATTGAAAATACGGTTATGCCTTCTTGCAAGAGCTTACTTTTAAGCACCCCTTTGCCGCCGAGAGCTACGGCTGTTTCGAAACCCTCTTGCCTCATGCGCACAGCTAGTTCAAATACATAACGCTGAGCGCCTCCAAAATTAGATTTGGTTATAACGAAGAGTACCTTTTCTTTCATAATCAATGTAGTATAGTATCGCACAGTATGGCTATGGCACGCAAAAGGGAATCGGGCGTTTTGCTTAGCGGCGATATCGCCGTTTTTGTCGTTTCTTTGTGGTTTACGCTGGCAATACGAAATTTTGCTATACCCACAAGTACCGACCTTTGGGCCCACTTTCTGCCTTTCTCACTTCTGTTTATTGTCTGGATAATAGTCTTTTTCATAGCAGGTCTTTATGACCGTAATGCCCTTGTAATTAAAGCATCGGTGCCTCAGCGTGTTATTTATGCCCATATATTCAACCTTATTATTGCGAGTATTTTCTTCTATGCTGTACCTTATTTCGGGCTGACGCCAAAAATTACACTCTTCCTATACCTGCTTGTTTCAGCCGTTCTTATAGCGTTCTGGCGATTCTCGGTGTACCCGCGAATTACAAAAAACGCATCAACAAATATTATTGTTTTGGCGGAAGGTAAGGAAATTGATGAACTTTCAGAAATACTATCTAGGGTTTCAAATAAAAATTCTTTGGTGCAAATTTCAAAAGTCATTAAGCCGTCGTCGCTTGCCGGCGATGCCACAGCCGCAGTTACCGAAGCGCTTAAAGAGGGTAATGCTCATATTGTTGCCGTCGACCTTCTGAATCCTGCTGTGCAAGAAGCCTTCTCGTCGCTCTACCAGTTCATATTTTCAGGCGTGCAGTTTATAGAGGTGCAAGATCTTTATGAAGATGTTACAGACAGGGTGCCGCTTGGCCTCATAAACGAAACTTGGTTTCTTGAACATGCATCAATTGAACCAAGTTTTGTGTATGACGCCCTGAAGCGCATTATGGATGTCGTTATTTCTTTACCACTTGCAATTATTTCTATTATTTTCTACCCGTTTGTTTGGCTGGCTATTAAGTTAGAAGACCGCGGCCCGATTTTTATATATCAAGATAGAGTAGGCGAGAACGACCGCCTTGTCCGCATTGTAAAGTTTCGAAGCATGAGCATGCGCGAGAGCGATGAAGGTAAGTGGGTTCAGAAAGACGATGTGCGAGTAACAAAGGTTGGTAGCTTTATTCGTAAATCGCGCATAGACGAACTCCCTCAACTATGGAATATTCTTCGTGGTGATATTTCGCTTATTGGCCCGCGCCCAGAATTGCCCCCGCTTGTAGAGCTCTATAAAAAAGAAATTCCACATTACAACGTGCGGCATCTTATAAAACCAGGCCTTTCAGGATGGGCACAAATTCACCACGAAAAACCGCCACATTCTATTGAAGAAACATTCGAAAAACTTTCTTACGACCTCTACTACATCAAGCATCGTTCATTTTGGCTCGATTTGAAGATAGCCTTGCAGACAATTAAGACGCTTCTTTCTAGGGTGGGGGTTTAGCACCGGCAGTTGTTCGCCTTGCCGTTAGGCGTTTTATTTGTATAATAGCCCTATATTAGACACATAAATCTTTGGAGCTAAGGCTCCAAAATATACATTACAGAAATGAATAAAATCAGAATTTCAGCCGTACTTCTTCTCGTTCTAGGTGTCCTCCTTGGGCTCTTTGTTCACTATTCACAGGTTCAGAGCCAAGCATTTGTGGCCGTTTCGGCACCCGCTGCTTCAAGCACTAGCCCAATTAACCCTGCTGTTTCTCCTGTTACAGCAAAGAAAAGCTGGCTTGCCAACTTTCCATTCAAACTCGGTCTCGACCTTAACGGCGGTAGCCATCTTGTTTATCAAGCTGATGTTTCAAAAGTAGCGGCTGTCGACATCGACGGTGCTATGGACAGCTTGAAGCAAGTTATTGAATCTCGCATTAACGCCTTCGGAGTTTCAGAGCCTATTATTCAGACAGAAAAAAGCACAGCGAACGGTCAAGAACTTCATAAACTTATTGTTGAACTTCCTGGTGTAACCGACGTGAATAAAGCGGTTGAACTTATTGGTAAAACTCCAACTCTCGATTTCGAAGTAGAAGTCGCCGCAGCATCTGCTCCAGCAGTAAGTGCTTCATCAAGCACTAGCGGCATTCCTATGGGCTACAAACCTACAGAGCTTACTGGCCGTTTCCTACAAACTGCTCAGGTTCAATTCGACCGCAACACCAACCAGCCTATGGTAGGCCTTGTCTTTAATGATGAAGGTAAGAAACTTTTTGCAGAACTTACAAAAGCAAATGTTGGAAAGACAATCGCCATCTTCCTCGACGGTCGCCCAATTTCAACACCTGTCGTTCGCGAACCTATTACAGATGGTAAGGCTGTTATCAGCGGTAACTTCACTCCTACAGAAGCAAGAGACCTTGCTCGTGACCTAAAATACGGAGCATTGCCAGTTCCTATCGACCTTGTTGGAACGCAGTCTGTTGGTGCATCGCTTGGTGCTGATGCGCTTAAGGCGAGCGTTGACGCCGGTATCTGGGGCTTCATTATTATCGCCATCTTCCTTATACTTTGGTACCGATTGCCAGGCCTTCTTGCTGTTGTTTCTCTTGGTATGTATACTGTGGTCACGCTTGCTCTCTTTAAGTTATTCGGTATCGTTCTTACATCAGCCGGTCTCGCGGGCTTTATAATTTCCTTGGGTATGGCCGTCGACGGTAACATTCTTATATTTGAAAGAATGAAAGAAGAATTCGCCCGAGGCTACGGCCTTGAAGACGGAATTCGTGAAGGTTTCTCTCGCGCATGGCTTTCAATTCGCGACAGTAACATTTCAAGTATTATTACAGCCATCATTCTTTTCGGAACGGCAACATCGCCTCTCATTAAAGGTTTTGCCTTGGTCTTCGGCTTGGGCGTACTTGTTTCGATGTTCACTTCAATAACTGTTTCAAGAACTTTGCTTCTCGCTCTTGGTATCAAGAAATACGAAGGGGCGATGAAATTCTTGTTCGGTAACGGTCTACGTAAATAGTTCGTCAATCAATTCCTAAATTAATTAAATCATTATGTCTATTGTAAAACACAGAAAAATATTCTACGCGCTCTCAATCATCCTCATGGCCTTCTCGGTTTTTGCAGTGTCGTTTTGGGGCCTTAATTTCGGAATTGACTTCACCGGCGGTTCAATCGTTGAAGTAGACTACGCGGCTGCAGGCAATACAACTGCAACTTCAACTCCTACAAATACAAAAAACTCTGCTCCTACCGCTGCAACTGCTAGCGCAACAACTACTGTTGCGGCAATTACTAGTTTCCCAAACATTGAAACTCTTCATGCAACGCTCGCTTCACTTAACATAGGCGAAAGCGTTGTACGACAGGCAGGGGAGACGGGCTATATTATACGAACAAAAGCTCTAGATGAACCGGGTAGAAAAGCACTTGTTGCTGCTCTTGGCGGTGAAATAAAGCGCTTCGACTCTGTCGGCCCAGTTCTTGGTAAAGAGCTTGAAGGCAAGGCAACGTGGTCACTTATTTACGTTCTCCTAGCAATCATTATCTTCATAACATTCGTATTTCGAAAAGTTTCAAAACCTGTTGCTTCATGGAAGTACGGCATCGTGGCCATTATCGCATTGCTTCACGACATCATCATTCCTACAGGAATATTCGCCTTTATGGGCAGAAACGGCGGGTTTGAAATAGACGCACTCTTTATTACGGCTCTGCTCGTAGTTCTAGGTTTCTCTATTCACGACACCATTGTAGTGTTCGATCGAACTCGTGAAAACTTACGCATCGACGGCAACTCGGGCAAAAAGCCTTTTGAGCAGATAGTAGGGGAAAGTGTCAGCCAAACTGTTGCGCGTTCTATTAACACTTCGCTTACAACTGTGCTCGCGCTCATTGTGTTGTTTGTTCTTGGCCCAGATTCAACACGTAATTTTGCGCTTGCTCTCATTATTGGAATTATCACTGGTACATATTCTTCTATATTTATTGGTTCGCCGTTGTTGGTGACGTTAGAGAAGTTTCAGAATAGGAAGAAGAAATAAAATAATAAAACACCCTGCATGTTCGTCCGGGATGGTCGAACATGCAGGGTGTTTTATTATTTTATTTCTAACTTGATTCTTTGAGTGAAAGTTATACTATACGCGCAGAGCCCTTTGTATGAAGAGGCTTTCAATCAACCTAAACCAACAGAAGGAGTAACAATGGAGAAAATAGGAGTCATGCAACCACCTGCAACCGGGTGGAGAACCGAGGAGCCGTGGCCGTCGCAACCGGAGGACGAGGTGATTACCCTGAAACCCAACGAGCAGAGCAAGCTGATAAGTGCATTCTGTGAAATTGAAGTGCTTGAAGGCGAGGTCAGAATCTACGAATGGTTGGCGTCAGCCAGTCTCGGCGACCTTATTCCGCTTGAGGATTTCAATGCAGGAAGGCATAAGTTCATCCTTACGATCGCACTTGTAACCGGAGGCGCTGGCTGCAAAGTCAGGGTCATCTACCAACGTGTCGAGAAGGTGTATTAAACATCTCTTGAATATTTTAGAACCACCGCCCGAACAGCAATAACTTAGCTGGGGCGGTGTTCGTTTTTTTATTGTTGACACCAGAAAATTTCAGAGTATCTTGTCTGTTGAACAATAGAACAAACACAACAACAGAAAGGAGAAAAATGCAGAAAAACCAGCTTTTAGATCTTTTGAATGAGCATGGGGTACCGCTTGAACAGTGGGGGAAAGGAGAAGCGAAAACAGTTGAGCACCTCTTGGCAGAGCTGCGTTCGAAGGAGGCGGTTCTTGTCAGGAAAAAAGGCAGGCTGGTTAGGTGCACAGGCACCGCGGCAGTGAATGTCTTTCATGTGGATGCCAAGACGGGCGCGACGCTCAAGCTTTGCGAAGACCGTCAGGTGTTTGCGGACATGCGGTATCGGCAGCGTAATCTTTCGAGCAGCATCAGCGAAAAGCTGGGTGAGCGCGAGAACCCTTTTCACGGAGCAATAAGGGCGTTTCAGGAAGAGTTGCATATCTTCGATACCACCTTGGAATTGAAGTTCAAGGGTTTTCACATCAAAGAAACTCTCTCGTTAGGGTCGTTTCCAGGGCTTCCTGCCAGCAACACTATCTGGGTCTTTGACTCCTTCCTTCCCGAACGGCTCTATGAGCCCGGAGGGTACAATGAACATCAAGCGGACAAATCGAGTTTCTTTCGGTGGCATGATGTCACCGCGGAATTCGCGAAATACGGCAGACCCTCGTGACAGGCTGCCGTTTTTTCTTTGAAAAGTTTACTTAACCGCCCTCGCCACAAAGTACCCCTTTCCATCTTTAAGCAGCTCATAATTACCAAAAAGCTTTTCAAAATTCTTTTTTATGAAAAATTCTAGGCCGGCTATGGTTACTACCACGAATTGCCCGCCTGGTTTTAAGTGTTGTCGTGCTTCCTCGAATAGTATCCAGAAAAATTCTTTACTTATTTTTGCAGGAAGGTTTGAAACCATGAGGTCGAACTGCATGTTTTTAGGAACATGAGAAAAACCGTTCGACAAATAGCATTCTGCGCGCTCAGCCAAGCCGTTAAGTGCCGCATTCTTTTTTGCGTATTCCACAGCCACAAAGTCTTTATCTACTAAATTAATTTTTCCAGAACCGGAAGGGAGTAGCTTGCCTAATGCAATGCCGATAGGGCCGTAGCCACAGCCGAGGTCAAGAACGTTTGCTTTCGCATCAAGTGTTTCGGCTATGCCGGCTCTTTTAACTGCTTCAAGCAGCATTTCGGTGCCGGCGTCTATTGCTTCGGGGCTGAAAAGCCCCCAGGTAGTTCTGAATTCGAGTGAGTTGCCCAAAAGCCGCGCCTTAATTGTGAGGTCTTTTTTGAGCTCTTCGACGGGTATTATCGAGTTTGAAGACATGGCGCTATAGTAGCATGTATTTTATCCTATTTGCATAATTGGCTATATTCAATTAATATTTAGGCATGCATATACACGGGTCACAAAAAAATCTTCTCACGCTGCTAAGCCTTTCAAGCGGTGGAGATTTGACTCATGTTTTATAAATAATCTATTTAGAAGATACGAGTCAGCCCTCCACGTTGGAGGGCTGTTTTGTTCTTTGGGCAACCTCAGGCAAAAACGTAAACACGCTAAACGCAAAAAACGTAAACGCAAAAGATAGAAAGGAAAAAACAATATGGTAGACGAAAAAATTCTTAAGTTCCTGCACGACAATGAGCTCAGTCTTGTGGGTATCAATCTCGGCTACCACTCTGTGAGTGTTTCCGTATTTTTGCAGAAACCTGGTGGTAGCTTGGTTGTAGGTCACGCTAGAAAAGGCCCTAACGGCGCCGAAGAAGATCTAGTGGTCGCATTTAGAGATGCACTTTTTGAAGCCAGACTTTTGTCAGACTTTGAATCGAGCATTGCACCTGAGGCATGCCCCGAAAGTTAGCAGAGTTCACAGTTGCAAGCCGTTTCCCAAGGGAAACGGCTTGCTTTCATTTAACCCTTATAAATAGCCATATAATAGACATTCAGGCAGGCGTGCCACCGGCTTAATTTCCAAAAAAGCCTTATTTGACAAAGGGGTTCATGTGCGTATAATGTCCCTTACGCCTTGCAGGTATGAGGGCGTATGTTTTTTGAAAGCAGAAAAGTTACAGCATCATATCCTTGATATTTGTTTGAGTTTTTAGTTAGAGTTTGATCCTAGCTCAGGATGAACGCTGGCGACGTGGATAAGGCATGCAAGTCGAACGGATACTATAGCAATATAGTGTTAGTGGCGAACGAGGTAGTAATAAGTAGGTACGCACCCTGAAGTCAAGAATAACCGATCGAAAGATCAGCTAATACTTGATAGTCTCTTCGGAGTAAAGCGCAAATTCATTTTTGTACGCTTCAGGAGCGGCCTGCTCGGTATCAGCTAGTTGGTAGTGTAAAAGACTACCAAGGCAATGACGCCTAGGGGAGCTGAGAGGCTGACCCCCACCGATGGAACTGAGACACGGTCCATACACCTACGGGTGGCTGCAGTCGAGAATCTTCCGCAATGGGCGAAAGCCTGACGGAGCGACGTCGCGTGATTGATGAAGTCTTTCGGGATGTAAAGATCTTTTATGAGGGAGAAAGTTATTGATAGTACCTCATGAATAAGGGGTTGCTAAACTCGTGCCAGCAGCAGCGGTAATACGAGTGCCCCAAGCGTTATCCGGAATTATTGGGTGTAAAGGGTGTGTAGGCGGTTTTGTTAGTCGTGTGTCAAAGCTCTGGGCTTAACCCAGAATCTGCATGCGAAACGGCAAAACTAGAAGATGCGAGAGGTCTGTAGAACTCATAGTGTAGGGGTGAAATCCGTTGATATTATGGGGAATACCAAAAGCGAAGGCAGCAGACTGGCGCACTCTTGACGTTGAAACACGAAAGCGTGGGTAGCGAACTGGATTAGATACCCAGGTAGTCCACGCCCTAAACGATGTTCATTTGCTTTTCGGAGTATCGACCCTCTGAGAGGCGTAGCTAACGCGTTAAATGAACCACCTGGGTAGTACGACCGCAAGGTTAAAACTCAAAGGAATAGACGGGGACTTGCACAAGCGGTGGATTATGTGGTTTAATTCGATGGTAAACGAAGAACCTCACCAGGGTTGGAAATCTACGTGAAAGCTCCGAGAAACCGGAGCCCTCGCAAGACTAGTAGACAGGTGCTGCATGGCCGTCGTCAGTTCGTGGTTTGAATTGTTCCCTTCAGTGGGGTAACGAACGCAACCCTTGTTGTCTGTTATAAGTATCAGACGAGACTGCCCCCTCTCGGGGGAGGAAGGTAAGGATGACGCCAGGTCAGCATGGCCCTTTGATACCCTGGGCTACACACATAATACAATCGCCGTTACAACGTGACGCAATACCGCAAGGTGGAGCAAATCATAAGAAAAACGGCGCCAGTTCGGATTGGGGTCTGCAACTCGACCCCATGAAGCCGGAATCGCTAGTAATCGCGGGTCAGCTATACCGCGGTGAATACGTTCTCAAGTCTTGTACTCACCGCCCGTCAACTCAAGGGAGTTAGGAGTACCCGAAATCTCGCCTAGCGCGGGCTTACGGTAAGCTTAATGACAGGGAGTAAGTCGTAACAAGGCACGGGTAGCGGAAGCTGTTCGTGGAATCATTCAATTTGAAACTCATTGGTTGCTTTCGAGCAATTAATACTTGTCGATCGTTCGAATCCTGCATATGCGGATTTGAACAGAAGTTTCTGACTTCCGAAACAGAAGGCGTAAATGCCCTAAGCATTTTGACAGCGGAGAAAGATCCGTACTCAACACAAGAATAGTGCGCCAGTATAGTACACTGGATTGCTTTAGATGCTGTAACCTTTCTGACAAGTCAAAAAATACAAATAAAATAGGCTGGTGTTCCGTCCTGGATGGTCGGAACACCAGCCTATTTTATTTGTATTTTTCACCCTATCAAAAAGACAGTGAAAAAAGAGACATAGAGGAGGGAACCTGCAAAACAATAGATGTGCTAGTATATTTTTATGCAAACAGTCTTGTACGCAGACATCGTTTTTTTCGGTCTGGCTTCTTATGTTGTCGGATGCACGGAAATGCTGAAAGGAAAGTATTCACCGAGCGTATTTAGCAGGATTGTCTGGGTATTATTATCGATTAATAGTTTTGCGGGCGTGTATTTTAGCGGCGGGTCGCATTCTTCTTTAATATTAAGCTTTATTTTTCTCATAGGGAATGTAGCCATATGTTTGATTAGCTTTTGGAAAGGAACTAGAGAATTTGGATATACAGAATATGTTTGCGCTGCGCTTCTCGTTATAAGTGGACTTATATGGTTTTATTTTTCAGCACCGCTTTTGAACTTGATAATAAGCTTAGTGGCGCACTTTATTGGCGGCATTCCAACATATAAAAAAGTCTGGAATAACCCTAAGAGCGAAAGTGTAGGTTTTTGGTCGCTCTTCTTCATCGCGAGTCTTTTAAGTTTGATTGCTTCGGACACCAAAGAGCTCTCAAGAATAGCGTTTCCACTGTATTTCACCTTTTTTGATGGAAGCATGTTTTTGCTTTCAGTAAGGAAAAACCCTAAGAATAGGGCTGTATAAAAGTCCTAATAAATCTTGTTATTTGGCCGTTTTCTTGGTATCGTAGGGAACGTTAACACATGCGCTTGTAGCTCAGTTGGTAGAGCACATCACTGATACTGATGGGGTCCCAGGTTCGAATCCTGGCAGGCGCACAGTCGTACTGAAGCTGCTTTTTAAGCAGTCGAGGTCAATCGTCCTTTGTCAGGAAAATTTCAGTTAATTCAGAAAACCAGCAACATCAACATTCAGAAAACACGCACTCACAAATGCAAACAAAACTCTATGATGCCACCAAGTTGGCTCCAATCGTCTTTATCATTCTGGCGGCAATCTTTGCCGCTCTTACCATGGCCGCAGATACCATTCTGGGGGAGCAAGGTCTCGACCTCTACTTGTCGCCGCGGTTTGCGGCGAAGTATTGGATCGACATCATACCGCATGCCCTCGGAGGAATTGCCATCGGATGGATGTTTCTGTCCGTTGACTTTGTTTTGAATGGTCGTGTCCGGTCACACGCAATGCTTTGTGCTACGGCTTCTCTATTCGCGGCAGTCATCTGCATCCTCTGGGAGCAGTATGAAATCCGTACAGGCGAGGCCTTTATCCAGTCTCGCACCTATCTGAGCGGCATGACAGCCCTTCATGTTGATCAAGTGAAGGACGTTCTGGTCGGAATTACCGGCGCCCTTCTTGTGGTCAGACCGATGTCGCCGGTCATACGGTGGCTGAAGGCGCCAGCCTGAGGCTCTTTGCTGTAACATTACCAAAGGCAATAGTTAAGAATCCTGTTGCTCCAAGTGCGATGTAATCAGCATCTAACACATC
>CALMYA010000031.1 GCA_937873535.1 uncultured bacterium | reverse complement strand
GCCGAGTTCCTTGAAGACCTCTCACTCGTTCGCCTTGGTCTACTCGACCTGATCACCTGTGTCGGTTTGCGGTACGGTTCTCGCATGTATAAGTTTAGAAGATTTTCTCGGAAGCGTGCTTTGCAGAATCGGCGGAAGGCGAACCCTCCGCTGCATCACTCAGCTTGGAATTGGCATTGAAGCCAGTCACCGGATTTGCCTGGTGAACTTCCTTACAGCATGAACGCAAATCCAATAATGCGTTCTGCATACTACACTTCGTCTCTCCATCACTACATGCGAAAGTCATGGAATATTAACCATGTGTCCATCGAGTCCGACTTTCGTCATTCCCTTAGGCCCGACTAACCCTTCGTCGACAATCGTTGCGAAGGAAACCTTGATCTTTCGGCGTCGGGGTTTTTCACCCCGATTGTGGTTACTTGTGCCAACATTCTTGCTTCTTGACGCTCCAGGACGGCTCACGCCTTTCCCTTCATTGCGGACAAGAACACTCTCCTACCGCTTTATATATCCGAAGATATAAAAAACCCTCAGTTTCGGTACCATGTTTTAGCCCCGCTTATCTGCGGCGCAGAGTCTCTCGATGAGTGAGCTGTTACGCTATCTTTCAAGGATGGCTGCTTCTAAGCAAACCTCCTCATTGTCTTCGAGACTCCACCACCTCCAGTGCACTTAACATGAATTTAGGGACCTTAAATAGAGATCTGGGCTGTTTCCCTTTTGTCTGATGTAGCTTAGCCCACATAGACTGACTGCCGCGCTATGACCTTGAGTATTCGGAGTTTGATAGGACTCGCGAGATTTCTCCCTGTCGAGTCCTTCCAGTGCTCTACCCCTCAAGGGAACACGCGACGCTAACCCAAAAGCTATTTCGGAGAGAACCAGCTATTACCAAGCTCGATTAGCTTTTCACTTCTTACCACAAGTCATCCCAATGCGTTGCACGACATACGGGTTCGGGCCTCCATCTGTCTTTCGACAAACTTCACCCTGCTCATGGCAAGCTCGCTTTGGCTTCGGGTCTGATACGTACTACGTTCGCGCTATTAACACTCGGTTTCCCTATGGCTCCATCCTCGCGGACTTAGCCTGCAGCATGTATCAACTCGTTGGCTCATTCTTCAATAGGCACGCCGTGACGGAAATAAATTTCCGCTCCGACTCCTTGTAGGCATATGGTTTCAGGTCTATTTCACTGCCCTTACCGGGCTGCTTTTCACCTTTCCCTCACGGTACTAGTTCACTATCGATCACAACAAATATTTAGCCTTGCCGGTTAGTTCCGGCGGATTCCTCCGAGCTACACGTGTCTCGAAGTACTCAAGAATAGCGATAAGAGATATTTCGTTTTCACATACGGGGCTATTACCCACTTGGGCCGAGCTTCCCAGCTCGTTCTGTTAACGGAATATTTTGTAACTCTTTGAACATAAATGTTCTATCGCCACCTTACAACCCCGAGCTACCCAATGGAGTGCAGCTTCTAAATAAATAGATGCTGCCTTCCATTGGAAAGCTCGGTTTGGGCTCCTACCTTTTCGCTCGCCGCTACTAAGATAATGGTTCTCTTGCGAGATTGTTTTCTGTTCCTCCAGGTACTGAAATGTTTTACTTCCCTGGGTGCGCATCTTGGTTAAAACCAAGATTACAGATCAAGTCTGTAGGGTTTCCCCATTCGGAAATCTCCGGATCAAAGATTGCTTAGCATCTCCCCGAAGCGTATCGCCGCTATGCTGCGTCCTTCATCGCTTTGTTGTGTCTAGGCATCCACCATACGCCCTTATATTCCCATTAGGAAATATAAAGACCACAATCACTTTTGTTTGTTACCTGCCCCACAGCTTCTTCTTGAGAAAAGCGTGCTGTGGGTTGTCGGAATCAAGAGAAGAACGGCGACGGCAGTTATGCTTATGTCGCCATATTGTTTTGGTTTTCCATCTAAAATTTGTTAGATGGAAGCGAAGGTGGGTTTCGAACCCACGACCGACAGGTTAAAAACCTGCTGCTCTACCCCTGAGCTACCTCGCCGAGAAATTTAAGTTGGAGCCGGGCGGCTCCCGATTCCACCCGGCTCCTTTTGTTGCTCACAACCCACTCTCCCAAGTGGGCCATAGCGAGCAAATTAAATGGACAGTGTTATTGTCCTTCTCTTGATTCCGACATCTGCCTCCGGTTCGAAAAGACCAAACTACCGGATACCTAACACCGACATGGCGCTGAGTACCCGACAATTTCCGGGGCAGAATTTATTTTTCAAAGTATATGTCGGCCGGGTGGTCTTAGGGCAGAGAGGTTGTTTCGAAAGTGTTACTTTCCGAAAGAAAACCGCTCCTTTTTGAAGAGCGGTTTTCTCAGCAACGCCTTATGCAGGCGTTAGTGGGTTTTCCGCTTTCTCCTTAAGACGTTTAACATATCTGGATAAGGGCTATTGTACATGAGCCCAAACCTTTGTCAACAAAGAGAAGCGGGGTTTTATATGGCCTAGTTTATAGGCTATTTGACTGCCTATTACCGACCCATATTGTTCACCGAACGGTCGAGAAATCGGGCTGCCGCATCGCGACCGCCAAGGCCAAAAGCAAGGCCAAAAGCGATAGAAAGCGCCGAAACGATGCCTATGAAGAGAATCTGAATAAGGCTTGCAGCAATATTGAGCTCTACAAGAGCAGCTAATATGGCGAAGACAATGATAGCCCATTTTGTGATGAGGCCTAGCACCTTTGAAGACCTTAGGTGCGCAGTAGCTGAAGCGCTAACGACGATTTTCTGAACGACTTCAGCAATAATGATAGATACAAGAAGAATGATGACTGCGACGATGACATGAGGAACATATCCTACGACAACATCAGTAAGGTACGCATTGACCTGTGTGAGGCCAAATACCTGAAGCGCAGAGAGGAAGAAAATGGCAATGATAAACCATTTTACAAGACCTCCAACGAACGCACCTGAGTTGAGGTTGATGTCTCCTTTTCGAAGCATGTCATCAAGACCCGCCTGCTTGAGGGCAACGTCAACCTTAATGAGTTTGAAGAGTTTGCTAATAAGATCGCCGATGAATGAGCCTACTATCCAACCTACCGCGAAGATGATAAGTGCGGCGATAAGATAGAGAACGAACTGTACGGCTGAAGGGGCGAAGCTGTTGAATGACTGGTTGAGCGCGTCTCCCCAATTCTGAATAATCATGTTAAAAATTACTATTACCTATTTTTTAATAGAAGGGGCGACTAACCCCTATGCCAATTATTATACCACGGGCAAAATGCCGAGTTTGTCTACAACGATATCGTGTGGATAATCGAGAACATCGCGGACGAGCTTATCGCCTATTCCTAACCTGTATTTAAAATCGGCGGCCTCGAGCACCGAGTAGCGTATTTCTTTGCCTATTTCTGCTTCCAGAGTTTTCATGAGAGCCTCTATTCGGCCCTTCTTGATACCGTCGGCCACCACGAGCATGTCGAGGCGATCTTCCCACTGTTCCTTGAACAAGCCTGCCAACACAACCATTTTAAGCCTGCCTAGTTTTGAAAGTTTTTTTATGATGGCATCAGGGCTGACCAAGCTGCTTTGCAAAAGGAGCCTCTGGAGTTCAAGAAGATATGGGAATCTCTCATTAAGGAACCATGTTGGTCGGCCGCCGCGCGAAGCCTTTTTTATAAGCTTCATTGAATGCAGAAAACCGAGTTCTTTTCGAAGCCGACTGCTCGCAATTTTCGAACGCTCGGCAATTTCTGATGACTGAAAATGGGTTGAAGGGTTAAAGAGGAAGAGCCTCATAAGCTTTACCCGTGGGGCCCCGCCGAACAGTTTTTCTAGTGTCTCCATATGTCTTCTAATCTACCATAAAGCGGGCGGGTTGTGGGGTTGCCGCGGAGGGCTAAAAGAGGTCTAAAAATGAAGTGCTTACGGCAATTAAGTGCGGCAGTAAAACTGGCCGTTTTGGTAGTTTTTAAGAACCTGCATGCTTGGAGGAAAAACATTTTCCGGCAGAGCATTTAAATCGAACCATTTCCATTCAGTAATTTCGTCGGGTTCCATCACTTTGGGCTCATTCTCAAATTCAGTGCAAAGTGTTCCAACAGTAACAAAGTGCGCGTCAGGCACTCTATCGTTCGAAAGGCTAATAACTTTTATATTATTGAATGTCGCCTTAATTCCCGTTTCTTCAAACAGTTCGCGCACCGCGCCATCTTCAAAACTTTCGCCGAACTCAAGCTTGCCGCCGGGCATCGTCCATGTTCCCTCTCCGTGAAGTTCACTGTCTGCCTTTTCCGGGTCAGAATGTCTTCGGCCGAGAAGTACCTTGCCGTCATGAAGAAGCATTACTCCAAACCCTGCGCCTATTTTCTTTTTCTTCGGTTCTTCTGGGCTTTCCATATGAGTTAATTATATATCAAATTGAAGCCTCTATTTATTTAGAATAGATTTAACAGCCACAACAGACGGCCCCACTATCACATCCTTCATGTTGAACATATTTACAAGCTTCTTCAGCCCTTCTTCCGTCTCAGACTTAACCTCAATCGAATAACAGCCCTCTATATCTTCAAGGTCAACGCCTTGCGTGCCTATAAAATATTGCCAGCCAGTGCGATCGAATTCAAAATCATATTCAAACTTGTCGGCAAGATTCGCGGCGATGTAGTCGCGAGCTTCTTTTTCGGTATCGAACTGCATTTTAAAAGGAATGACAGAATTCTTCCCCACCTCCTTAAGCTCAGTATTTTTAATGGCAAGAATTACACCTTTTTCTCCCCAAATATTTTGAGGTACAAGTCTCAAACGCAAAAATTCATCACTTAAGGTCTTGCTTGAATCTTTAGATTTAAAAATAATATCCTTAATAAAATACTCGCCTTTGTAATCGGCATTATTCTCCTTCAAAGCCCTCTTCGCCTCATCCAAATTTGGCACAAAATTTCTGGCTTCTAGCATGCTTAGAATAATAGCACGGTGGGAAGTTGAATTGAAATAAACAAATATAAAACACTCGTTT
>CALMYA010000030.1 GCA_937873535.1 uncultured bacterium | reverse complement strand
AACATAATATCACTGTTCGTATTTTTGTTCTACCTTAAGCCACAATATCCACCCCCACCTTCCCTCCATCTATCTTCTCTTTCTTTTTTGGAACAATGCCATTGGCCACGAGAATTTTTTCGAACTCGGCTCGTTCAAGAGTTTCGGCTTCAACAAGTGCTTTTGAAATTGCGTCGAGGGCGGGCCGATGATCGGTAATTATTTTAAACGCCCTGTCGTAGGCTTCGTTCATTATTTTAGAAACTTCGCCGTCTATGGTTGTGCCTACGGTTTCAGAATAGTCTTTGTCGCTCACATTCTGGCCGAACAATGCCTTGCCTCCGCCCGATTCAAGCGCTACTGGGCCGATTTTGTCGGACATTCCGTACTTAGTAACCATGTCGCGAGCCAAAGATGTTGCCACCTGCAAATCATTTGAAGAACCAGTAGTGAGGTCGCCGAAAATATTTTTCTCAACAACGTAGCCGCCGAGCGCCATACAAATTTGATCAAGAAATTCATTTTTAGATTGCAGCTTTCTGTCTTCAAGGGGAAGATTGAGGGTATATCCTGCCGCGCGGCCTCGTGAAATTATTGAAACTTTATGCACCGGGTCGGCGTGAGGTAATACCGAAGAAATAAGAGCATGGCCGGCTTCATGGTAAGCAGTAAGCTCTTTTTCTTTTGTAGATAGAATATGACTCTGGCGTTCAGGGCCGAGCATTACTTTTTCAATTGAACGGATAAGGTCGAATTGTCCGACTTTAGTTCGGTTTTCGCGCGCGGCGAGAATTGCCCCTTCGTTCATCAGCGAGTAAAGGTCGGCACCTGAAAAGCCCGGGGTTCTCTCGGCAACCACGTTAAGGTTAACGTCTTCGGCAAATGGCTTGCCTTTAGAATGCACTTCAAGAATAGCCAGGCGGTCAGCCCTGTCGGGGAGATCGATAACCACTCGCCTGTCGAAACGGCCAGGGCGAAGAAGGGCCGGATCGAGCACATCGGGGCGGTTGGTGGCTGCCATTACAATAACTTTTTCATTCGGTTCGAAGCCGTCCATCTCAACCAGAATTTGGTTAAGGGTTTGCTCGCGTTCGTCGTTGCCGCCACCCATGCCGCTGCCTCGCACTCGTCCTACTGCGTCAATTTCATCTATAAAAATAATTGCCGGGGCTGCCGACTTAGCGAGCTTAAACAAATCGCGAACACGAGATGCACCGACGCCGACGAACATTTCTACGAACTCTGAACCGCTCATCGAGAAGAACGCCACGCCGGCCTCACCTGCAACCGCGCGTGCAAGCAATGTTTTACCTGTACCAGGTGCGCCCATAAGCAGTATTCCCTTAGGAATGCGCGCGCCGATATCGAGGAATTTTTTAGGATTCTTCAGGAAGTCGACAATTTCGGCCAATTCAGACTTAGCCTCTTTTGCGCCGGCCACATCTTTAAAAGTAATTTTAACTTTTGTGTCTTCAGGAAGGGTGAGCCGCGCCTTCGACTGCCCGAAACTGAAGGCTTGGGCCCCTGCTCCGCGCGCCTGCCGCGTAAGAAACCAAATCATGAAAAAGAAGAGCAATACCGGTAAAAGTATTGGCAGAATAAGGTCGAGCCAAAAGCCAAAACCAGAGTCAGTAACATTTTCTATTTTAACCAGCGCGAGTTTGTCGATAGGAACGCCTAAATTAGAAAGAGTTTCTGTGAGCGAACTCTGCGCTTCTTTTTTAGAATCTTTTTTTGTTTCGTCTATATAAGTAACGGTGAGGTCGTCGTCCAAAACGCTTATTGCCTGAACTTTACCGGCAGAAATGTCGGCAGCGAGTTCAGTTATTGTAAGAACAGGCACCTGCTCTTTTGGCTGAGCTATATATGTATAGAGCATAACAAGCGCAAAAAAGATGAGCAGCGAGCCCGCAATATTATTGAACGTAATGCTCCGGCCCGGCAGCTTTTTGTTCGGCTTTTTAGGGTTCGGGGTTGAGTTAGAAGCCATTTATGCCCGAAGTATACACAATATAAGCCCCATTTGACAAGCTTTTGGACCTATGCTAATGTACTCGCATCTTGTCCTTGAGGTAAAAAGTAAAGAAACGCAAAGCGACTTACCAAAAGGAGCCCAAAGCACGAGGTTCGGGCAAAAGAGTAGTCTCCGCATGATGCAATATTCACGGAGAAACCCAAGATCGCGACGCTCTCATAGACCGCGTAAGAGAGAGCGCGCGACTGACCAGCGGCTGGCACAACAACGATGATGACATCGGGTACTGGTGGAATCGGGAGCTGCCTGAACCCCATCACGACGTTGTGACCAGCCGCCTGGTCCAGGTCGCACAAGTTCTTTCGTATCAGATGCTAAGGCATCAAGATACACACCAATTCTGAGACCGATCTCGCAAACTAGCAGACGGTCTTTTTTGTTTCTTTAGTTTGTTATACTTAGGCCATCACACGCAGCACAGCTCTCAGCCATCACACCGTCAAAACGTCAATTACACATGAAGCATAAAACCATCTACATCAACAATAAAAAAGTATTCTTCAATTACGAAATACTTGAAACGCTCGAGGCCGGCATCGAGCTTATTGGAATTGAGACAAAGGCGGTGAAAAAAGGCACCGGCTCGCTTGAAGGTTCTTACGCAATCATTCGCGGCGGCGAGGCTTTTCTCATGCACATGCATATCCCCCCTTATCAGCAGAACAACACGCCGAAAACATACGAGCCCGATAGAACACGAAAACTTATTTTGCATAAAAAAGAAATTCTGAAACTTGCCGATATTGAAGGAAAAAGATCGGGCGGCAAACATGCAGGAACAAAGGGCACAACTGTTGTTCCTGTAGCTTTATACAACAATGCCGGTCGCATAAAAGTAGAATTGGCAGTGGTACGCGGCAAGAAAAAGCACGACAAGCGCGCCAGCACCAAAAAAAGAGAGACCGAGCGTGAGATGCGGCGTGAGATGAAATAAATCGGCACAAAAAAACTTCGTGCCATAAGGGCATAAATGAGGTAATATAGCCGCACGGTAGCCGTCATAAGTTAAGCTACCGATGGAACTAAGGCATCAGAACGTTGAAAACTAAGCACCGCGCCGAAGCCTCAAAGGGCTTCCGGCGCAAAAACATGGGGATGAAAGGTATCGACATCTAGGCGCCCCGTGATGTGCGCAATCGAGTATTCTGAAAACTCGTTAAACTTTCAGGAACCTCTAAGTGCTAACGCACGACAAGCGGTAAAGTCTCCGTTTTATACGGCGGCTGATTTCGCCTTCGCGACAGCTCGAGCCTAACCAGTTTTCTGGCTACGCTCCCCTAGCGACGTCACCAATTTCTCTTTTTGCAGGAAATTGGCCGGCGGTATACATGCAAAATAGGCTAACGGCTCTCTTCAGTCGCCCGCCGAACCCATAGAAGATCGTCGTTTTGGCGTTTCGTTTGCTTTTAAGCCAAAACGGTTAAAGCCGGGATGCGTTGCCTCAGCAATGAGGCGCGCCTCTTCCGGCAAAAAGAAAAATACATTGCGTAGACTCATCACGGAAACCTAGTTGCACCGCGGTTCGAATCCGCGCATCTCCACCAATAAACTTGCCTCCCCGACCCTATGGGTATACTCTAAATATAGCCAAAAGATCCCCATGCGATACGTCGCATAACCAGCACCAATACTATGAGCCACCGCCGTCATCGTTGTGCAGAAATGCAACCGGTCGAGCCAGAGCTTTTGCGTTGTAAAACCCCGCATATGTACTGCAGCTTCCATCGTGGACGATGGGCGCTAGAACTTCTCAGTATTCTTCAAGACAGAACCCTACAAAGAATTGCACGCGCAATAATTTCGGGTGATACCTCTGAAGACATCATGACGAGTCTGCATATGTCGGAATCAACGCTAAAGGGCTACCTCAATCGCTTGCAAAGAGCTATCAAGCTTATGCAAAATGGAGATGCGGACCATGCTCGAGCCGTATAACCACCACACAAAGCCCACCCGAGCACTTTGTATGGTGGGTTTTGTTTTTAGAAATGAGACCTTACTAATTTAAATCTTTACCTCAACAGTATTACTAACGGTGGTCTTGCATGTCTGCCCCTGCACGCACATTTCAGTTTCAACCGAAACATTATATGTTCCAGAAGGAATTTGCTTGATATCGTAAGGTTTAGCTGCAACATTACCCTGCAATGCAGGAAAACCGACATTTGATAGTGGTATTGTAATTGCCGATTTATTTTTTGATGATTCAACAACCATAGACTCATACACGTTTCCTTTTTCTGTAGAAATGAGAACTACGGTGTTTTTAAACATCGAGAAATTACTTCCTGACAATGTAAGTATTTTATTTACAGAGTTCGCAGCAACTACCGCCTTTGTAATATCTGGCTGCACTTGCTCTGAAGGGTTTTCGGGTATGCCGTCTTTAAACAAAGCAAAGCCACTTGCATATGCTGGGTTAAGTTTTAATTGAATTTCCTCAGTTGCTGCTGGGTAAGACAAATTCATTGAACCAACGTTTCTAACAACTGTTGCATATATAGCACCATTTTTTATACTAATTTTTTCTATAGATGCTGTAAGGGCACTAATGTTTCCAAGAAACTTTATAGCAGCAACATTTTTATGAGTATTGCCCTGCTTTACTACTGCTGCTAAAACCTGAGTTGTGTAATTAACACCTTCTATATTTGGAGACTGCGTAGTGGCGCTGCCAATTATTACAGCTGCATCATCCTCGCCATCACCATTAAGATCACCCACCGCAATTTGGTCGCTAAGCTTCATATGAGAGTAATAAGTAATGCCGTTACAAGAGCCACCACCACAATCTTCAAACTTCCCAACAAAATAGCCATTTACTAGTTTAGTCTGCGGCTGTTTCAAACCATATGAAATATTACGCACAGCCTGTACTAAAGGGTCAGAACTACTAGCGCTTGCCACCGTGCTGGTAGCAGATGCGGTAATATCGGTAACAATTGGAGGATGTTCGCCCACTTTTTTCTTACCACCTAGGGCAGATAGAGCTACTATAATAACGATAACAAGTATACAGAGCCCGGCTATAAGCTTTTTGTTTTTAAACATAAAATTAGATTTTTCAGAGTTATTCATATTGTTTGTGTCTGCTGTATTCATAAAAATGATATTACCACTTTTTATACATTCCATGCAATTCTGCTTTGCGCATCTTACTAGGGAAAATACAGCTATTGCCACCCCGCCCCCGCCATGCTACTATTACAAGTAACAAAAAGTCTAATTCGAAAACGTCGTATTTCAAGGAATTCTCTTTTGTGCATTACTAAGATAACGAAAAACTAACTATGAAAGGTGTAATCAACACGCTCAAAGAAACAGGTTTCGGTTTCATCACTCCTGAGAACGGATCGAAAGACATTTTCTTTCACTCTAACTCTCTTGTAGGCGTTCAGTTCAATGAACTCCGAAAGGGTGACGCCGTTACGTTCGAAACAGAAGAAAGCCCGAAAGGTCTTAACGCTGTTAACGTTCAGCGAGTAGCGTAAATCTTTTTTAAAAGGTTTA
>CALMYA010000029.1 GCA_937873535.1 uncultured bacterium | reverse complement strand
AAAAAAAACAATGCTACACACACCATTTTTTGACCCAGAGAAATCATACGAAGAAAATTACGAGAAATGACCGTTTGGCGCTTTTTCCGACGGCGAAGTGCTCACAACAGAAGGCGAGCCGCAATATAATTTTTTCGGTTTTAAAGTGCATTCTCCTTTTGGAATTCCCGCAGGGCCACTTTTGAACGGCAAGTTCGTTCAGGGGGCGCTCGACAAAGGTTTTGACATTGCAACATATAAGACAGTTCGCACTAGAAAATACCCGTGTCACCCATGGCCGAACGTGCTTTCGGTAAATTTAGAAGGTGACCTCACTCTTGAAAAAGCAGCGGGGCAGCTTGTAGCCGACGGCAATTATCATGAACCGCTTTCAATTACTAATTCGTTCGGCGTGCCTTCGTTCGAGCCAGAATTCTGGCAGAAAGATTTGGCCGAACTTGTGAAAAATACACGCAAAGGCCAAATTGTGGTCGGCGGTTTTCAAGGCACGAAGGAAGGTGACGGAAATATTGAAGCGTACATAGAAGATTACAGGAAAGCCGCGCGGTTACTTTTAGAAACAGGGGTGCACGTGCTCGAAGTTAATTTTAGTTGCCCGAACGAAGGCACGTCGGCCCTTCTTTGTTACGACACAGAAAGAAGCAAGCAAATTGCTACGGCTATAAAAGAGGTTATAGGTAAGATTCCTCTTATAGTAAAAATAGGATATTTCAGAAACGATGACGGCTCCGAAATCGCTCTTCGCGGTTTTGCAAAAGAGGTTGGCTCTATGGTAGATGGTATTTCGGCCATCAATACTATTGCTGCAGAAATTATAGACAAAGACGGCAAGCAGGCATTGCCGGGAGATGGAAGGCTCAAAAGCGGCGTCTGCGGCCATTCTATTAAGTGGGCCGGCCTCGATATGGTGAAGCGTCTCAAGGCTCTTCGCGAAGAGCTTGGCCTTTCGTATACTATTATCGGCGTCGGCGGGGTGAACACACCTGCCGACTTCGATGAATACATGGCACACGGCGCCGACTTCGTCATGTCGGCAACAGGCGCCATGTGGCGGCCGTATTTGGCGAAAGATATTAAGGAGCAGTCGTTGAAATTAAAAATGAGCGGGGTGTCGGGAGCGGCGGGAAATAAGTAGGCGATATACTAAATAAAATAAATTTTAATCATGAATACTGAAAAAGAAATTGCGGATGCATTGCTGACGTTAGGAGCTGTAGGCTTCAAGCCTGATGAGCCCATTACGTTCAAGTCAGGAATAAAATCACCAGTGTATGTAGACAACAGAAAGTTTCCGTATCACCCAGCAGAATGGAAGAAAGTAATTTCAGGATTCAAGGATGTCATTGAAAAAGATGGTATACAATTTGATGTTATCGCCGGAGTAGAGGCTGCCGGTATTCCTCACAGCGCAGCGCTTGGTTTTTTAATGGATAAGCCTTCTATATTTGTCAGAAAGAAAGTGAAAGATCATGGCACTAAAAGCCGAATTGAAGGTGGTGATGTTAAAGGAAAGCGAGTGCTGCTTATAGAAGACCTTGTTTCAACAGGAAGCAGTAGCCTCGCCAGTATTGAAGCGCTTCGCAAAGAAGGAGCGATAGTCGAAGACTGCCATGTCATCGTAAGTTATGGTTTTACTGAAGCAATTGCGGCCTTTAAGGATTCAAAGATAAACCTGCATTCACTTACGAAATTTCCGGTTATTTTAGATGAGGCTGTTTCTGTGGGTAAGCTCGATGGTGATAAGCTGCCGCTTGTGAAGGAATGGTTTGCTGACCCGCATGGCTGGGCTGCAAAACATAATTTCCAGTAAAATATTTACCCATGCCAAATGCCTCAGAAAAATACGACAAGCGCGCTGAGGCGATAAATTCGCTCGTTTGCGTCGGCCTTGACCCTGAATTCGCGAAAATCCCAGAGAGATTCAAGTCGGCAGAAAATCCGCAGTTTGAATTCAATAAATATATTATTGACCAGACGCATGAATTTACCGCTGCCTATAAACCAAACAGCGCCTTTTACGAAGCTCGCGGCGAGCAGGGTATAAAAGAATTGAAGATGACATTCGACTACCTGAATGAGCACCACCCAGACATATTCACTATTTTAGATGCGAAGCGTGCAGATATAGGAAATACGAACAATGGCTATGCAAATTTTTCTTTCGACTGGCTCAGGGCAGATGCCATAACGCTGCACCCATATCTTGGCCGCGAGGCCTTAATGCCTTTTCTTGAACGTACCGACAAATGCTCAATTATTTTGGCTAAAACTTCAAACCCAGGCTCAGGCGAATTTCAAGACCTTGCACTTGAAGGAATGTACGAGAACTTGTGGCAGCACATTGCGCACAATGCGGCATATGAATGGAATACTCACAACAATGTCATGCTTGTTCTTGGCGCAACATACCCTGCAGACCTTAAAAAGGCCCGCGAGTTGACTGGAAATACGACGTTCCTCATACCCGGCATTGGTGCTCAAGGAGGCGATATTCAGGCAACTGTTGAAGCAGCAAAGAATAGCGACGGCCGGGGGATGATTATCAATTCTTCTCGTGGTATCATATTCGCCGAGAATCCGGCTGAAGAGGCCCAGAAGCTGCGCGACGAGATTCGCAAATATCAGCGGCAATAAAATTAAGAATCAATAAAATAAAAAA
>CALMYA010000028.1 GCA_937873535.1 uncultured bacterium | reverse complement strand
GCAAGCTCAGGCTCAAGAAGCTTCATTTTTATTTGTGTTTTTGTGGCCTGTTTAGAAAGAGGGAAGAGAACGATTTTTACCAAACAGGTAAGTAAGATTGCTGCAAAACCAATGTCTCCGCCAGGAATTAAATCGATAAGAAAAACAAGGAGGTTATAGAGTGGGTCGTAAAATAGAGTGTGGTACATTTTATAGATTTATTTAATAGTTATTTAATTAAGCATACCACTTTTAGTGAACAACTTTTCAAGTTCAACATTAATATCTCCAACGGTTTTATTTTTAGATTCCTGCCCAACGCTTATAACTAATTTTTGCCTCTGAACTTTCTTTAAAAATGGCGAGAGTGCTGCACGAAACCTTCTTCTTATATTATTTCTTTCTACTGCTGTTTTAAAAACCTTTTTACTTACTATATAAGCAGGTTTTTCAATTTTTTGTGAAGGGGTAGCTCTTAATAGGAATGAGGTAGACCTATATACAGTTCCACCCTTTAAAACCTCTCCAATTTCACTGTTTTTCATCTAAGGGGTGTTAAAAAATGGCTTAAAATAAGCTTATTTTAAACAGTAAGCTTCTTTCGGCCTTTTCGGCGGCGTGCCGCAAGAACCCTCTTTCCGCCGAACTTCTTTGTTCGGACAAGGAAGCCGTGAGTTTTGGCCCTCTTCCTCTTGTTTGGTTGGTATGTTATTGACATAGTTCGCTGATAATATCCTATTCTTCTCTATAATTCAAGGGTGTGGCCTGAACTGTATTTAAATGCGTAGTTTTTATTTTTAAAAAATTTTTTCACAATCTTATCAACATAACTTTAATTTTTAATCAAGTTCCCGCGTGTCGCGCGTAGTATATAATGTTTCGCATCATGGATAGCAAGACCTTATGGAATACAGTTTTGGTTCAGATAGAACTGGAAGTTTCCAAGGCAACCTTCTCAACTTGGTTCAAAGACACATACGTTTTACGCATAGATTCTGGGGTAGTTTTTCTCGCTGTTCCTAATACTTTTGTTAAAGACTGGCTTCAGAACAAATATCATAAAAATATTCTTCAAAACTTGCGAAACTTAGTAGAGGGGGTTCGCTCTGTTGAGTACATAATTTCCCAAAACAACAAGAAAAAAGACGATATTATCACCGATATTCCCTCACAAAACAAAGAATTACCCCTAAACAGCCTCTATATTAACCCTGAAGACAATCTAAACCCTCGTTATACCTTCGACACCTTTGTTGTTGGGCCTTTCAACGAGCTCGCTTATGCCGCTGCTCAAGCAATACTTAAGAAGCCTGTGGCTTATAACCCTCTGTTTTTCTACGGAAACACCGGCTTAGGAAAAACCCACCTTATGCAGGCTGTGGGTAACCACATAAAACAACACCATAAAGACAAACGGGTTCATTATGTAACTTCAGAGCGCTTTACTGTCGACTACGTCAACTCAGTAATGGCGAACAAGGTGAACCATTTCAAAGAAAAATACCGAAAGTACGATGTTTTCATTATGGACGACATGCAATTTCTTTCAAACAAAGAGAAAACCCAAGAAGAACTCTTCCACCTCTTTAACTACATGTATGATGGCAATAAACAAATCATCTTCTCATCAGATCAGCACCCAAACTACCTTCAAAACCTAGAAGAGCGCCTTAAATCACGGTTTGTAGCCGGTATGATAGTAGATATTTCACCCCTAGACACCGAATCTAAGGTGGCAATTCTTCAAACTAAGGCTAATTTAAACAGTTTTAAGCTCCCATCAGAAACAGCTTATTATCTAGCCTCAATTATAAACAACAGCATCAGAGAGCTTGAAGGGGCCTTAAACTCGGTAATATGCCAAACCCAGCTAAAAGGCCGAGAATTAACCCTTCAAGAGGTAAAACAGCTCACAAAAGACTCAAATAAGCCTCAAAAGAGCATATCGGTTAAAGATGTTGTGCGCGCAGTAGCCTCTTTCTACAACATCGAAGAAGACAGCATCTACAACAAAACAAGAAGGCAAGAGGTTGTTAAACCAAGGCAACTAACTATGTATATTCTCAGAGAAGACTTCAACATCTCTTTCCCTTCTATAGGACAACGCCTGGGGAATAGAGACCACACAACAGTTATGCACTCGTGCGACAAAATTAAGAACGAGCTTAAATCAAACTCAGAGCTCATAAACGAACTCAACCAGATTAGAACCTTGATTTAAGACAAATTAGAGAGGTCTTATAGAATATGTGGATAAACCTGTTAATAACTAGTTAATACCCTTACAAAAACTGTTGATATCTCTGTTATTATCGGTGTAGCAAGGTGTAGTTAATAAGGGTGTTTTAGTTAAAATCCTATATAATTAATAAGTTATCAAAAACAATTCACAGGTTTACTTCTAAAAACCACCAAACAAACCTGTTACCCCAACGTATAAAAGTTATCCCCATATCCACAGGCCTAATAGTAATAATAATTTCTTAATAGATAAATATACACACCAATGAAACTTGAAGGCGTTAGAGAAAAAATTTCAGAAGCAATTCAAAAAGCTGAGAAGATAACTAGCAAGAATCAGACACTTCCAATATTAAAGTGTGTCCTTTTAGAAGTGAAGAACGGTAGTCTTTTAATTAAAGCCACAAACCTTGATATAGGACTAGAAATAACTGTACCCGTAAGGTCAGAGGTAGACGGCGTCATAGCTGTTCCTGGTAACACTCTCTCAAGTCTTATTTCTCAACTATCTGACGATAAGTCGGTGTCACTAGAGGTTAAGGATGGAAACCTGTACGTATCTTCTTCTAAGAATAAGGCTGTTATTAAAGCCTTGTCACCAGATGAGTACCCATCTATTCCAAAAGTAGACAAAGATACCTCCAAAACGCTTAAAATTAAGGCTCAGAGCCTTGTTAATGGTCTTAAGGCTGTTTGGTACAGTTCGGCTACATCAAGTATTAAACCCGAGCTTTCTAGTGTTAGGGTATACCCACTAAATAATTCTTTAGTTTTTGTGGCAACAGACGGCTTTAGATTGGCAGAAAAGAGTATAAATGTAAAAAACATACCCGACTTTACTCATATTTTGATACCAGTTAAGAACGCCGGAGAGATAATAAGGGTTTTTGACGGCCTAGATGAAGAAATTGAAGTTGTTATAGATGATAACCAAATTGCTGTTATTAGTAAGGATACTTATTTGGTCTCTAGAGTTATTGAAGGAAACTTCCCAGACTATAAAAATATCATTCCAAAAGAATTTGTTACAGAAGCCACAGTTTTGAAGCAAGATTTTATGAAATCTCTTAAAATAAACACTATTTTTAGTGACACTTTTTACCATGTGAAGTTTATTGTAGATCCAGAATCAAAGAATATTCAACTAACAACAAAAAATAACGATATTGGAGAGAGCTCTACTGACCTTTCGGGTGCTATAAAAGGCCAAAAAATAGACGTAAACTTCAACTATAAATATATAAACGATGCTCTGCAATCTTTAAACTCAGATAGTATCGACTTTATGTTTGGAGGCACTAGTAAGCCATTGGTAATTAAGCCGATAGGAGACCAATCTTTTATGTATTTGGTGATGCCTATGAATAGGTAGTATGTCTAATTTAAAGAAAATAGAAGACTTTCTTGCTCAATTTAAACTTATTGAAGACCCAGAGAAA
>CALMYA010000027.1 GCA_937873535.1 uncultured bacterium | reverse complement strand
TTTTTATTTTTTCGCTAAGCTTCATGCCTGCGCGTTCATACGCTGCAGAGGCACTGTCGTACAGAAGCTTTGCTCCGCATTTGTGCAATGTAAGCCGTATATATTCAGGAAAAGAGTTCTGAAACAGTGCCAACTTCACTTTTCCTTGTACCGGCAAAACTTCGAATATTCCAGCTCGGCCTCCTGCAGCGCTACTAGAACCAGGAACAGAAACTAGCCTCTGGCTCACCACAAGCGAAAGTGAATGCAGCAAATCTTTACTTATTCCCAAATCACGAAGTCGGGAGCAAACTCCAGCTGAATCTTCAGCGTGAAGTGAAGTAATTACAAGGTGCCCGGTAAGCGCCGCTTGAAATGCCAAACTTGCTGTTTCGCTATCGCGCATTTCACCTACTACTATCACATCTGGGTCTTGACGAAGAATAGAACGTAACGCCTTTGAAAAACCGAAGTCGGCGTGGTCGAGAATTTGTATTTGGCGTACGCCGGGAATTAAATATTCGATAGGATCTTCAATGGTTACAACATTGCGCGCGCTTTTAACCAAGGCACTGATCATGGTGTAAATGGTAGTTGTTTTGCCGCAGCCTGTGGGGCCGGCAAGAATAATCATGCCTTGATGTCTCTCTAGCTCTTCGAACACCGCACCTGCCTGCCCTTCCGCCATGCCGAGCTCGGTAAACTTTTGCATGCGGCCGTGTTCAGGCCGCAAAATACGTAGCACAGCATTTTCACCATAAAATGTGGGCAAAATCGATACGCGCACGTCGATGCGTTCTTCTTTGCCTGTTGCAGCACTTCCTGCTGCAACTTTATTTTTATATACAAATGTGAACCTGCCGTCTTGCCCCTTGTCGTGAACATCGGTACGCAAGCGCGACAGTATTTTTATTCTGCCAATTATTTCTTCATGAAAACGGTAGCCCACCGATTCAAGTGTTCGCATAGAGCCTGCCGTGCGAAATTGCACTACAGTGTGTTTAGCCTGCGGGTCTATATGTATATCGCTGACGCTTTCGATGCATGAGCGGTTCAGCAGTTCGTCGATATATGCAGGAATAGAACCGATGCTCTCTATGATTTTGTTTTGTGTGCTTTTTGCACCTTCATTTATGTCTTTAATATCAGCCATGAATGCATCATAAGCAGCAGACATGAAGGCGTGATAAAAAAATTCTAAATTTAATCAACAATATACGCCTGCTCCACCCCCATATCCCCCATTTTTATGCGCCTAATAGAATAGGCCAAAGCAGGCACGCCAAGTCGTTTGCCAATTTCTTCGGCTAAAGTTCGCATATATGAGCCTGAAGAACAGGTTACCTTCAAACTACATGTGAAAAATTTATCTGATTGCGAAACTTGTTTTGAAAATAAATTACTCCAAGCTGCCAAAATTTCTGTCTGACGAAAATCGCCATTAACTAAAGCCACAGCTTTTTTAATTTGGTCTGCTAATGTAGAAGCTGGCACTTCATTTGTGGCGTACATAGATATTTTCCTTAAATGTATTTCGGCAGTAGGTATTACAATGTCAGAAAGTTTATTCTCTTTTGTCCATGCAAAAAGTGGTTTACCTTTCACCGTTCGCGAAGAAAATGCTGGGTAATGGAAAAGCTGCTTACCAATAAGGCTTGGTATGATTTGTCTTACAATATCAGCATTTATTGCCCCTTTTCTAATATCGGATTGCTTTGGTATACCAAGAATGTCGCCAGTATCTGTTGAAATTCCGAACAAAATTTCAAGTTCATATTCTTTGTCGAGCTTCAAATATGTCTTTCTGTCGCGATTAAACTCTTTTCCTACTAAAATTAGCATAAGGCCTTCAGCCAAAGGGTCGAGGCGGCCAGCGTAGCTTAAGGTGACTCTCTCAAGGGCAGGAAATTTTAACCTTAAGCGGGTAAGGCATTCTAATGGGGTTTCGCCGTACTTCTTGTATACGGGAATAAGACCACTTGGGTGTTGACCTAGTACTGGCGCCTTAATATTGCTCTGCATAATGACATGCCTAAGCGTTTCTGGGGAGATTACTTTTGATTCCATATACAATAGACTATAATACCTATCATGGCTAAAAACACCAGCAATTTAAGCACTGAACCATATAAAGGGGTGCGTGACTTCTTCCCCAAAGAAATGGCCGAGCAGAATTACATATTCGGCGTATGGCGAAAATGTGTTGAGTCTTTCGGCTACACCGAGTACAGCGCCTCTATTTTAGAGCCTGCAGAATTGTATAAATCAAAAACTAGCGAAGAAATTGTAAACGAACAAACATATACATTTACCGACCGTGGCGACCGCGAAGTTACTTTGCGGCCAGAAATGACGCCAACTGTTGCCCGAATGATAGCGTCACGTCGCCGTGAACTGCCAATGCCTGCCCGCTGGTATTCTATTCCTAATGTTTTTCGATACGAACGCCCTCAGCGCGGCCGTCTTCGCGAGCACTGGCAACTTAATGTCGACATGTTCGGCATAGCAGGAATTGAGGCCGATGTTGAAATTATTTCTTTGGCGTATTCAATAATGAAGGAATTTGGCGCGCAAGATTCAGATTTTCAAATTAAAGTGAGCAGCCGCAAGCTTATGAATGCTATTTTTAGTAACTGGTACGAACTCGATGACCAGAAAGCTAAAGCTCTTCAGCGCCTTCTCGACAAAAAAAATAAAATGGACGAAGAGGTCTTTCGCGGTGAAGCTGAGAAAATTATCGGAAAGCCTTTTGAGTTTTTGTCGCTGAGCGCCGGTAGCCCAAGCTACGACGAAGCAATAGCCTTCCCCAACATCCGCCTAGCTAAAGAAGAACTCGATGCTATTTTGAGCGAACTCCGTGCCAAAGGCATAAACAATGTTTCGTACGACGAAACTGTTATTCGCGGTTTTGACTACTACACCGGCACTGTTTTTGAAGTCTTCGATACCGACCCTAAAAACAGCCGCTCTGTTTTTGGCGGCGGCCGATACGACAACCTCCTCGCCCTCTTTGGCGGCGAAACCCTGCCAGCATTCGGCTTTGGTATGGGCGACGTTACCATTCACGACTTTCTTGAAACACGCGACCTCCTGCCAAACTATGTTTCAAGTGCGGAAATTATGATCTGTATTATGGAAGAAAGCTCACGCTCATACGCCGAAGAAGTGGCGAGCAATTTACGCGCTAGCGGTAAGAACGTGGCGGTTAATTACACGTATAAGAGTGTCGGCGATCAAATTAAGGGTGCCACCAAGCAAGAAATTCCGTTTGTAATTGTAATTGGCGAAGAAGAGGTTAAAAGTAAAACGTATAAGATGAAGAATTTGGAGACGGGCGAAGAGATCGCCGCTTAACTGCAATTTTACTTTATGCTTTTTAATTTGTTACTGACAATGCTTCTATTGGGTACACCCGTTGCCCTTTTTATTAACAGCAAAAGAAATAAATTCCTAAAGAGTCTCCAGCATGCATCATCAAAAAAAGAACTCACAATTCATCTATTTCAGACAAACCTAATTGCCAAAAATCTGTATCACCAATTCCAAACACTCAACAGTCTTTTTTATTTTCGTGATAATTTCTATATTGAAGGTGTCATAAAAGGAAATAGTTTCGAGTACTACGAACTTTATTCACTATTTAAAAGATACGGCGTAATGGTCATTGATGCTGATAACTATAAACCCAAATTTTCCAACATACTTATAAAGAAACATCAGGTTGGCAAGCAAAATGGCGATTTTTCTCTCGAATGGAATGACTTCAATCTCATGTTTGATTCGAGGTCAAAAAATCCGAAAGAGGCCTTGGAAATTGTTACGCCGGCATTTATGGAAAATATATTTAGAATATGCAAAAAATATAAGGAGGTTAAATTTGAATATTTTGAAACAAAGGACCTTCAGAAAAATACACTTGCTTTCTTAGCGAATCCAGCGTGTGTATCATTCAAAGCAGACACAGAGATTGTCATAAAAAACATAGAATGTCTAGCCTTAGAACTCCTAGAATTAAAGGAATCTTTATAAGTTCTTTGTTGTAAAAATGATGCTATAATAGGAACTCAAATATTCATTCAATGCGCAAAATATTTTTCGATATTGAAACAAGGAACATCTTCAGCGACGTAGGGCGAGCCGACCCGGTGCTTTTGGATATTTCAGTGGTCTGCACATACGATTCTGAAACCGGCGAATATAAAAGTTTTCTTCAGGAAGATTTACCGTCGCTCTGGCCTATCCTTGAAAAGGCCGACCAATTAATCACTTTCAACGGCGACCACTTCGACATTCCCCTCTTGAATAAATATTACTCAGGCGACCTCGCTAAAATGCGAAGCCTCGACCTACTGAAAGAAGTAAAGAAAGCGCTCGGCTTCCGCATCGGCCTCGGAAACATTGCTGAAGCTACGCTTGGTCGCGGTAAAAGCGGTAACGGCCTCGAAGCGGTTGAATGGTGGAAGAAGGGCGAAATCGACAAGATTATTAAATACTGCATCGAAGACGTGCGCGTTACTAAAGACCTCTACGACTACGCAATCGCCAACAAAAAACTTAAATACAAAAGTGGCGGTGTTGGAGAGCCAATAGAGTTTGCGATTAATACAAGCGGATGGGAGAAAGAGGCTGACAGCAAGCTGACGTTCAGTCTGCCGTTTTAATTTAAATCTTAGATGCGATGCAAATAGTCAGAAACTCCAGGAATAAATTGGGAATAAAGAACAAGCAGGAAAAAAGCCCAGAAAATTAAAGTAATAATTGCCGCAGTTTTATATTTTTGATTTGAAGTTGTTTTATACTTTTTATTAAAAAGGCCGGTTAAAATTAGCCCGACAATCATTAAAGGAAGAGCTACCAGGTATACCAAACCAGCCATCTGACTGTTTGAGGCTGTCGGTATAAATAAAGTAAAAGCAACAATAACTATAGATACTATGGTTATAAATACAGTTTTGGGTTCATTTTTAGGAAAAGTTATTTGCTGAGAATTTGACTGCGTTCCTTTATCATCTCTTTTTAAGAGATGCGCCACTAATAAAACAATCACTACAATAGTAATTATATTACTGACAATTAACGACACAGGGCCGATTACAAAAAATGGGTTTACAAAAAATATGGAAACAAAGAAATAAAGGATTGCAGAAATGACTACAATTTTGAGAATCTGAGCTATCTGTTTCATCCATTAATTATACCATTTTTCTGGTATTTTTAACTAAAATCTATTACTTTACACTTTAATCCCTTGCTCCCACTGCGTGCTTAGGTTTTCTGCTATACTGCTCATATGCAAAACCTCAGTAAACTCTTCCTACCTTTAGCAATTCTCATCGCCGGCGGTGCCATCGCTTGGGCGGTGTATCACGGCGGCAATGCACCAGCAGCACCTAAAGCAGAAGATATTCAAAAGAAAGCAGACGCCTATGTTGCTAGCCTTAGCATTGCGCCCGTAACAGAGCTCGACCACATTCAAGGCAACCTGGATGCAAAGATAACTATTGTGGAGTATTCAGACACCGAATGCCCTTTCTGTAAGGCCTTTCACGGCGCGTTAAAACAGATATTTGATACATACAACCCTAAAGTAACAGCTTCAACTACTGCGTCTGGTACGGCAACTGTAAACGCGTCTTCATCTGCGTCTGCAGCATCAACAAACAATACCGGCAAAGTCGCCTGGGTATATCGTCATTACCCTATTGCCGAACTTCATTCGAAGGCACCTAAAGAAGCCGAGGCAACAGAGTGCGTCGCCGAACTCGGGGGCAATGCAATATTTTGGAAATATCTGAACACAATATTTACGAATACTCCTTCAAACAATGAACTCGACCCTGCAAAACTTTCAACATTTGCCGATGAAGCAGGTGTCGACAAAAAAGCTTTCGACGAATGCCTTTCAAGTGGCAAATACGCGGCAAAAATTAGCGAGGCGGTTCGTGCCGGCCAACATGCAGGTGCCAGCGCCACGCCCTACACTGTTATATTGGTTCGAACAACGAACGCCGACGGCTCGGCAAACATCGAGCGCCTTCCGCTTATAAGCCCAGACGGAAACAGCCTCGGCTCAATTCCCTATTCGAGCATGAAGGCTATTATTGAGAGATTGTTGAATTCTTAATTTTAAATCTAGGATTTCAACAAATCATCCTCAAACTTCCTGATGCCCTCCAAATCTTTCGAATATTTTG
The DNA here is from genome assembly GCA_937873535.1 of uncultured bacterium. Taxonomy (GTDB): domain Bacteria; phylum Patescibacteriota; class Minisyncoccia; order Phycocordibacterales; family CAIZLB01; genus VEQN01. The sequence continues at coordinate 6,083 of CALMYA010000027.1, read as the reverse complement.
ATACGTCCGGAAAATCTAGATTAATTATTTTCTGATACACCTTCACCGCGAGCGCGGCCGTTCTCTCTACTTTTTCTTTATCTATATTGAGACTCAAATCTGAAAGTTTGCCGCTTTCCGCACCTTTGACCGAACCAGGCACCGGTTCAATAAATTCAAGCACCCCCCTTTCCACCTTGTACCTCCCTGCAAAATCTTTGGCATTCTCAACCAAAATCTTATAAAACAAAAGCTGCCTTTCGTACTCATACAATCGTATTTTTTCGTAATCGTCTTTACCTTGCCACGAGAGTTTTGGCTTGCCTGTTTTGTAATCATGAACTTCAAGCGCTCCGCCACCAAGGTCTATCATACGATCAATCTTTCCAGTTAAGTGTGCCGAGCTGTTAACAAGCACACCTTGGTCTTTAAAATTCACTTCTGTTTTATCTGTCGCCTTAAACTCGTTTTTCTTTTGAACATAAAAATTGCGCAGGGCCTTTTCGCCTTTTTCAGAATAGAGCTTGAAATCTTGGCGCGAAGTTCGTTCTAGGGTCAGATAGTGCTTAAACCATTCTATGAAGGTGTCTTCATCTACGAGCTTGCCATTATTACCGCCGTCATATCGAAATTGCACAGAAAGGCGCTCAAGAGCGCGATGCACCGCAGAACCGTACGAACCCGACGGCGTTTTTGCCTGCGGGAAACGTAGTAAGTTCTGTTCCAAAAAGAGCTGCGGCCCACCCTTTGCCACATTCAAATAATTATTTAAATGCGTAACCGAGAGTTGATAATTATCGAGAAGCGAGCGCAGCAATTCTGTTTCTTCACCAAGAAACGGCGGTGTGTGGTACAAAAGCCATGATGCAGTAAGAAGCTCGCTTGTTTCTGGCGACTCACTTTTATTGCCGCCGCTCGTCTCACCCGAGGCACTACCAGCGACAGTCGCATTACCCTCGCCGGCAAGGTTCGAAACATCCGGTATATACATTTTGCGCAAAGCTTCGTTCTTAAGCGCTTCATCGGCATTTTCAGGAGGAACAAGAAAGCGCAGTTTTTCGGAAGGTGCACCGTCGTCATTCACTTTATATGATGTCATGTACAAATTGCGCTTAGCGCGAGTGAGTGCCACATAAAACAATCGCAGCTGATCATCTTCGTTGTCGCCCGCTGGGTCTATTGGCAAGTTCAAAGGCATAGAAATTTTCTTTATCATTCCTCTTCCCGCCCATACTTCATCTTGGCATGAAAGCACGAAAACAGTGTCGAATTCTAGACCTTTAGCTTTATGTGCTGAAAGCAAATTAACTGCATTTCGCGCATTGGCAAATGGGCTTTCGTCGTTAAGTGAAATATTATTTTTTTGATGGATGTCAACGAAGTCAACTAAATCTTTTATAAGCAAGGTATCGTGTGTGCCCGCCTTACCTTTATATTCGCGCAAGGCCTTTACGAACACGCGTAAGCTTGAAAGAAATGAAAGATACTCGGCACGCGCATGCTCAAAGCGACTTTTGTTGAAATAATATTCTTTGAACGGGCTGGCAAAGGGCTGGGTATGTGCGATAGACTTTTTTGGCAATGCTTTCTTTGTAGCATTATCGCCCTCATCACCACCCTCTTCGCTACCGTGCTCAAAGTCATCATCTTCAGAATCAGACGCCAGTGCCACATGCGCGCCAATCATAATGTCGAGAATTTTTTCAAGTGGCTCGCTTTGCGAACGAACGCCTAAGTCCATAAGAAATTCGGCAATTTGCGCTGCTCGCGGCTCTGTACTTTTAATATCTGCATCCTGCATGACATCGAGCCAGGCGCGACCTTCGGAATGAGCTGTTCTTGAAATCTGCCAAATAACCTTGCGCGGCAAAGCCCAAAATGAAAACGATAATATCTTCGGCAAAAATTCATCTGCTTCTGCAGTTTCTTTCGCCGCCAATGTTGAAACAAAACGGGCCATAATAATGAGCTCTGCCACGTGCGGTTCCAAAAATACATTTTGTTCGCGTTCGTATCGAATTGGCACACGCGCACCTTGCATATACGGCACCAGTGCCTCAAGCTGCTTATGCTTTCTGGCAATAACGGCAATATCTTCAGGCTGCTTGCCTGCATCAATAAGTTTTTTAATTTCGCGCGAAACAAAATGATATTCGTGCAAGCTTGTATCAAATTCTTTATGAACGATACCCGCATGCACTCCTGCAGTGCCACCCCTACCGTCTGCTGTGCCGATGCTGCCACTTTTTAATGACGGGTTGCTGGCAATTAGCGTCTTATCCATTTCAGGAATAAGACTTTCGAGGCGCCCTTCGCCCTTTCTTATAATATGCGTAGCAATGTCCAAAATATCTTGGGTAGAACGATAATTATTTGTCATTATTACTGTTTCAACCTCATTGAACATTGTTCTAAAATTTAAGATGTTCGAAAGCACCGCACCTTGGAACTTGTACACCGCCTGGTCATCATCACCCACCACCATAATGTTCGGCTTGCCCTCATTCACCGGCGCATCGGCAAGTAATTTCAAAATTCGCATTTGGGCATTGTTGGTATCCTGAAATTCGTCGACCAGCATATATTGATATTGCTCCTGCAATTCGTATCGCAATCGCGGGTTCTTTTCGAGCGCTTCAATAACATCAAGTATCATATCGTCAAAATCGTAAAAACCTCGTCGATGCATTTCTTCGCGATACTTCCTATACATCTCGGCTACCTCAAGCATCTTGCTGGCATTCAGTTCATCGCGAAAAACTTTCTTGCCAGTGTCGTCGGGTTTCAGATATTTACTCTTCCATTTTGAAAGTGGCTCATTCTTGCCTGTTTCTTCACACATTTTTATAGTTTCAGTGAGGGAAAGAGCGACGGCGTCGGTTAGTGTAGAAAAAGGCGTGGCACGGCGCGCGGCGTTCGCGGCGCTAACGGGAGAATTGGCAGCCTTATCAACACCTGCATTTGCTTTTGCATGACCACCCGCCCCACCCCTCCCAACAAGCTGCTTCAACGCCACGCTCACCTCTTCAATAGTTTTCTTTGAAATTGTTTTATCGAGAACTGGCACAATTACTTCGCGAATGGTGGCGAACGCTTCCTTGTTGAGCGCCAGAATCTCCTCAAGTTCATCCGGCGTAATGCCTGAGCGCTTTAAGTTCGCAATAGTTTTTGAAACATCACTTAAATATACAAAGCCTTGTTCAGGATGATACGAGCGCAGCAAGCGGTCGTGCGGCAAGTTTTCAAAAAGTTCTTCAAGAATGCCTATTTGGGAAATTGGGTCGGCCGCGCTGAAAATTGCGCCCTTATAAAAAAATTCAGGATATCTTTGGATAATATTCACCGAAAAATCATGAAAGGTATGAATGGAAACGCGGTATGCCTCATGACCAATAAGCTTCGCCAACCTGTCGCGCATGTTAATTTCAGCCGATTCAGTAAATGTAAGACATAAAATGTTCGACGGCAAAACCTGCGTTTCCTTCAATATTTTAGCCACCCGCAGGCTCAAAATTTCGGTCTTTCCGCTACCCGGCCCCGCCACAACCAAAAGGGGGCCCTCGATGGTGTCTACGGCCTTCTTTTGGGGCTTATTAAGCTTCTGGTAGCGTTCTGCGAATTGCATATATGTGTTTGTTTAGATGCTTATTATACCCGCCAAGAGCAAAATACGCCTATTTTTCTATATATTGTAATAATCATATAAATGTGATATAATACTAACCGGCTTACATAGGCCAGAAACACATACCCGAACACTCAGAACAACATCAACTCAACCCAAAACTCAGTCCTAGAATCCTATGAAAACAACGTTCCTTGCCAACTTCATTGCGGCCATCTTTATTGTGGCCGCACTTACTCTGTCACTGCCTTCATCGGCAATGGCGGATTCAACTCTCACGCTCAGCGAGGCTTACCCCCCGCTGCGTGCAGACAACTACAGGCTCACCGCCTACGATGGAGCGCACAATGTGCCGCTCTTGAACTTCCGCACCAAATGCGAAGGCCAAGATACCATCGTTTCGGCAGTCACTGTCCTCGTGCATGGAAGTACCCCGCACTCTCACCCGTCAACCGTCTATTTGTACGATGGTACAACCTTGATCAGTTCAGCGGCAATGCCGGTTGATGAATGGTTGGTACACTTCATGGGTATAGACATACCCAACGCGGCAAACACCGCGAAAGTGCTGACAGTGAAGGCAGACTTCCCTGCAAATGACATTTCACCATCAGTTGTTTGGGCAGAAGTTTCAAGCGTCGTATATCAAAAGACGCTAGGATCTACTTCCATTCTCTTTCCCCCGAAAATCATTCGCGGGCCGACACAACATCTGATGAAGATAGCCGCCAATTGGACACTCGCAACGACACCGACAGTGACTTCAAATCAAAACCAAAACGGTACAACAACGAATGCAACTGCATCGTTTACATTCAATGTAACCGCAATGGGTGGAGCAATCCAGGAACCTGGGTCGACTGTAAAAGAAATTACGGTCGTAGCAACAACCACAAACGGCCTCGATAAGGTCATTTGCCCAACAATAAGCATTGTCACTATTCCTCACAACAATATTGCTGACGGTTCAACCGCCAGTGTGACAGTTACGGCAAACTTGCCAGCGAGCGCTGTGAAGCGTTCAGGTCTGTACTACTTCTATGTACAACAGATCAATTGGCAATCAGTAGATGGCTCGGCAAAAATTCAGCAGTTCTGGGGGTTGGAAGACTTCAAAACTCCTGCTCCTGTGAACTACCAACTGGCCTCCACGAACACGAACATTAACTTCCATTTACCACTTATCAGCTACAACCTCTGGGACGATGTCTCGGCGGTGCTAATAGGCGGAGAATGGGGGTACCCCGGACAAGTTGTCAGTGAAGGCGGGTTCATCCGGCTTTCTCCTGAAAACCTTAATCCGACGGCTTACATCATCTTTCCCATGAACACCCCGAATGGCGGACGATTCATGCAGATCGATGTTGCAATGACGGCTTCAACCATGGTGCCGTCAATGTTCACACCAGCGTACTCTAATGCTAAGGGGGACACATACCCCGTGCTTAGTTACCCAGTCACAAACATTCAAACAACGCAGTATGGATCAGGCGGCGCAGCGGAAACTGTAACGTTTACGATTCAAATTGCTGAGACTGGTTTTCTCGCTTACGGAACCATTTACCGTACTGGTGAGAGTAGTTGCTTGGTAAGGTTATTCTGGGGGTCTGGGGCAACCTATGACTCTCTGGGAGAAGGTATTGATATGCTCGATATGTCACCGAGTATGGATCCACCCTCGATACCTGACAAGGGGCTGATTAAACACCCGCCGCGCTTCAAGTTCGGCATTCAAGGTGTGGCAGGAAATTCTTCCGTCTTCAACATGACGGTCGACACAATGCCTGGTGCTTTTACCCTTCAAGGTACAAGCGACATGGTGAATTGGGTGTCGGTGCCATATTACACATTCGAGTCAATTACCGACAACGGGGATGGCAGCCAACTTGCTTCCATTTCAATCAAAGTGGGAGAGCTGCCAGCGCAGCTCAACCCGAATCGTTCATTCTTCCGAATGGCCACAAACCCGTGAGCCGTTCGGCAAACAAACACATCGCAGGTTCGATCCCTGCAAAAAACCGCGCACCCAGAGCTTCAGCTTTGATCACTGCGCGGTTTTTCACTTTCTTTTATTCTAAAAAAATATTGTTGCAAGCTCTTAATTAAGGTACAATTTTGCACATGAGAACTTATACCCCAAAAACCGCCAATCTTGTTCCGGAAAAAGCAAAGCTTGTATTTAAGGGCATTATATTCGACGTGTACCATTGGGAACAGGCAATGTTTGATGGCTCGTCTGCAACATTTGAGGCCTTAAAAAAAAGAGATACAGTAACAGTGGTTGCTGTTAGTGATAATCATATTCTTCTTAATCACGAGGAGCAACCGGGAAGAGATCCATTCGTTGCGCTTCCTGGAGGTATGTGTGAGCGAGGTGATATGCCACTTGAGTCTGCTAAGAGAGAGCTTGCTGAAGAGACAGGATACACGTCGTCATCTTGGCAAGAATGGTTTGTGTCTGATCCACTTAATCATTTCA
>CALMYA010000026.1 GCA_937873535.1 uncultured bacterium | reverse complement strand
ATTTTTTTGATGAAGATTTCATATGGTGTGTGATTGTGGTGAAAAAACGACGTGCCAAGGTTAAAGTACGGCCATTATAACAGACTTTCAGGGTTGACCTTGACTACGTATTCTCGCGGCAAACTTGTAAGGGTTGAACGAAGCTCTTGGTCGGGCCAGCGTTCAAGAGGCACTGTAATGAGCATATGAAGCACCGACTTGCCGCGCGGCGTCGGCACGAAGGCGGGGAAGATGGCAGGCTCCCAGGCGGCCACCATGTCTTGAAGCTGCTTCATTTTCTCGGCAGCCTCGGCGCGGCTGCCTTCAACTGTTACTTTTATATGAACGCTAAACGGCGGGTAATTAACCATGCGCCGCATTTCTATCTCTTCCTTATAAAAATTAAGCAGGGTGCCGGAAGTTAAATGCTTCAACACAGTGTTTGAAGAATTTCGTGTCTGAATAAGAAGGTAGGAAGTGGTTTTTTCGAGCATGCGCAATACGATGTGGCAAATGCGTTCATTGATGCGGAAATCGGGAATTGAAAAAAGGCTGTCGAGCGAGGCAATGGCAGAATATGGAAGAACAGGCAAAAATGAAAGCGAACTTTCTGTGCCGAGCAGTATGCCGTCTTTGCTTTTAAGAAATGCCGCAACAGTGTCGCGGGCTTGCTTGTCGGTAGAGGCTGAATCTTTATCGAGCTTGAAAATTGGACGTTTCGGGAAATCTTTTTTAATTTCTTCAGAAACAGTGTCGAGGCCGATGCCAAGTGTTACGAGTTTCCAGCTGCCGCAATTAACGCAGCCCTCGAGTGCCCCGCGCTTGGTGCCGCAATGATGGCACAAAAAGAAACGCTCTTTACCTTGATGCAGAACTATAGGCGCCTTGCATACCGGACATTCAACAGTGAAGCCGCAATCGCCGCAGACAGTCTGCGGCGACAACCCGCGCCGTGCCGTAAAAATAAACATCTTTTCCGACTTCTTGCCTACATGCTCTATCATCGAGTGCAGTTCTTCGCTCATTATCTTGAATTTCAATTTCTCTTCTTTTTCTTTTGCCTTTAAATCTACTGAAATTATTTCGGCGTTTTTTTCTATACGATATGAAAGAGGGAAGAAGTCGGCTACTTCGCCGCTTTCGCGACGAAAAAGCGTTTCAACTCTAAGGAAGGTGTCACCAAGAATTATACGCGCGCCCAAGGCTTTGGCGTAAGCTTCTATAAAAAAGCGGTAGTCTATATATGGCGCCCGTACCGACATATAGCCTCTCGATGATTCGCGCTCGATAATAATAGTGCTGATGTCGTGCCTAGGTATTGCCGAAAAATGCGGGGTGGCAACAATCAGTGTCGGGTTATCCGATTCAAGAATTTTCTTCCATGCCGCGAGCTGTTTTTGCTTTGAAAGAGAGCCGTGCATTAGAACCACCCGAGCCTCAATTCCTTTACTTACATTTTCAACCAGCTCTTCAGACGCAACTACCGTAGGGGCAATAATAAGCACCGACTTTTTTCGTGCAAATTCTTCACGCACTATGCTTTTATACGTACCGATTCGGTCGGCGGTGTCTGTTTGATACACTTGAATGTCGGCTGCCGTTCCAGTAGGAAGGCGCCGGCCGTACTCATCGGTTTTAGGAACCGCAATTTGCGCTCCGATTGAAGCAGAATTGTTAGCATCTGTATTCGTGTCTGCAAGCTCATTAGCACCCGCCAATTTTTCAACGGCAATTTTCTTACCTACTTTCTTTGCGGAATCTGCAGAAGCTAAAATAATATCTGGAATAATCTCCAAAATTCTAAGATGTTTTAAAACAGCACTTGAAGCTACTATTACAAATTTATCTTGATTTAGATAAACCCACTCTAGATTTTTTGCCAAAGA
>CALMYA010000025.1 GCA_937873535.1 uncultured bacterium | reverse complement strand
TTCGAGCCTCATTCCTATAGTAATGTTTGCCGCTAACTTGGCATCGCTCATAATTTTGTATGTCGGTGGAGGTTTCGTTATAAAAGGCAGCATGAGCATCGGTGATTTCGCCGCATTCAACACATACATTTCAATTCTTATCTTTCCAATTTTTATTATAGGATTCACTTCAAGCATGATAGGCCGTTCGCAAGCTTCGATGGCCCGCATTAAAAGTGTTTTTGACGCAATACCCGAAGAGCACCGCGACGGTCTTCTGGAAAAAAGAATAGAAGGCGACATCACCCTCGACAACGTCTCGCTCGTGATCGGCGACAAGCACATATTGAACAAGGTTTCGTTTGCGGTAAAAAAACGCACTAAAACTGCCATTATAGGCCCTACAGCGGCAGGTAAGACGCAACTTCTGGCCGTGCTTTCGGGGCTTGTTCATCAAACAGAAGGAACCGTGCTCTACGACGGTAAGCCAATTTCAGAATATAACCCCGATTCATTTTATGCGAGCGTGGGTCTCGTTTTTCAAGACAGTATTCTCTTCAACCTGAGCCTTCGCGACAATGTTGCCTTCGGTTCGGGTGTAACCGAAGAAAACTTAGAGAAGGCGATACGCGTGGCCGAGCTTGGAGATTTTGCCACGAGCTTGCCACGCGGGCTTGATACTTTAGTTTCAGAACGCGGCCTTTCGCTTTCAGGAGGGCAGAAGCAGCGCATCATGCTCGCTCGCGCTTTGGCCACTAACCCTAGTGTACTGTTTCTTGATGACTTCACCGCGCGAGTCGATGCACTTACCGAAAAGAATATTCTGAAGAACATCAGCACCGAATTCCCAGACCTTACTTTGGTTTCAGTGACGCAGAAAATATCTTCAGTTGAGCAGTATGACCAAATTATTCTTCTTGTTGAAGGAGAACTCATTAATGCCGGCACGCATGAAGAACTTATGAAGACTACGCCAGAGTACGTTCAAATTTACGAGTCGCAAAAAAGCACCACACATTATGAATTACAATCTTAACTTCATTGCAGGGGAAGACGGGGAGGCAACAGAGGGCAGCGATAACTCTGCTGGTGTTAAAGCTGCCGTAAAAAAGAAAGCGCCCCGCCGCGACTACAAAGATGCGTTTCGAAAGCTAGCGCCGCTTCTTAAAGGTGAGTGGCATTTTATGATATTGGCGCTTGTCGCTCTTCTTGTTAACTCGCTTTGCACCCTGCTCGGCCCATATTTTACCGGTATTGCCATAGATGAATTTGTCACAAAAGGCCTTGAAGGCGGCCTTGCGCAGTATTCTCTTATATTGCTCGCCATATACGCCGTGGCCTTCGTAGGCAACATGGTTCAAATAAGAGTGATGGGTGGCGTCGGCCAGCGCTTATTGTTCAAACTGCGAAATCTTATTTTTAGCAAGCTCGAAGAATTACCGCTGGCGTTCTTTACCCAAAACAAGGCCGGCGACCTTATTTCCCGAATAAACAACGACACCGAAAAGCTGAGCCAATTCTTTTCTGAAACACTTACGCGTTTTGTGGGCAGTATTTTTATAATTGTAGGTGCGGCTGTATTTTTGGTTGTTGTACATATTAAACTCGGTGTAGCAACGCTTCTTCCTGCCGTAATTTTGGTTATATTAAGCCGTCTTGTCGCGTCTTCGGTTAAGAAAGCCAACGACGAAGGCCTTAAGGCTACGGGGCTTCTCAGTGCCGAAGTACAAGAGAGCCTGCAGAATTTTAAGGTGGTAGTGGCGTTCAACAGGCGTGACTATTTCCGCAGCCGGTTCGGTGAAATTAATGACAGTAATTATAAGTCGAATATAAAGGCAGGAATTTGGAACGGAATCTTCATGCCGGCGTACGACTTTGCCGCGAACTTGGGGCAATATGCGGTTTTGGCATACGGTTTGTATTTAATTGCGAATGGTCAGGCAACTATTGGTATTCTGGTCAGCTTCCTCGCATATGCCGAAAAATTCTATAACCCGTTGCGCCAGATGGCACAGCTTTGGTCGGCCATGCAGGTTTCGCTTTCGGCCTGGGCGCGAATTTCTAAAATATTGTCGCTTGAGTCTGATATGAAGGTTTTGGCGGGTGAAACGGTTGAAGCAGGAAAAGGTATTCAAAATGTAGCCGGAGAGGAATACGCAGAACAAAATACCCCACTTCTCGAATTTAAAAATGTCTCATTCCACTACTTTGATGCTGACAACAAAGACGGCTCAGTAAAAGAAGTTCTCGACAATGTTTCTTTCACTCTTGAAAAAGGTAAAACATATGCGCTTGTAGGCCTAACCGGCGGCGGTAAAACCACCACTGCATCGCTTATGGCAAGGCTATTCGACCCGAGTCGCGGTAGTGTATTTTTGAAAGGAAAAGACATACGCACATACGAACAAAAAGACCGCACGCTTTCCCTCGGTTTCATTCTGCAAGATCCTGTAATTTTTGGAGGAACACTTCGCGACAATATTGTTTACGGAAACCCGCAGTATGAAAAATTCACGGCTGAAGAGATGCTTGCCACTTTAAAAGACCAAGGTCTCGATGATTTGCTTACGCGATTCGACGGCGACCTCAACGCCCCGCTTCCTAAAAATATAGACTCTATGAGCCTCGGCCAAAAGCAAATTATTGCCTTCATACGCGCGGTTCTGCGAAAGCCAGACCTGCTCATTCTCGATGAGGCAACTGCCAATATTGATACCGTCACTGAACAGGAGCTTGAGAAAATTTTGCAAAAATTGCCGAAAGAAACCACGAAGGTTGTCATTGCTCACAGGCTGAACACAATTCAAAATGCCGATGTTATATTCTTCGTGAACGGCGCCGCGGTTACCCGCGCAGGCTCAATGGAAGAGGCAGTGAACATGCTTTTGAAGGGGAAGAAGCAGAGTTAGTGAACACAACGGATTGCGGCGAATGAGCGAGTCCGCGGGGTTTTTCTAGGCAGTGTGCAAAATACCTAAAAAGGTATTTTGCACTCTTCAAAGCAATGCGCTTTGCGGTTTAATTTATAAATGCGCTCTCTGCCTGCATCGGCGCTGACTACCGCGTTAACAGAGCGCAGTACGTTTAAGTGGTGAGTTACCGTCGGCTGCTGCAGCTTGAGGCCGCTAGTTATTTTTGTCACTGTCATGCCGTCCTTAGACTTGCCGAGCATGCAGACGAGCTTGTAGCGGCTTTGCACCCCCACAACCTTGAAGCAGTCTGGGCAAAGCTCTTTCTCAGGCAGGACGCCTTTGTCTACCCAAGAGGGCACCTTGTAGGTTTTTTTCACCGTTTTCACTGGACGGCCGCCCGTTTCTGTTTTTTGATGCGTTGTCCACACGTTTTTGTTATTCATAGATGTTCATCTATGTGTATAATATATTTCCATCATAGATGACTATCAATATAACACCATCCTTATGAGTAATCAAACAGAACAATCAACAGAGCAATCGAATCAGATGAAAATAACGAAAAGAGACGGGTCAGTGCAGCCATTTTCTATCGTCAAAATAGAGAGTGCCGTGCTTAAGGCGATGTCGGCCGTAAAACACGGGTCAAAAAAAGATGCCCTAATGATAGCCGAAGGGGTCATGTCGCATATAAAGAAATTGCCTGCGGGCGATAAGGGCGAAAAAATATCCACGGTAGAGCATGTCCAAGATCTGGTAGAGGAAGAGCTAATGAAAAAGGATTTTCACGATGTGGCCAAGGCGTATATTTTATATCGCGATCATCACGCCCAATTGAGGAAGAGAAATATATTCCAGAAACGTGTAAATATTAAGCCCGTTGAATATCCAGAGCTGCTTGAATATGTCGATGCCATCAGGCACTCATACTGGATTCATACCGAATTTAATTTTACGAGTGACATTCAAGACTTCAAAGTGCATGTCACGGCGGCTGAGAGAAACGCCATTAAAAACGCCATGCTGGCAATTGCCCAAATAGAGGTCAATGTGAAGACATTCTGGGGAGACGTGTACAAAAAGCTGCCTAAGCCTGAAATTGGATCGGTAGGATACACTTTTGCTGAAAGTGAAGTCAGGCATCAAGACGCCTACGCGCATCTTCTTGAAATATTGGGGCTTAACGCCGAGTTTCAGAATATAAAAAATATTCCGGTCATCATGGACAGAATTGACTATCTTGATAAATCAATCAGAAACTCCCGCAGCGATGATGACAGAGAATACGCCCAGTCTGTTCTGCTGTTCTCGCTGTTCATAGAGCATGTGTCGCTGTTTTCTCAATTTTTGATCATTATGTCCTTCAATAAGCATAAGAATATTTTTAAGGGCATATCAAACGCCGTGGAGGCCACCTCGAAAGAAGAGCAGATTCACGGGCTGTTCGGTATCGATTTGATTAAAATCATACAAAAAGAAAACCCTGAATGGTTCGACGAGCGCCACGGTCAATTTGTCACGGAATCGTGCAGGCAGGCATATGAGGCCGAAGAGAAAATAGTAGATTGGATATTTGAGGCCGGCGAGCTCGATTTTCTGCCGAAAGCGGTCGTTAAGGAGTTCATAAAGAACAGGTTCAACAATTCTCTGGCAAGCATAGGTCTGCCGCGCATCTTTTCCATCGACGATCAGCTGCTCAAGGAGACAGAATGGTTTGATGACGAAATTATAGGCACAAAACACGGAGATTTCTTCGTCAAGCGTTCAATCAATTACAACAAGCGGAGCAGCAGTATTACCAGCAACGATTTATTCTGAAAATATATGAAATGGTTAAACGAATATAGTAGAAAATTTTTGGCCAAAGGTTACCTTGCCGCAGGGCAAAGCCCGGAAGAAAGGGTACGTTTTATGGCGGAACGGGCGGAAAAGATTCTGAAAAAACCTGGGTATGCCGACAAATTCTATGGCTACATGTCAAAGGGGTATTTTTCGCTGGCTTCTCCCATATGGTCTAATTTTGGTTTAAGGAAAGGCCTGCCCATCAGCTGCTTCGGGTCATATATTGATGACAGCATGGCCGGCATACTGTTCACTCAGGCCGAGGTCGGCATGATGAGTAAATTCGGCGGTGGAACATCCGGGTATTTCGGCGCACTGCGTCCCAGGGGCGCGCCTATAAAAGATAACGGTGCATCATCAGGAGCCGTTCATTTTATGCTTCTGTTCGAAGCTATGGTAAATGTCGTCAGCCAGGGTTCGGTTCGTAAAGGCCACTTTGCGCCGTACCTTCCCATCGACCATCAAGACATATTAGAATTTCTTGACATCGGCACGGAAGGCAACCCTATTCAGGAGCTCACTCACGCGGTTACGGTCACCGACAAATGGATGGAAGAAATGATTGCCGGAGACGAAGACAAGCGGGTAATTTGGGCGAAAGTATTGCAAAGAAGGGGGCAAATGGGGTACCCGTATATTTTCTTCAAAGACAATGTAAATAAAAATACCGCCGACGTGTACAAAGATAAAAGTCTTACTATTTACGCGAGCAATCTTTGCAGCGAAGTGCTTTTGCCGTCAAATGAAAAATGGTCGGTGGTATGCGACCTGTCGTCTATGAATGTCTTGTATTTTGATGAATGGAAAGATACCGATGCGGTGGAGACTCTTGTCTATTTTCTTGACGCCGTCATGTCTGAGTTTATAGAAAAGATAGAAGCAATGAGAGACTCCGAAGTCGCGGCCGATCAGTATGCATTCAGGTTCATGGAAAAAGCATATAATTTTGCCGTGGCAAACAGAGCCCTTGGAGTGGGGGCATTGGGTTGGCACTCCCTTTTGCAATCGAAAATGCTTGCATTTGAGAGCGTTGAGGCGTTTAAGCTGAATAAGGTTGTATTTAAGACGATACAAGATCAGGCCTACAAGGCATCGGGCAAAATGGCTGAAGAATACGGCGAGCCTGAAATCATGAAGGGCTACGGCCGAAGAAATGCGACGCTGTGCGCTGTCGCCCCGACCACGTCCTCAGCGTTCATTTTGGGCCAAGTATCGCAGAGCATAGAGCCGATATGGTCGAATTGCTATGTTAAAGACATAGACAAAATGAAAGTCACCATAAAGAATAAATTTCTGGAAAATCTTCTGGAATCTAAAGGCAAGAACGACAAAATTACATGGAGCAGCATAAGAGACAATGACGGGTCGGTACAGCATCTCAGTTTCCTTTCCTGGAAGGAAAAAGAGGTATTCAAAACTTTTGCCGAGATCGACCAGATGTTAATAATTGATCAGGCGGCTGACAGGCAAGTTTTCATCGACCAGGGCCAGTCATTGAATGTCATGATAAACCCGAAGACTCCGGTTAAGGATATAAACAATTTTTATATCCAGGCGTGGAAACAGGGCATCAAGACATTATATTATCAGCACAGCATGAACGCGGCACAGCAATTGAGCAGAAAAAAGATCTGTATAAATTGCGAGGCTTAACATGTATAATATCAATGAACCCATGATTCTTACCGAACATATGAAAGATATTCTGTTGCACGCCGATGGCAAGGCCCTCGCCACGATGTCAGGCGGCAATATAAATGTGGTGCCTGTGTCCAGTATTAATATAGTCAACAATGAAATTTGGCTTATCAATTATTTTATGGGTAAAACACATCAGAACATAGTCAATAATTCCGACATCGCCTTGGCCATCTGGAAAGGCATGGAAGGGTATCAGATAAAAGGCAATGCAGTTTATCTGACGGAGGGCGGCATGTTTGATGAGGCCAAATTATGGATAGGAAAAATTCTGCCGGAGCGGGTAGTCAAAGGCCTGCTGGTCATCACTCCAAGAGAGGTCTTTGACGTGTCGGCTTCTAAAGAACGCGCCGGAAATAAGGTATTATGAAATTATGCTAAAAAACATCATCGTTTTCTTCGATAAGCTGGAAGATAAAGTAAGGGCTTTATTAAGCACTAAGCCTATAATTTATTCTTCAATTGCCGCTGTGGGCATTGTCTTGCTGTGGAGGGGTATTTGGCTTACGGCAGACAGCCTGAGCATTAACGGGTTGTGGTCTATTTTTATAGGGGTGGTCATTTTGCTCATGATAGGTGTATTTGTGTCGGCGTTCATAGGAAACAGAATATTGCTTACCGGCCTGCGGAATGAAAAAAAACTTGCCGAAAAGACAAAAGAAGAAATAGAAATAGACCTGAAATCTGAAGGCCGAACACTTAAAGATATAAACCTAATGCTGAAGAATATAGAGCATGAGATGGAATCTTTGGGGTGTGACAGCAGTGACCACATTATCAGAAAATAATACAATTTAATTTATTAAACGCGTATGTTTAAATTTTTAATATTAGAAGTGGTCAGTTCAGTCATAATTGCCGTGGCGCTAATCGTGCTTTTTGTTGATTTGTGGAGGAACAAGGTCATTCATGGAATTTTCAGGCGTAAAGGCATTTATTTGCCGCTTATGCTGGCCATAGTTGCTGCAGGTGGTTGGTATATTTCAAACCGCACGTATGCGCCTGAGTTCGCCATGCCTATGTGGATGTATTCTCATGCTCCCGGGGGTGTTTCCGCGGCAATACCTTTCGGCAAGATCGCACAGTTTTTCATGGAAGAGAATAAATTTGAAAGAATCAAGGATATAGGCGCCGATTTTGAGAATATACCGAGGGCGCCGCAAAAGCCCGACAGCGACGGCATTGTGAGAATTTCTCTTACCGCTCAGGAAGTTATATCAGAAATTTATCCAGGCATATATTTCAATTACTGGACTTTCAACAAAAAGACTCCAGGGCCGTTTTTACGAGTAAAAGAAGGCGATACAGTAGAGCTTTCTCTGACGAACGACCCTTCTAGCTTGCATGATCATAATATAGATCTTCATGCTGTAACCGGCCCTGGCGGAGGAGCCTCTGTAACCAATGTGAATCCAGGAGAAACCGCGGTTCTTAGATTCAAGGCTTTGAACCCAGGGTTATATATTTATCATTGTGCCATGCCGAATGTCAGTACTCATAATTCTCACGGGCAATACGGGTTGATATTGGTTGAGCCGAAAGAGGGGCTGCCTGAGGTAGACAAAGAATTTTACGTAGTTCAGGGAGAATTCTATACAATGGGAGATCTCGGAAAAAAAGGTTTAGCTGTATTTGACTCGCATGCCTTACTTGATGGCAAACCTAACTATGTGGTGTTTAACGGCAAGATAGAAGAAACCCCGAGGTTGAAGGCGAAAGTCGGAGATAGAGTAAGAATATTTGTCGGCAACGGCGGAGTGAATCTCATCTCATCTTTTCACGTAATAGGTGAAATATTTGACACTGTGTACCCGGAAGCGGCCATGGGTGAAGGGTCTGCCATATTTAAAAATGTTCAAACAACCGTGGTTCCGGCAGGAGGAGCGGCTGTTGTTGAGTTTACCGTAGATGTCCCCGGTAAATATCTTCTTGTAGACCATGCTCTTGCCCGCATGAATAAAGGTGCTTGGGCGACGCTTGAGGTTGAAGGTGAAAAGCAGTCGGATATTTACACGTCAATCGAAACAGGTCATTTCAGATAAGCTTAAGTTTGCCGTCCGGAGGCTGACGCAGTCTATGATATAGGAGCTTTTCATCTAATAGTATATAATCTCGGCATATGGCTAAACGAGCAACAGGAGTCGGTCAGATGCGTACATCGCGTTCAAAAAAGACGAAAAAGCGTCTTGCGGTAAAGCGCGCGCGGCTGTCTAAAAATAAATAAGAAACAACAGTCGTCCTAATCAAAACCCTCCGCGAGGGAGGGCTTTGAATTGGCAGGTCTATTCTCTGAAGAGGGATCCCCATTGTGCAAATATTTGGTCTCTAATTGTTCCGGTGAAGGCGCAATACGCGAGACACGATGCAAACTTTAAAGTAGGATTTCTTCTGTATGAGTAAACCTAGTTTAATTTTGCTCCTATAGGTTAAGATGTCAAATTTTTAGGCTGAAAAAACGGTGGAAATGTCTGTGCATAAAATGTTGAGAGTCTTTTAAAAAGAGTGGATAATAAATTAGAGTATATAAAACGTTAAGTCGTCAATATTTTAAGCCATCAGGTATAATG
This sequence comes from uncultured bacterium, assembly GCA_937873535.1. Lineage (GTDB taxonomy): Bacteria > Patescibacteriota > Minisyncoccia > Phycocordibacterales > CAIZLB01 > VEQN01. Next base: position 13,051 of record CALMYA010000025.1, on the reverse strand, counting down.
AAAATATATGATTACTTTATATAACGTAGTTTCCGCCGACGGTTTCATTTCAAAAATTGATCACAGCGAAGACTTCATTCCTGATGAAATGTGGAATGAATTTTTAGATATGTGCCGCGAATACGGAGCTGTTATCGTCGGCAGAAAAACATACGACGCTATTCAAAAGTATGACGGCTACTTAGTTGAGGCGTTCGAAGCTCTTCCTGTAAAAAGAGTTGTGGTTAGCCGTGATGCAAATTTTGAGCCCAAGAGCGGCTATGTGGTGGCAAGGTCGCCGAAAGAGGCATATGAAAAAGCCGCCGAGGCTGCTATAAAAACAAATTCAAAAGGCGAAAAAGAAGTACTGCTTTCAAGCGGTCCGACACTCAATACATCAATTGTTAAAGAAGGTTTAATTGATAAAATAATTTTAGAAAAATTACCGGTACGAATTGGAGAGGGTTATAAGGTTTTTGATGAAGAAGAGATAAAGCCTGAACTGAAGCTTATTTCAAAAGAAGATAAAGGTGAAGGAAGGGAACGTTGCGTATATAGTATTGTGCAATTTTAACGGTTTGAATTTCGGAAAAAGTTGTTTGGTAAATATTTTTATTTAGCAAAATAAAAAAGCCCCGATGCAGTAACGGGTACTACTTTTCGGTGCTTGGGTTTGAGGCTCGCTGCCCCGGGGCTTCTCGCTGGAATGCGAGGTTGGCCCCGAGGAGGAGGTTGCTCTTACGCGCGGTGGTCGCGGTAGAGCGTCTTGGCGGCGATCAGACGCCGGTCTTCTTCGGTTTCGATTTGGTGGCTGTCGCGGCGTCGGCAGTTGTGCCGGTGGCTTTGATTTTCACCGCATGCTTCTCAGGGTAGCTGGCAAGCGCTTTCTTGTCGGAAGGCGAGTGGAAGCTGATGACTGCAGTTTTGTCGGCGTCGATCGTGACGAGAGCATGGCACTTCTTGAGACCAGTCGTTTTCAGGATGCCGAGGATTCCCTGGGCGGGCGTGATCAGCCACTTTCCGTGCTGCTCATTCATGATAGCGAGCTGCATGGGGTGGTCGATGACTGTGCCCACGATGGAGTACTCGCCCGCGCCCATGAGTTGAGCGGTGGCAGCCTTCTTGGTCGTCTCGGTCGGCGGCGTCTCGGCCTTCTTCTTCGCTTCCGCGGCGAATGAGCTGAGGGTACACAAGGTGAGAACTGCAATGGACAGGATGGATTTCTTCTTCATGATGGTCTGGATTACGGTTTGACGGGCGGTCGGCGTTGGCCTAGCGCTTTGTTTGTTTCTTTGCGTACACAACCTTCCGAGGCTGCGCACAAACTGGTGGAGTACACCAGATATGAGGATGAATATACCCCATGCATCAGGTTTAGGCAAGAGCTATAGGAATCTTGTGAGCTTGGCCTCTATTTTTCGTATATCTGAAGGCTTATGCCAAGCAATATGTGGGTCGCGCTTAAACCAGGCACGCTGGCGGCGAACGTAATCCCAGATGTCTGTTGCAAGCAAGGGCACAAATTCTTTTTTAGATATTTCACCTTCGAGCATATTGGCGAGATGTCTGTATTCGAGACCGAACTCGCGCATCTTTTTATATGAAAGGCCTTTTGTGTGCAGGCGGCGCGCTTCAGCTAGCATACCAGTTTTCATTCTTTCCAGAATGCGTTTTTTTATTTTAAATTTAAGTATTTCGTCAGGAAGCTCTAAACCGATTTGCAAAGCGTCGTACCTTGGCTGCTTTTGTATAGGAGGAACCTTGCCGAGAGCCGTAGCAATTTCGATGGCGCGTATCAGTCGCACCTTATTGTTCGTATCATTACGCTCTACTAAAGTCTTTAATCTGTTTTTATCTAATTTTGAGAGAATTTTTACAAGTTCTTCAGCTGACTTTTTGTGTAGTTTTTTACGGAGCGGAGGGTTGGCATTTACGTCTGGGAGCACGGTTCCGTCTACTATGGATTGAATGTAGAAGCCGGTGCCGCCGCAAAGAACGGGAAGTTTGCCGCGCTCTAAAATGTCGTCTATGGCGGCGTATGCCAATTTCTGAAAATTATCGACGGTAAACCTTTTTCGCGCCATAGGCGAAACAATATTTAAAAGATGATGGGGAACACCGCGCATTTCAGGCTTTGTGATTTTTCCCGTGCCTATGTCCATTCCTGTATACACCTGCCTTGAATCGGCAGAAACAACTTCGCCGTTGAATTTTTTGGCGAGGCGCACGGCGATGTCGCTTTTGCCCACGGCGGTAGGGCCGAGTACCACCAGAATTTTAGGTAAGGTTTTTGGCGCTAGTTTAATATTTTTTACTTTAGGCATAACTGAAGACGATATCGCGTGTTTTAGGAGCATATCGCAGATACGCATGCTCCTAAAACACGCGATATCGTCTGAAGGTGCCGGAGGTGAGACTTGAACTCACAAGCCTTGCGGCGCTCGATTTTGAGTCGAGTACGTTTACCATTTCGTCACTCCGGCATGGGCGCTTATTCCGTATAATACGGTAAAAAAGATAACTTGCAAAGTACTAATATATGTGTTTGAATTACGCCCGAATCGTAGTTAGGGCCTTCCTGTGGAAGTCTCCTTGAAAACTCGGTAATTCAGCAACACCCAAACTCGCTTAGTCCATGAACATATTCACAAATCCCAATAACAATATCACTCCGCTTGGGCTCGCTTTTTGCGTAGCCTTGGCGGCGATGGCTCTGTACGTGGCACTTGTGCCGCCGCCTTCACACCAGGCTTTGGCGCAAGTTCAGCCGCTCACCCCAGACAAACAACAGGCAGAAGCCGATCTGCCTCCGCTTATCGGCATCTCCAACTTGTCAGTCGGAGAGTACTTCGTCATCAGTGTCGAAGACCAGGGAGCTGCGGCCCCGGACGGACTTACTCACAAGTTCGTTAGTACGGTGTCTGTGAAGAGCGACATTACCAAAAAACCGGTTTATCGCGTAATTTCAATTGAACCAAACGATGACCACTCTCCACGACCCGGCAGAACCTGGAAAGTGGCAGCGCCGGGTGTCGTTGGCACGAAAGAGTAACCGCACATCGAACGAAGGCCGCAGCGCATACAGACTTACCACTGTCCCGCCGCGGCCTTTTCCATTTCTCAATTTCTGAGCATAAATTCCTTGCACGCCATATATTTTTTCCGTTTCGCTTTCTGTGCTAAAATCATTTCATATATGAACGATTCAGATCTGCAAAGCCTGCATAAGCATGCGGCAAAAGGCGACCCTACTTCACGTTATTTCAATAATTCCATCTTTTGGATAGAGCTTGAAAAGATACTGCCGAACCCGTATCAGCCTCGTCGCGACTTCGACCCGCAGGCGCTTAAAGACCTTGCTGACTCTATTCGAATGTACGGTTTGCTGCAGCCTCTTACAGTTACTAGGAAGGAAATTATAAAGCCCGACGGCGGCTTGGCCGTTCAGTACGAACTTATTTCAGGAGAACGCCGTTTGCGCGCATCAAAACTTGCCGGGCTTGCTCGTATTCCTGCCATTATTCGTGCTCAAGAAGAAAATGAAATGGTGAAGCTTGAGCTAGCTATTATTGAAAACCTGCAACGTGAAGATTTAAACGTTGTAGATCGCGCGCGTTCTTTTCATCGTCTTGCTGAAGAATTTGGCTTGAAGCATATTCAAATTGCCGAAAAAATGGGGAAGAGCCGCGAATATGTAACTAATAGTATTCGTTTGCTCGCTTTACCTGAACACATGCTCACAGCGTTGTCTGAAAAGAAAATTACTGAAGGCCATACGCGGCCACTTCTTATGCTTGTCGGAAAGAATGAAGAGCAGGAAACTCTTTTTAAGGAAATTGTTTTTCGTAAAATAACCGTGCGCGAGGCCGAAGCCATTGCGCGTCGCATTGCTGTTGAGCGTTCACGCAAGAAAGATACCGCAGCAAATGACCCAGAGCTTCGCGATATTGAGAATAAGTTAAACGAAGCGCTTGGCACTCGCGTGATGATAGAAAGAAAAGATAATGGCGGTAAGGTTGTCATTAATTTCTTTACCAACGATGATTTGCGCCATATTTTGGAGCTTGTTGAAAAGAAGGGTGGTGTTGCGGCGCTGTCGTCTGTTCCTGCTGTTGCAGGAAGTTCTAATATTGCCGGAATTTCTTCAGCACTCCCTCATATTTCAGATATTTCTATGGATACTACCGAGTCGAATGATTCAATTGATTCTGCCGGCAACCCAATAGACGATTCTACACCAAGCGACGTCGCTGAAGATGAAAATTTGTATTCTATAAAGAATTTCAGCCTTTAGTAGGTTGTTTACGAAAAAATTTGAAATATTTCAAATAAAAATGGTGTAGTTTTTATTTTTTTGCCTGCAAATATGAAGTAGATATTCAGGATGTGGATAAATCAGGCCTAAAATGCTTGCGCCAATGTTTGTATGAGTATAAAATCATCAAGCAATTTATGAACAAAGACATGCATAAGCGTCCTATTCCAAAAGGTGTAAAAATATTTTCAGATAAAGCCAAGAAAGTTTTTTCAGGAAAACGATTTGAAGTATATCAATGGAAGCAAAAGATGTTTGACGGCAGTATCCGAACATTTGAAATCGTAAAAAGAAACGATAGTGTCATCGCCCTTTCTATTATTGACGATACTGTGCTTTTGGTAAAAGAGCGCCAGCCTCACTGGGACAGCTATGTACTTGCAGCCCCAGGCGGCTTGGTAGATCATGGCGAAGATATAGATTCAGCGGTGCGTCGCGAGCTTGAAGAAGAGACTGGTTTTGTGTTCAATAACTACACACTTGTAGATGTAACATTTCCTTCACCTGGCGTTGAATGGGGAAGATACATTTTTATTGCCACTGATATAAAAGAAGTAAAAGATCGCCATCCAAGTGCCAGCGAAGATGGGCGCGTCATAAAAGTACCCATTGTAAAATTTATAGAAATGATTCGTTCAGGTGAGCTTCATTACTCGCTGCCATTTGCCGAACGATTGCTCTTGCAGGGGAGAGATAAAGAGCTTTTGGATATGTTGAAGAACCCTAGGCCGTACGCTTTTAAAGAATAAAAATACAAACAGGACATACCTAGAGCATGCGTATCTGCGATATGCTCTCCGCAGGTCTTTTTCTATTCTTTTTTCTTCTTAGCCCAACGGCCGCGGCCCATCTTCTTCGGCTCTGCTAATTTCTCAAGCGCTCGCTCTAAAGTAATAGTGTACGGGCTGTCATCTCCTTTAAGTGATCTGAAATCTGCATCGTGAACAATGTAGGGGCCGAAGCGACCGACGCTTGCGGTTATTGTTTTACCGGTCACGGGGTGTTCGCCGAGTTTTCGAGGAAGGCTTAAATATACAAGAGCGTCTTCTACGGTAACTGCAGTAATGTCTTTTCCTTTAGGAATACTGGCCATGCGTGGCTTAATAGCGCCTTTATTTTTTGAGACTCGTTTTTTCTTTGCAGGTTTTTCAACGCCTTCCGTCGCAGCCTTTTTCTTGCCTCTCTTTCCTGTTACGGGTAATTCTGTTTCTGTGGCATTAACTTCTAATGAAGGGGCTTCTGCTGGTGCCGCCGCAATAAGCGCCGCCAAAGTTTCGGCGTTGCCGAGTTGAACATACGGGCCGAAGCGCCCAACTTTTACGAAAATAGGAAGGCCTGTTGTAGGGTCGGTGCCAATAGGTGCGTCGCCTTTAATTTCTTGGCCATCAATAGTAAGTGCGCCGTCGCATTCGGGGTATGTGGCGCAGCTTAAGAACTTGCCGCCGCGGCCGAGTTTAATAATCATTGAGCTGCCGCACTTAGGGCAAACAAACTTTGCGTCGGCAACGCCGAGGTTTGTAGCCTTTTCAAGTTTTTCTTTTGAAGCTACTTCTTTTTGAAACGGCCCATAGAATGTCTTCAGGGTTTTTTCATATTCTGCTTTGCCGATGGCGATATCGTCAAGCTTGTCTTCCATGTCGGCGGTGAAATCGTCGCTTATATAGCTGGCAAAATTTTCTTCAAGAAAAGAGCTAACAACGTCGCCTGTGTCGGTAGGAACTAGAGCCTTATTCACTTTCTGAACATATTCGCGGTCTTCAAGTGTTTTTATAATAGACGCATAAGTAGATGGACGGCCGATACCGCGTTTCTCGAGTTCTTTTACAAGACCGGCTTCAGTGTATCGGCCTGGTGGTTCTGTCCATTTTTCATCGGAAGATACATTAATAAGGTCAAGCGGGTCTTTTGCTTGTACATGAGGAAGCTCTACATCTTCGCCTCGAGCTGCAGGGTCTGCAGCAAGCCAGCCGTCGAACATAACGCGGCTACCGACGACAGAGAAGTCTGGGATACCACCTGCCAAAATATTCGCCGTAATTTTTGTTCGTGCAAGTTTGGCGTCGGCCATTTGCGATGCTAATGTTCGCGCGCGAATAAGGTTGTACAATTTCTGCTCATCTTCATTTGAACCAGCAGATTCGACGCTTACATGAGATGGGCGAATAGCTTCGTGAGCTTCTTGAGCGTTTTTGCTTTTTGATTGGTAGGTGCGAACAGCTAAATAGCTTTTTCCAAATGAAGATTCGATGACCTTTGTTGATTCTGCGATGGCGACCTTGCTTATATTTGTGCTGTCGGTTCGCATGTATGTAATGTGGCCGGCTTCATATAATTTTTGCGCCAAAGACATTGTGCGGGCAGGTGAGTAACCGAGCCTCGAGCTGGCTGTTTGCTGCAAAGTAGAAGTAATGAAGGGTGCGCGGGGTGAGCGCTTCACTTCGGTTTCATCCATACTAATAATTTCCCATGAACCCTTCTTGCCGCTTTCTACAATTCGGTCGGCTTCGGTTTTTGTTTTGGGTTCTTCGGCGCAGGTAAGGCTCAAGAGTTCTTTCTTTTTTGTATGAACATCAGCTTTAATTACAAAAAATTGCTCAGGAATAAACGCGCGAATTTCGCGTTCGCGTTCCATAATTATGCGCAGTGCCGGCGATTGAACGCGGCCAGCTGAAAGGCCGTAACGCACTTTTTTCCATATAAGACCAGAAAGGTCATAACCCACGAGCCTGTCGAGAACACGACGAGCTTCTTGTGCCTTGCGCAAATTCTGGTCTATTTCACGCGGATGCGTCATTGCTTCTATAACCGCTTCTTTTGTAATTTCATGAAAAACAACGCGCTTTGGGTTTTTAAGGCCAACCGCTTGCTGAATGTGCCAAGCAATTGCTTCTCCTTCTCTATCGGGGTCGGTTGCAAGAACAACTTCTGAAGATTTTTTAGCGAGCGCCTGTATGTCGTGAATGACATGCTCTTTTCCCGGAGAAACAACGTATCGCGGAACAAAACCGCCCGCAACATCTATTGCGTCTTTGTTGCTCTTTGGTAAATCTCGTACATGACCAACTGAGGCGACCACTTTAAATTCGCCGCTCAGATATTTTTCGATAGTCTTAGCTTTTGCAGGAGACTCTACGATGAGGAGTTTCATTTCCTTCATATATATGTGTATGGTGGCTAGTATTGCACAGGTTGCGGGGTTTTGCCAAATGTTGCGTTATTTTTTGGTAATTATCGCGCAAGCCGAATGAGCCCGTACTCTTCAACAATAAGCCCGCGAATTTCAAGCATTGAAATAATTATTTGGAATTTGCCGAGAGGCAGATTCGATTTGCATAAAAGATCTTCGCGACCCGTCGGTTCGGCGAGCAAATGAATGATCGAAAGCTCTTCGTCGGAACATCTGCTATAGCGTTCTGTTTCAGCAGCTGCATCGTTAAATTCGGTTGGTGTTTCGAAGCCAAGGGCCAGAGCTAAGTCGTGTTCGCTGCATATTGGAATGGCACCGCGTTTTATAAGCGAAAGCGGCCCTTCAGATGTGTGCGAAAATATCGAGCCCGGTAAGGCGAGCACATCGCGGTTATATTCAAGTGCCAGACGTGCTGTTATGAGTGTGCCCGAATCGTGTTCACCTTCTATTACTAACACCGCTTGCGACAGCCCGGCCATAATTCTGTTTCGTACAGGAAAGCTCCACGGGCTGGCGTGAAAGTCTGGTTCGTATTCTGAAATAAGAAGGCCTCCTTTCGCTACAATTTCTTCGGCAAGCGAAACATGAGAGCGTGGATAGAGAATGTCGGGGTGAAGCCCAGAGCCCGGAACTGCAATGCAGGGAATACCGGCATCTAGGGCTGTACGATGGGCGATGCCGTCTATGCCGAGAGCCAAGCCTGAAACAATAACAACCGGTTTACCTTTTAGAGAAGAAACAAGACGCACGCACGCGTCGAAACCGTAACTAGTGTATTTCCGTGAGCCGATGACACATAAAAAGACGACGTCTTCTCGCTGGGCTAATTCGATATTGCCGCAGTAGAACATAGCTTTGGGTTTGTCTGGAATTTCTTTAAGCAGGCGAGGCAGGTCGCGGCCTTGTATTTTTTTGATGTTTTTGGCGGCATACTCGGTGGAAGATGAGGAAAATGGGGCAGGGTTGGTCATGTTTTTTTGAAATTATTATGAATTGGCTAAATAATAACCATCTGATATGATGAGAGCATCAAAAATTTCTAAAGAATTGCCTAAAATAACCCAAAGAAATAACGAAAATAATTTAAAATAAACCTAAAATGTTAGACATAAAATTCATCAGGGAAAATAAAGATTTAGTAAAGGAAGGAGCTAGAAAGAAGCATATTGCTGTCGATGTCGACAAGCTTATTGAGCTTGATGAAGAGCGCCGCACGCTTGTTTCTGCTATAGAAACCAGAAAGGCAGAACAAAACAGAGTAAGTGACCAAATAACAGCAGCAGGCACCGACCCAGCTGAAAGAGCCAAGCTCATTGAAAGCATGAAGGCTGTGAAGGAAGAATCAAAAAAAGATGAAGAAAAACTTAACGAAGTAATGAAGGAGTGGCAAAAGCTCATGCTTGCCGTGCCTAACATTCCCGACATTTCGGTGCCAGAAGGTGAAAGCGATGAGCAAAATAGCGAAGTTAAGGCCTGGGGTGAAAAAAAGAATTTCGATTTCGCCCTAAAGAATCATATTGAAATAATGGAAGAGTACGATTTGGCTGACTTCGGAAAAGGCGCCGAAGTCGCGGGCTTTCGCGGTTACTTCCTAAAAAATGAAGGTGCCGAGCTTTCTTTTGCTGTCTGGCAGTATGCCAAAGATTTTTGGATGAAGAGAGGTTTTCAATTTATGATGGTACCGTCTTTGGTGCGTAAGCAGGCGCTTATGGGAACTGGTTACATTCCGGGCGGCGAAGACGATTTATATAAAACGCAAGACGACGACTATTTGGCCGGAACAGGAGAAGTAGCAACAATGAGCTATTTTGCCGATACTGTTTTAAACAAAGCCGACTTTCCAATTAAAGTTTTAGCATTTTCACCATGCTTTAGGCGCGAAGCGGGCAGCCATAGTAAAGATGTAAAAGGTCTCATTCGCGTGCACGAATTTTTCAAGCTCGAACAGGTTGTGTTATGCGAAGCGAATCATGAAGAAAGTGTGAATCACCACGAAGAAATAAACCGCAATACTGAAGAATTTATTGAATCGCTCGGCATTCCGTATCAAACAGTGGTAAATTGCGGCGGCGACATCGGCCTTGGCCAGGTAAAAAAATACGATATAAACCTTTGGGTTCCAGGCGAACAGAAATACCGCGAAATTAGCTCGGCATCTTATTTTCACGATTTTCAGACTCGCCGTCTCAATATTAAATACCGCGACGCTGACGAAAAACTTAAATTCGCGCACTCACTCAACTGTACCGCGGCACCAACACCTCGAATTCTCGTATCACTTATCGAAAATTATCAGCAGGCCGACGGCAGCGTTTCAATTCCCGAAGTTCTTCGACCATATATGGGAGGAAAGGCTTCAATACAGAAACCAGCAAACAAGTCATAATTCAGAAAAGTATTAAGAAAAGTATTTAAGAGTTTAAGAGAAAGGGCGCTGTGTGTACAAGGTTAAAACTAATATGATTACATCATCAAGACATAGTCATAAAGATTTCCTGAAATCACAGGCTGTTATACGCAAGCGAAAAAAAAGAATGATACGCGCACTGACCATTCGCGCAGTTTTTCTTGTGGTTTTCATAGGTATTATTGTTGGAATATTTTGGATACCGCAGCTTGCGATTAGTAAAGTGGTTGTAGTTGGTGCCTCTGATGCTTCTGGTGAAAAAGTAAAAATGGTGGAAGATGATATTGTGCAGATATTAGGAGGAACGTATTTCGGAATTTTTCCAAAAAAAGATTTCATACTCTATCCAAAAAAAGAAATTATGCGCAGTATCTTGAAAAAGTATCCGGAAATTGGCGTAGTGAGCATGGGCACAGAACGCTTGAGTACGCTGAATGTCAGATTGACCGAGCGCGCACCCGCGGCATTGTGGTGCCAAGAAGGTAACTGCTATGTAATGGATGCTGGTGCATTTGTATATGCATTAGAGCCACGTGGAGGAGCGTCGAGCACATCAACACCTGGAGCGAGCGCCTCGAATGCTATCAATAAAAATTTGCTGCAAATATATGGAGGGGCGTCAACAACCGAAGAGTTAATAGGCAAGCAGGTCATAACACCTGAACTTTTTTCTGACATACTCGCAGTGTCTGCGCAACTTTCATCGTCGAGCCTGCCTGTCGAGAACGTTACGGTGGCTGGCAGCGGCCAATATATTTTTAAGATAGAACACAATGGTAGGTTACTCTTTTCAGACAAAAAACCTTTTAAGCAGTCTTTCGAAGACCTGCTATCGGCATATCATTCACCGGTATTTTCAAAGTCTGCGGCTTTTCAATATATAGATGTACGTTTTGGAAACAAAGTATTTTACCGCTTGGGTACCGGCACAGGCAGCGAAGAAAGTTCTACAGGCTCTGTGGCCTCAACGACCCTTGTTTTACCTCTTTCAGGCACTACTTTCGGTGCATCATCATATAAAGCCTCATCAACGGCGACATCATCTACAAAGTCGAGAGAATAGGGTATAATATCTACATATGGAAAGTGAAGGCGAAGAAATGAGAACTTGGTTTCGTTCTAAAAATCACGGTGTTTTGGCGCATGTTTTTTGGACCGCAGCTATTTTTGTAGTCGGCGTATCGGTGACGTCGTTTTTTGTACAAGGCGCACTTACACTTAAAGATACTGTTTTTACAGGAAGCGGAGACAGAGTGGCAGGCAAAAATATTGCAGATGCCGATGAAAATCGGCCGCTTGGTTCTGACGATGAAGATTCTACTGCAGGTTCACGTGCGGCAGCAGCAAATTCTTCTGATTCAATTAATTCAGGAGCGCAATACACGCTTGCCGGCGTCGATTCACTTCCTCGCGTTACTTCAGATGCGTATCTCGTTGCCGACCTCAACACCGGTGAAATAATTGTAGAAAATAACGAAACACTTGTGGCGCCTATTGCATCGGTTAGCAAGCTTATGACAGCGCTTATTGCTAAAGAGCAAATGGATTTGCAAAAAGTAGTTATCGTTTCTCGTGATGCATACAATACATACGGTTCACAAGGTTCGCTTATACTCGGCGAAAAAATTCGTTTGTACGATTTAATGTATCCGCTTTTAATGGAATCGAGTAATGATGGTGCTGAAGTGTTTGCTGATTCATATGAAAAAGGTCACGACGCCTTTATGGCAGAAATGAACAAGAAAGCGCAGGCTCTGGGCATGAAAGATACATACTATGAAGACCCAAGCGGGCTTAACCCTAAAAATGTTTCTTCTGTCGAAGATCTTCTAAAACTTGCAAGATATGTGCACAAAACACACCCTGAACTGTATGACATTACCCGCGTAAGACAGTACACAATTTTGAAGCACACTTGGAAGAACCAGAACCGTTTCCTTAATTACGATACATTTCTCGGCGGTAAAAATGGTTTTATAGATGAAGCGAAGAAAACAACAATTTCAATGTTTAACGTTCCGATGCTTCGTGGTGGTAACAGGGCGGTGGTTATAGTGCTTTTGAAGAGCGACGATAGGGAAGGCGATGCAGTGAAGATCATGAATTTCCTCAAGCGAAACGCGTATTTTGATGCCATTTAACAAATTCGATTAAAAGTTGCTTTCATCTATAAAATTAGCTAAAATATGTATGTAAGGTCTTTGACATGCCGAGACGTTCCTCCCCGACGGGAGCTGTCAAAAGACCACCACTAATCTGCCTTTCAGTTATCAGAATTGCCGAACAGACCGCTCACCGCCGAGCGGCTTTTTACTTTGTTTTTTTGTGCAATTAAGGAGAGCTAGTTACGAAGAGAGTTTTCGTCGGGGAGGAATGTTGGCAATGAGCTAACCTGCGCTTAGTCGGCGTAGTAAATAATAAAATCCTTCCATCATAAACCTATGTTCAGAGCAATTGGTTTCGTGATTGTGCTCATTGCCTTAAGGCTGGTTATGCCGAGCGTGTTCCACGCATTCGAATACGCGTTGGTTTCGTTCTTTAGTTTAGCTGATACGATCTTTGCTTTCGCGCCGAATGGCCCCCATGGTGTCACATCATATATGCCGGGTCAGATGTCCGCCGTCGGCAGCATCAACTACATACCAAAAGCTGCGCCTTTGCCTGCCGCGCTTGCCGGGTATTAGTTGGTAGCAGTTTTCTTAAAGCCGCATCCTTCAATGGAAGCGGCTTTTTGTTTTCAGGTTTTGTGCTACTCTTTTGCTTATTATGGAAAAGAAGCCAATTTTATCAAATTCAACAGCGCCAATTTCATTTTCAATTGAGAAAAAATTGAACGGTTCTTCAGGTCGCGCGGGTATACTGAAAACTGTCCATGGCAGCATTTTAACGCCAGCGTTTGTTACCGTGGGAACCAAGGCTACGGTTAAGGGCATTACTCCAGAAATGTTGGCTGAACTTGGAGCTGAAATAATGCTCGCCAATACGTATCACTTGTATTTGCAGCCGGGCGAAAAAATAGTGAAAGATGCAGGCGGGCTGCATGGTTTTTCGAATTGGCACAGGCCGATGATGACAGACTCTGGCGGCTTTCAGGCATTTTCGCTTGGTGCGGCGTACGGCAAGAACATTACGAAATTCACCAAGCAAGGTGGTGCAAAAGATG
>CALMYA010000024.1 GCA_937873535.1 uncultured bacterium | reverse complement strand
TCCAAAAAATGCTTAAATAGACGCATGTCAAACCCTACACACCATAAATATGAACGAACTTTTGTAATTATTAAGCCAGATGGAGTTCAACGCTCACTTATAGGCGAAATAATTAAAAGATATGAAAGGGTTGGTCTTAAGCTTGTGGCTCTTAAGTTAATGGTGCCTACCGAAGAAATGGTAGAAAAACATTACACTCTAGACCCATCATGGAAAGAAATTACAGGTAAAAAAAGCATCCAAGGTTTTATCGATAAAGGCCTTACTCCGCCGACAAATGACCCTATTGCTTTATCAAATGACCTTTTACGCCGGTTAGCTAAATACATTACGAGCGGCCCTATTGTTGCCATGGTGTGGCAAGGGGCGCATGCGGTAAAAATTGTGCGTAAAATTACAGGAGGAACGGAGCCGCTTACTTCTGATGTTGGCACAATACGCGGCGATTTCGTTCTCGATTCGTACCCAATGTCTGAAACTGATGACCGATCTATAAGAAATTTGGTGCACGCTTCCGGTTCTGTGAAAGAAGCAGAAGACGAAATTGCGCATTGGTTCAAATCTGAAGAAATTATCGACTACAAACTTATACAGGAACAAATTCTCTATTCAAAAACAATGGAAAGTATCTTTGGAGAATAAACGGGAAACGCTGTCAATATCATAAAAAAGTTTATTTTAAGGCGCGCTTTTGATGTTTTGAATTACGACAAATATTTTTTGATTGTAAATGAGTAAAATAGCCGGGAAAGGTGCATAACTATTTTACAAAAGTGTATCAGAGAGTAATAATTAACTCAGGTATCACATTCAACTTCTTTACTAAATCATCAGGGATCTCGGAGTGGCACATAGTGTCCGTTGATCAGCGGCTTTAGCCTCTGACACAGAGAACCCACTTAGCGTAATGCTAGGTCTGATATGTGGTACCTACCAAAGGAACCGGGCGTCAATACGGCGTGCGGTTTTTTTGCTGTAAAAATTACGATGTCTTAATATGGAGGTGAATGTGTTAATATACTCCCATGTCTCTACGCGCCCGATTTTACCTCGCTCTCGCCTCATCTTTTATAGCTATCGGCGCGCACCTTGTTGCTGATTACTTCTATTTATATTGGACATTACCAAACATAGACATACCAATACACATATTGGGGGGAGTAATGTCTGGGTTGTTCGCCGGTGTAGGCCTTAAGTTTTTTGGGTTTAATGAGTCGTGGAAGAATTTTCTTCTTACTGTACTGGTTATAGGTATAAGTTGGGAAGTATTGGAAATTGGTACAGGCGCTGTTACTTTTTTTGATCAGAAGTACATTATCGATACTATAAAAGACCTCATTGATGATCTTTTGGGTGGTTCAATAGCGTATCTAATATGGCGAAAACTTTAACACTATGCATAAAATAATATAATTATAATGGCAAAACATTTAACACTAAAATTTTGCGGCGGCGTAGGTTCGGTAACAGGCGCGAACTTCTTGTTGCAAGGAGAAAAAGCTTCAATCCTCGTAGACTGCGGTCTTGAGCAGGGAACACATGAGGCTGCCGATTTCAACAAAAGCTCTTTTCCATACAAACCTGCTGACATGGATGCATTGTTAATTACTCACGCTCATATGGACCACATCGGTCGTGTGCCAAAACTTGTAAAAGATGGTTTCAGGGGGGTAATTTATTCGACACCCGAAACAAAGAGGCTTGCCGAATTTATGCTTGATGACGCACTGAAGCTCACTCAGCATGAAGCATCTCGTACAAAACAGCCGCCTTTGTATGAAGAAAAAGACGTTCACGAAGCGCTCTCACTGTGGCAAACAATCCCTTATCATCATTCTAAAGAAATAATGCCGGGTTACTCGGTGTATTTAAAAGATGCCGGCCATGTTCTTGGTTCATCTATGTATGAACTTACATACACAGCTGAACAGGCGGCGGGAGAGAAGCCTACAAAAATAGTGTTTACGGGCGATTTGGGTAACAGCCCTACGCCGCTTCTTCGTGATACCGAAGACATAACCGATGCCGATTATATTGTGATGGAAAGTGTTTATGGCGACCGAAACCACGAAGAGCGTGAAGTACGCCTAGCAAAGCTTACGGCTGCAATAAAAGAAAATACCGTAAAAGGTGGCGTTTTGATGATGCCAATATTTTCATTAGAAAAGACGCAAGAAATATTGTTTGAAATACACAAGCTAATGGAAACGCACCAAGTGCCGCGAGTGCCAATATATATGGATTCGCCCTTGGCAGAGCGATTAACTGAAGTGTATGAGGTTATGACTGAAAACCTGAATGAAGCAGCACAAGCAGAAATTCATAAAGGTCATCATATTTTTTCTTTCCCAAGCTTGCATGTTGTAAGCACCGCCGATGAATCGAAAGCTATAGCACATTCGCCGTCGCCTAAAATTATTATGGCCGGTTCGGGTATGTCTACGGGGGGCCGCATTCAGCATCATGAAATGCATTATTTGGCCGACCCTAAAAACACTATTGTTTTTATAGGTTATCAGGCGGTGGGTACACTTGGCCGCACAATTCAGGAAGGGGCGAAAGAAGTAGAAATACTCGGAACAAAAATTCATGTAAGAGCAAAAATAGAGCAGATAGATGGTTATTCTTCACACAAAGATTCAGACCACCTTATTGAATTTGTCGATAAAGCTGCGGCGCAGGTTAAAAAAGTTTTTGTAGTAATGGGCGAAACTAAGGCTTCGCTTTTTCTGGCTCAGAGGCTTCGCGATTATCTTGGTGTAGACGCTGTACATCCTGAAGAAGGGGATACTGTCAATCTTTTATAAATGAGCCAGTATATGAAGCGCAAAAAAATAAATAATATAGGAATAGATAGGGGTGTTGATAAAAGCATCGATGTCACCCCGCAGGTTGCTGGCTATATTAAAGAGCTGCTTTTCTCTGCTGAATCGCCTAAGGTGCGAAAGCTTTTGAGCACACATGATACTGGCGACAGGGCGTATCTGCATATCCCGTATTCTGAGGCGCGATTTTTGGAAACCTATGCGCAGGCGATTAAAGCAAAGCACATTCTTGAAATTGGTACATTCAAAGGTTTCAGCACTGCATTTTTGGTACGTGGCTTGTTGGTCCAAGGCGGCGAAGTTATTACCATAGACGAAGACAAGCGTTACGTTGCCGAAGCCGAGACCTTTTGGAAGCATATGGGTGTTCAAAAGAAGATAAAATTTAAATTAGGATTAGCTGAAGAAATTCTAAAGAATATGGCGAATGCAAAGATTGGAAATAAACCAGCATTTTTAGAATATTTTGATCTTATCTTCATAGACGCCGACAAAGAAAACTATAAAAAATATACGGAAATGAGCTTTAAATTATTGAAGAGGGGTGGATCTATACTCATAGACAATACTTTGTGGCGCGGTTTACCTGCAGAAGCGCAGCCCGAAGATAATGGCGCGAAACATATAAAAGCTTTCAATGCATGGCTATCTAAGAAGTACGGAAAGAATGCCAGCATTGTTCCTGCATGGGACGGCCTCAGTATTGTTGTGAAGAAATAATATGCGGCTGTCGGCATCTTTGATATACTATTAGCATGAATCAGGTTAATCTTTGTTCCTCTAATAAGCGAAATCATCTCATTCCAAAAATTGGAATTTCTGGCGCCGCAAGTATGGACTTTCTCGGCAAGCAAGTGTACGAAGATGCAAAAGAGTTAGGTAGAGAAATTGCACGACAGGGTGCAATTATGATGTCGGGTGCAACAACAGGCTTTCCTTACTGGACAGCTGCAGGTTGCAAAGAAGTAAACGGAGTTTCTATAGGCTTTTCACCTGCAGAAAGTATTCGTGAGCATATAGAAATTTACCGTTTGCCTACCGACTATATGGATTTTATTACATACACAGGCTTCGGTTACAGTGGACGAGACCTTCTCTTTACTCGTTCATGCGATGCTATTATCATTGGCCCAGGTCGCATAGGCACATTTCATGAGTTCACTATTGCATTTGAAGACCAGAAACCAATAGGCATATTAAAAGGCGACGGCGAGGCCGACACAGACGAAATTTTAAAAATGATGATAGACCGTAGCCACCGCCCTCATAAGAAAATTATTTTTGATGATAACCCAAAGCGCCTCGTTGAGAAGCTCTTAAAAGTGATACACGAAAACAATAAACTTCTACGCGGGTATAATAATTATGACGGGGTGAACAAACCAATCGACGGGGCAGTCCTTTAATTAAAAAACACCCCTCGTGGGGTGTTTTTTAATTAAAATCAGAGGTTACTTACGCAGTAACTTCTTTCACCAATCGTTCAAACGATTCAGGTGCGCTCTGCGCGAGTTCAGCGAGCATCTTTCGATCTACTTCCATATTCTTCTTTTTCATAGCGCCGATAAATTTGCTGTATGAGTGGCCAAGAGGGCGGAGTGCCGCATTAATGCGAACGTTCCAAAGGCGTCGGAAGTCGCCTTTCTTATCTCGTCTGTGAGCGAAAGCGCTGGCATATGAATGAACGAGCTGCTCGTATGCGAGCTTCTCTTTGTTCTTTCGAGGACCTCGAAAACCTTTAGCCTGTCTTAATATGTTCTTTCTTGTTTTGAGGGCGTGAACGCCTTTTTTGACTCGTACCATGTTAGTTTAAATTATTGGAATTAAAAGGGATAAGCAAGGGGATAAGACAGCCAGACTAGATAGTCGATGTGCCGAAATAGCGTCGTTTGTCGCGCTGAGTCATGACTATGTTCTGTGTTCGACCTTTTTTGAGCTGTGTTCTGCCGCTTTCTTTTGCGTTGAAGTGGTTCTGGCCAGCCTTTCTTGCGATGAGCTTGCCGTTCTTCGTCACTTTAATGCGCTTCGAATATGATTTGTTTGTTTTCATTTTATGCGCGCCGTGAGGCGCGGTTACGCAAGGCGTTCGTACGATTGTACGAAACTTTTAGTGCCTCTTTGTTAATAATTTGTCTCTAAGCCTTCTCTATTGTAATGCTCATTCCTTTCGGACTTTTCTTTGCTGGATCTGAGATCCTGAAATCGACGGTTATGAGCTTAAGTAGGCGCTCCATTCTCTCTCTGAGGAAATTCTCGTCGAGAAACTTGGTGCGTCCGAGAAGGAACAGGTCGAGCTTGATACGGTGGCCTTCGCCGAGCCATTCTGAGGCCTTTTTGGCCTTCATAATGAGGTCGTGTTCGCCGGTGCCAATTTTGACCTGGAGACTTTTGACTTCAACTACCTTAGCATGGGCTTTTGCGTGCTTCTGCTTCTTGTTTTCGTCGTACTGAAACTTACCATAATCGGCTATTTTTGCAACCGCAGGCACGGCATTAGGGGATATTTCGATGAGGTCGAGAGTGGCCTCTTGGGCGACTTTCAGGGCGTCAGAAACCGACATGACTCCGAGATTTTCTCCTTTCGGACCGATAATGCGCAGTTCTTTGGCGCGGATTTGATGATTGATGCGTACGTGAGGAATCGACAAGGTGGTGTGTTTAGTTGCCATTACAATAGCATGGATGGGCGGTTTTGTCATGGCACAGCCAGGAGGCTTGATTTTACATGGCGGGGGTGTAATGTAGTTCCAGTATAAGCACTTTGAAATGTATGTTCGCGGTCTTTTTAGCTTTAGATTTTTGAAGTGATATTTCTCGGATTTCCTGTAGTTTCAACTTTTCACTTTAAAAATCTAAAGCTAAAACAACAAAAAACACAACACCAAAAAACCTATGTTGGACCAAATGAATACTCTAATGACAGGAACGGTTGCCGCACTTTGCATCAACCCGCAACACGCTACCGCTAAATTCACTCAACCCTCAATCACCATCGCTCAATTCGGCGCCGAAGGCGACTTCCACTGTAAAAAGATGCGTCGAAGCTTCAAAGGCCCTTTTGCCTTGAAGCCGAACATTGATCGCAATATCACAGTGGTTGCGCAAGAGGCTCTTGACGCAGTAAACCAGTCGCTCGGTCTTGAACTCAAGTCCGGCGACTTGGGTGAGAATATTACCACTGAAGGTCTCGGCGACCTTTCGCAGATTCCTGATGGATCCCTCATTTGTATCGGCGAAGACATTGTTCTTCGCGTCATGGAGCAGAATAAACCGTGCAAGAATCTGCTGTCGTATGGCCCACTCGTTCCGAAGGCTTTCATGCGTCGCCGTGGGCTTCTCTGCGCCGTCGAGTGGGGAGTTGGTAAGCAAATTCACGCAGGCGACACGCTTGTGGTAAAGACATTCCCCAAGACAATAAGGGATGTTCTCGGAACGGAAGAGCAGAAAGCAACCTGGATCTTTTGCGGGAAAATTCCTTTGGCAGAAATTCTTTTTGGTCGTCGCGCTTGTCGATATGGTTGGAGAAGTAGGGGGTACCCACTGTTTCTGAACGGAGTACCTGTGCAAGAAGGCTCAGGCGACGATACCCCTTGGGATATGCTGTCGCTCACAATAAGCGGGGAAAAGGGCGAAGATGCCAACTCTCTTCTGCTTCAACGTGAGTCAGCTGATGCTATTGCTGATGAAGTCTTGTTCAGTCATGTCCCAAGTCTTTTAGCAACAGACTGGTACACTGAGGTACGAGACGAATCGGAGCTGTTTGTGCCGTCGTGAGTTGAACTGTCACACCTGGAATAAACGAGCAAAAGCTCAAATCGCACCCACAGACACGGATGATCTGTGGGTTTTGTTTTACTTTTTTATAAGCCCACTTTGTCTCGCTGTATCTGTCGCAATAATGTTACAATACTATTCATGTACCCATCCAAACGCTTCGAACTCTTTCTCTGTAGTCTCTTTTTCGTCATTGGTTTCGCTTTCGTATTTTCTGTTTTAGGAATATTGCTTCAGACAGTGCTTGTGCATGTTGCTGCAAGCGTTCAAATATGGCTTTCGCGAATTGGTGGCCTTGTTATTATTGCCTTCGGTTTGTTTCTTGTGGGTCTTTTGCATATTCCATTTCTTGAACGCGATTATAAATTACGTGTCACACACAAATTTAATTCTCGCTACATAACATCGTTCGTATTTGGAGCTGCGTTCGCAGTAGGGTGGAGCCCATGCGTCGGCGCGGCCCTCGGTGCTATTTTGGTGCTTGCAAGCACATCACCTGGTAGCGCTTTCGCTTTGCTGTTCGCATATACCATGGGCGTTGGGCTGCCATTTCTTTTAGTGGGCGCATTTGCCGAAGCATCTCAAAAACTTATAGATAAAGCCGGCGAGAAACTTACATGGTTTAAATATATTTTCGGCACGCTGCTCATTATTATAGGAATATTCATGTTCGTGGGTGAATTGAGCTCAATTGCTAACCTTCCTATACTTGCCGAATTTCTTGGTAACTTAGGCCTTGTTTCAGGCGGCTCCGCCGTGATGAGCTTTTCGGTTTGGGCGCTAGGCGTTTCGTTTCTTGCTGGCTTCGGCTCATTCTTAAGCCCATGCATATTGCCGTTGGTGCCAGGCTTCCTTTCGTACTTGGCGGCGGTTGGGTCTTCATCTACTAATGAATAAAAACAACAAAAATTATGTGTTTGTCGTCGTAATTGCAATTATCGCAATAACTATAGGCTATCTTGAATATTCTAAAAATGCAGGAAGGGTAAATGTACCGCAGGGTAGTGCCGATATACCGCTTGCAACAGGCGTAGGTATAGTAGGTAACGATATTGGCTCAGACCCAATTTTGAGCACTGGCCAATGCACTACAGAATATTGCACGACAACAACCTCAACTAAATCTGCTTTTGTTTTAAATTCTGAAAATAATAAAGTAGCTGGTGAGTTAAATACAACTCTTGC
>CALMYA010000023.1 GCA_937873535.1 uncultured bacterium | reverse complement strand
TGACATTTTGCATATCGACAGGCCATCAGGCGGCTACAGTCTGCAATTATGCTGGACAACCGGGTTCGTGGCGGGAGATTCTGTAAGCCTTTAAGGAATCAATCGGCTATTATTAGGTTACCGACTTAGAATATGGTTTACAACCAAGCTATTCCTTGTTAAGGTGTGAGCGTCGACACTCTTAGTAAAAAAGTTCTAACTCACTATTCTCATATGAACGATACACAGACTCCAGCAGCGCCGGTTCCTGCTCCTGAAGAAACTACAACTTCACCTGCACCTACTGCACCTGAAGAAGCGGCTGCGCCTGCACCTGAAGTTGCCGCAACTCCTGCAGCGTAACTTTCAGCAAGATTTGCAAAAAACTGCTTTCGAAAGAGAGTGGTTTTTTGTTTATATAGGTCACATTGAAAGTCGTAAATTGCGACTTTCAAATTACTCTGTTCTATACCCTATTTGCTGCTTTGGCTCATTATCGTCCTTAATAAGCAACCTTATGGCCTCAAATATAGCAGTAAAATTGGTTTCGTTCTTCTTTTCCATCTCTTCTACCCTTTCCCTAAGCTCCTTATAGGCGTCTATCATGTCTCGAAGTTTTGTGAAAATTCTTATTATTTGAATATTTACCTGTATCGCCCTTTTACTGTTCAGAACACTTGATAACATGGCTATTCCTTGTTCAGTAAAGACTAAGGGCGGTTTTCTGAGGCTAGTTTTAAGGCTAGAATTGGATATCGCAAATTGCGATATCCAATTCTGCATTTCATGTGGTGTAAGTTGAAACATAAAATCTTCAGGAAATCTGTCTACATTCCTCTTTACGGCTTCATTCAGGCGCATTGTCTCCACCCCGTATAACACGGCTAAATCTCTATCTATCATCACCTTCCTACCCCTTATAAAGTAAATTCTTTCCCTTATATTCTCGATATTTATAGAAATATCTATTATTTCATGTTCTTGCATGCGCTTAGGCTAACAAGAAGCATATGAAGAGGCTATAAAAAAATTCTAAAGAACCTCAAAGCAATAGACAACCTCTCTTACCTTAAACATCGTGCGTATCTTCTTCTATTCTTATTTGTTTTTGAGTCATTCGTTTTGTGATCGACCGAAACCAAGCCCTTAAGTTTTCACGTTTTATATTTGGATCTTTATCAAATCTTATTAACATATTTCTCATTCTATTTAATGTACCCGCCTCTAGCTCCTTGGATGTTACTGCGTCATAAATAACTTCTTTTGTGCTTTTATTAACAGCCTGCTCAACAAGAAAATCTACCGTACTCTCATCAAGAGTGAAATTGACCAAATCTACGAAACCTAACGCTAAATCTTTTTCAGTAATAACGCCTTCCATCCATCTTTTACGTGCCTTTTCTAAATATTCCTTGTGATAATCTCTGGTTGCAGTTGTAGCCATATACGACTGAATAATCAAACGCCACTGCCTCTCAGAATCACCCGCAGCACCAGCCTCTTTTTCCAAAAAATTAATTAATTTACCTTCAGCGCTAGGGTCTTCAAAATTTTCAATAATTAAGTCAAGTTGATTATCGGCTTCACGTCTTTTATCTGCATCCAACTTACCGGCGGCCTCTAGTATATCTTGTAATTCACTTTGAATATACACAAGCAAAGCCTCAAGCGCATTGTGAGCATCGGGGTGTTTAAAGATAGCATCTCCTTCATATTCATTAGGTGGAATAGGCATAAATTGCCTATCTTCAGCGTCGGTGCTTTGATCTAATTCAAAATGTATTTTTATTGATTGCCGCAAAAAAGATTTTACCAAGGGAACAATATCCTCAATACTATCAACTACAGTACAAAGTTTTCTAATCGTAGCATCAAGTTCATGAAGCTTAGTGATATTTCCGCTCAAAGAACGCTCAATAAGGCCTTGTATCTCTTCGTTGTATTTTGGTTCTGGTGCACCTTCATCCATATTTTTATATTTCTACTATTTATATAGACCTTCACGTATGAGCTCAGAGTAATTTTCTACCCTTCCGACCTTCTTCGATATTTCGCTAATATAATACTTTTCGCGTGCTTGTTCAATAGACAAATTAGTGTCTATGAGACCGCGGTCTAGTGCTAGTTTGTCGGCGTAGCTTGTAAAAACAACCTGCCAATCGAGCCGCGGTAAAATGCCTGGCCAGATTTTATTTACATGATGGGCAATGCTCGACGTACAGTTGGCATAAATTGAGTTGTACCATACAGGATGGACAGAAATTTCATTCATACGCTGAAGCATATCTACAAGAAGAGCCCTTCCCTCTGCTGGCGTAGCTTTCAAGGGGTATGCATACACTTGGTCTTGCCTCGCTTCTGTTCTTAGGTAAATAACATCACGTTCGTCTGCAGGAATATACATTAAAGGATATGTATGCAAAGTGCCGTCTAATAAACTATAATTCTGACCTTTCTTGAGCCTACCTTCTATGGTTAGTGCAAGAAAAGAATGATCAGTAGTATCGCCTTTTAATTTGCCCTTAGAAGAACTGGCGTTTGAGAACTCAAATGACAGGAGTGTATGAGAAAAAGCGCTGCCTGGGTCGAAAGGCTCGGTAATGAACCAAACTTTCGTCAGCTTGCTCAAGTTATATGTTTTGTCATAATATTCTGCAACTGTAACTTTCTCGTTATCATCATACTGAAAATTACGCACATTCTTTACTGTAACTAAGTCGCCATTAAATTCAGCTTTGGCCAACACCTTCAACTGCTCTTTCCAATCACCCTCTGACGGCACTTTTTTAGAGGTTTGCCACACAATAAGCGCTATAAGAGCCACGAGAATAGTAATAGAAAGATATTTTATAATCGTTATGAATTTGCGGAAGTACATATATTTTCTTTACTAATTTTCGTAAAACAAGCTCACTATTTTTTTAAATTTATTCACAAACTCCTCGTCCTCACATCCTCCAGCATAGGAATCAAGGTCTTCAAACATCTTAAACGCTTCGTGAGGGTATCCACTAATGAATAAAATCTCTATGGCTTCAAGGTCAAATTTAAGCCTCGCGATATTCCCCTCTTGGCCAATTTTTGTTGTAGCATCGAGCTCATGTTGTTTTTGTTTCGCCCAACTTGCATACAACTCATTCTGAGCTATGCTTGTTCCCTCTATTCTTCCTTGAGATAACGAACCCATAACCTCTTCTACCGAAAGAATAGGTTCATCAGAAGGTGACGACTCAATAGTAAGACTTTGCATAGTATTATACCTTCCAGTATAGCATTTTGGCTTACACTACCCATATTTGTTTAATTCTTTATACTATAGCTATAAGATTCAGCTGCCAAAATAGACACAAAAAACCCCTTCATACTTTCTTCATAAACTGACACCTATACTTGTAATAAGAAGGCAAATAGTGAAAAAAAAAGCGATAAAATACATATGAAAATACTCCTCGTAGAAGATGAAATAAAACTGAATAAGGCGCTGACTACAGGTCTTCAAGACTTAGGTTATGCTGTCGACTCGGCATATGATGGCGAAGAGGGTGAAAAAATGGCGCGATGGAACAATTACGACCTTATTGTGCTCGACATTATGATGCCAAAAAGAACCGGCCTCGAGGTATGCAAAAACCTGCGGGCATCCTTCAGGCCTGTGCCAATTTTAATGCTCACAGCCAAAGATGCTATTGAAGACAGGGTTAACGGCCTAGATGCCGGCGCCGACGACTATTTAGTAAAGCCCTTCGCTTTCGACGAACTTGTTGCCCGTATTCGTACCTTGCTTCGCCGGCCGCCGCTTACTTCAACCGACATTTTAGAACTTGGTGAGCTCAAACTTGATACGCGCACGCAAAAAGTTACAGCTAGCGGCAAGGAAATTGCGCTAACTCTGCGCGAATACGGCCTACTTGAATACTTAATGCGAAATTGCGGCACGGTTCTAACCAGAGTAGACTTACTTGAACATGTCTGGGACAGAAATTATGATTCACTAAGCAACGTGGTCGACGTTCATCTTAAAAACTTAAGAAAGAAATTACCTAAACCATATGCTAAACGCATTAAAACAATCTGGGGCAAAGGCTACAGGCTCGTTTAAGAAGCACTTCAACCGCTCGCTTCTGCAGCTGACGCTTCTTTACACGGTAACACTTGCCATAATTCTTTTAATTTCAGGAATGGTCACATATTCTGAATTTTCAGGTCGCATTGGCAAGCGCTTTGGCGGCTTTCAGCCGCAGATTTCTCAAATTACTCAAACCAAAGCTGAAGATGGCAGCCAAACCACAACCGTAAACATTTCAGTAACTCCCCTACCTGAGCCTCCAAACAAACCTCTTAATAAATTTGGCAATAAATTAAGTGGAGTGTTGGGTAATCAAATTGGCAATCAGCCTGGGAACCTGCCGAACATACCCACAGCAGAAGATGTGCGCCAAGACCTTATTCAGTCGCTTATATTCGTAAACGGATTCTTACTTATTTTGGCCAGTATTTCAAGTTATTGGTTGGCACGCAGAACATTAAGGCCAATTGAGGAAGCTTACGAACGACAGCGACGATTTTTAGGTGATGCCTCACATGAACTTCGAACACCGCTAAGTATTTTACATATTGAACTTGAAAATGAACTTCGGGCAATTGGCGGAACAAATGGAACAAGCGGCACTGGAGGCACAACACACGGCTCCGCTTCAAACATTGCAGCTCGCGAACGCATTGAAAGTAAACTCGAAGAAGTAAAGCGCATGAGCGGCCTGGTAAACGACCTGCTTGCCCTTTCGCGGCTCGATGAAGACGCTCCGAATACCAAAGACACATTGAAGCCTGTTCATATTGAAACAGCAATTTCAAAAATTACCGAACGGCTGCAGCCCTTGGCTGAATCTCATAAACTTATTCTTTCATATGAAAGACTGGGCTCAGGTTCCGAACATGGTTCCAGCCCCAGCGCTGAATTGCATTCCGAAAAAAACGGGCCAATGCTTAACCTAGACGAAGATCTTTTCTCTCACGCCATTACGAATCTTATATTAAACGCAATTCATTATAATAAGCCCGACGGGCATGTAGAAATTGTTACCAAAACAGAAGGCAATGATGTTGTAATTGAAATTACAGATACAGGAATTGGCATTTCACCTGAAGACTTAAAGGCAATTTTTGAAAGATTTTACAGAACTGACAAAAGCCGTACAAGAAAAACCGGTGGCAGTGGGCTGGGGCTTTCTATTGCTCAATCGGCCATAGAACATATGGGCGGAAAAATAACAATTGAGAGCGAACGCGGTAAAGGAACTACCGCGACAGTAAGATTGCCTATTCGATAAAGTAGAATAAAAGAGCCGCTTACGTCTTCACAGTTTATTCATACTCTCTTTTCTATACTGTAATCACAATCAAAACAGCGATTCTGATTGTACATTTATTAGTTTATTAATTTACCAGTTAATAATTACAAAAAAATATTTATGAAGATAGACATGACAAAAATATCTAAGAAATCTAAAATGATTGCTGCAACAGCATTCGTACTCGGCGTTACAGCTATGGGTGCAGGCGTTGCCAATGCCGACACTGTAACAGCTTCTGCTGCAAATACAGCAAAAACCCAGCACATTACTTCCCTTGTGGCGGCTATAGCCACAAAGTTCAACCTTAATTCCTCTGATGTACAGGCAATTGTTGAACAGGTTATGAGCGAAGAACGGGCCAAAATGGAAACTGCGCACGAGGCACAAGCCACAACCCGTCTTAACCAGGCAGTAACAGATGGCAAGCTTACGCAGGCCCAGGTTGCCCTTATAACGGCAAAACAAGCTGAAACTAAGGCTTTTCACGACAGCCTTAAAGGCAAGAGCGAAGCCGATGTACAGGCAGCTATGAAGGCATATATGACCTCACTTAAGCAGTGGGCTACAGACAACAAAATTCCTGAAGGCTTCGGAATGTTTGTTGGCGGCCCTGGCCGCGGAGGCCCCGGAGGTAAAGGTCACGGTGGTATGAATGGTATGGGTGGCCCAGGTTTTGCACCAAAGGCACTATAAACAGACCCTGCTACTGAGACCTAGACTTCACTAATTACAATATCTATTTTTTACAAAAATACCGAGTGCCAATGTGGTACTCGGTATTTTTGTTTTGTATTTTAAAATGAGTGCGTTCGACAAGTAATTCACCTTGTTCAAATATTACCACCCACCGCCGCCTCCCCCTCCTCCTCCACCTCCGCTAAAGCCTCCTCCGCCTGAACCAGAAGCTGAACCTGGTGCAACCGATGATGAAGCAATACTACCGAGCATACCCTTAGAAATACCTGAAGATAGGCCGCTCAAAGAACCAGCATTAAGCGCACTACCGTGATACCAATTTGGATGATATCCATTTGGACCAAGTTTATTGAAGACATCTTCAAATTGCTCTGCCCACTTATTTTCTACACCCAGAACAAGTGCATACGGCAAAAACTTTTCAAATAATTCAGGTGTTTTTTCAGGTGGATTATGAAAATTCATTCTATCTTTTTCTGTAACAGACAAAAACAACTTAAAACCTTCTATTTCATCTTGAATAAGCCTACCCATTACTGTGCGTCTTGGAAGAAGTATCGCAAAAATAACATTAAGACTTACTGAGACTAGTAAATATCCTATAAAAATTAATGATGTTTGTGACGATAAGATGTAAAGAACAAACAATTCTACAGCAACAAAGGCACATGCAAATATAGCTGAAAATATAGACTGTATCTTATTTCTTTTCCAGCTTTCTATTACCCCCTTACTAAACATGGTGTATATGCCAGGTGTCCACAAGATAACCCAGATAACTATAAATATAAGAACGACAGGCTCTATAAATTGCTCGTTAAATACCTCAAAAAATATACCTATTACAGAAATAAACATACCTACAGCAAGATAGCTCCAATTTTTTACAAAGTAATCTTCCTTAAATCTATCACTTATATTTTTCTTCATTTCAGAATGAAGTTCAATAATGTCTGTATAATTTTCTTTCTTTATTTCAAATATATCTTTTTCTTTGAACATCAAACCAGCTATAACTTTTTCTTCTTCACTTAAACCCTCATTATTTTTATCTGTTTTGGTAAGTCTGTAATTTACACGCAACTCATCTATTTTAAGATAGCCTTTAACTGCCATGTTAATTATAGATGCGACCATTTGTTTGTTACTAAAGCCCATTTTGCTAATGTAGCCCATGCTCGCAGGAGACAAGCTCCTTGACGCTTCATACTGTGCAATAATTGTTCTAGGCTTTGGATCTACTCCTACCCTGTTCCATGTACGTATATAATATAAACAAACAAATATTAAAATTAGTAACGCAATACTGGCCATAAAATTATCAAAAAGTAGGTTACTTAGCTTTTGCGATTCAGTTGGCTCGATTAAAACACCTTTTGGAAACCCTACGGCGACAGTAAGACCCTCTTTGGCATTTAATGCCGATGTTGTGTAAAAATTTACAATATTATCACTTATATCTGCTTTATAATTTTGATCTTTTGACCCAGTTTCACCTGTATAAGCAAATTTTGATATGTCTAAATTGCTAATATCTTTAGGTAATTTAATGTGGGCTTCTGCACTATCTATATTAAAGATCCATCCGTTACCTGTAACATTCCAATACAATTCATCATAATCTTTAAAGAATCCTATTTGGCGAGTGGTTTTATATGTCAATTCATATGTATGAATTCCCATTGGAACATATACATTTTTATTGCCTATGTAAACCCTCTTTCCATTACTTTTATTTTCAATACGAAATTCTTCTGGTGAACCATCTTTTAAAACACTTACAACATCGAAGGTAACATTATAATTATTTCCTTTTGCATCTTTATACATTGTCGGAAAGTCCCGATAAATGCCATGTTTAATTTCTTGATTTAATGCAACAACCTTAATACTCTCTTTAACAAGCATTGAAGAGTCGTTATTAATAACTATATCGCTTCTAAAATTTAAGATATGCTCAGCGGATGCGAGTGCCTCTTCAATTGTCTGAGATGAACTCTGGCTTGGTGTAAAAATAAAAAGACCCAATATAACTAGAAGTGCCAATTTAATTGCTGCCTTATTGAATTTACTTTTCATTTGTTTTAGATTTTTGTTGAATCTTTAATTTAAATATTTCAAGTGTACCCTTAAAGTCTGTAGTGAAGTCTTGTGGAGATCTTTCGTACCACCCCATGACATCTGCAAGAGATATCCACCTAATTTCTTCAACCTCTTCTTTTTGAATAGTAAACTCTGAAATAGGTTTGTCAGATAAAGTTGAATACTTTATGTAAAAATACTTATGTGTTGCACCTGTAAAGTCGTGGACCTCCTCAGCAATATCACTTTCGGTAATAACTAAACTAATTTCCTCTTTTGCCTCTTTAATTATGTTTGACATGTATGTTTCGCCTTCTTCAACAGTACCGGCTACTGCAAGGCTCCACTTACCAGGGTTATGTAACTTACTTAGTGCCCTTCTAGCAATTAACATCTCGCCATTTGAATTCAACACAATAAGTGCCGACACCCGAATAATATCGCCCTCAGTAAGGTCGTTCCGCGGCTTCACGCCAATGACTTCATCTTTTTCATTTACGAGTATGACATTGGCCATATATGGATGGAATTATAGCAAAGTTTTCGAACAATTTACCGCATCCTACTTTTACCGAACCTTACCCAAATACGGTATATCGAGCGTCTTCTTCCGCCTGTCGCCTTTAAATGTGAGCTCTTCGCGAAAACCCCTTTTAGCGCCCTTTCCCTTTCCAGCAGTTTTTTTTCTCAGCTCTTTCATTTTATATGCATCAAACGCCTTCATGCTCGAACCCAAAAAAAGTGTGTGCTTGCCGTACTTGTGGCTCAAGCTGTCGACCACTGAAAATATCGGTGAATATTTTTCTATTCTTTCAGATTCGCCGAATAGGTCGTGAGCGGTTTTTTCTTCAGGAATGATTCCCGAAAGCGCTACGCCAGTTGCGCGAAATAATGTAGGCGGTTTATTCACTGTACCCGACCCATTGTGCACGCCCAAATTTCTGAGCCTTTTCGGCGCGAATAATTCACTAAAATGCTCACGAGCAATTTTTACTAATTCAGCAGGGTCTGAAAGTGGCACGCTGAGGCTAAGGTCTATGCTTCTATATGTAAATTTTTGCGTCTTCAAATAAAAACGCACGTGGCGGGCCTTCATGCTATGCCGGCGAATTTGAATACATGCGCTTTCTATATTTGAAGAGAGCTGCGAAAAAACAAATTCGCTATCGCTAGATGGGGGCCGAAACGTGCGCGACTTTATAATTGAACCTACTTTTTCTTCCGGCACTGCATGCAAATGCTTCACATATTCTCCGTTAAGTTCGCTCCACATTTCACGGTACGGCTTGGCAATTTTATTGTCTGTAAACCAGCCTGCAGGTTTTAGAGCCAAGTCGAGCGCGGTAGTTATGCCGAGCCTATTCATGTCATGCGACGTGGCAACACCAATTCCCCACAACTTTCCTACGGGCATATCTTTTAAAAATTCGTGTATCTCGCCTATTCCTATTGAAGTAAAACCCGCCGGCTTTCTATGTTTTGATGCGGCCTTTGCTATTACTTTATTAGGCCCAAGCCCCACACCAAAGGTAACACCTAGCGAAAGTTCAAGTTTGGCTTTTATCATTAAAGCAATTTCTTCGTATGACATACCGTAACGCTCGTCTAAGCCAGTTATGTCGGCAAAGCATTCGTCGATGCTGTATTCTTCTACAATAAAAGCAAACTCGCGAACAATAGAATACATGCGCCGGGCAAATATTGAATACGAAGTGTAGTCACCAGAAACCACCACGAGGCTTGGGCATAAAATTCGCGCCTGCTGCAGGCTGACACCACGGTTAATGCCCAGTCGCTTGCCTTCAATACTAACGGAAGTAATGGCGCCACGCTCGCCGCCGGTAATAACAACCTTACCTTTTAGTTCATAATTCATAACCTGCTCAACCGATGCAAAAAAAGAATCGCCGTCGAAGTGCAGAATGGCGCGTGGAAATTTTATGCGGTTTGTGTCGGAGGATTTCATAAAAAGTTCAGGTATTATTTATATGTTCGAAAAGACGCTGTCACTACGCCAATAACTTCGCCCTCTTTCGGGTAAATATTTGCATATTCGGAATTGGCCGCTTCAAGGTACGCTCTTCCGTTCTTTTTTCTTAAATATTTTAAAGTGTAGCCGTCTTCGGTAAGGGCCACCACAATGTCGCCCTCTTTCGCGCTTTTGCCTCTTTCAAAAATAACCATGTCGCCGCTGTTAATGCCGGCGCCGACCATGGAATTGCCTTCGACCCCGAGCAGGTAGCTCGACTCTTTGTGGCGTATCAAATATTCGCCTACGGTTATGGTGTCGGCGAGTTCATCTTCGGCCGGCGAGGCAAAACCAGCACGGATATTGCCGAGCACTTTCAGCTCATGCATTTTTGAGGTAGGAATAATTTTGCCGGCTGAATCTTTTTCGATAATGCCTTCGCTCGCCATTTTATTCACAACATAAAATGCCGAGCTTCTTGAAGCGAAGCCGCACACTTTCATTATTTCAGAAATAGACGGCATTCGCCTATTTGCACGATAAAAGCCCAGCACCTTTTCTGTGTGATTTGCTGAGCTCTTACTGTTCTTATTACTTTTCTTGTAGCCCTGGTCGTTCGGGGTTTTCTTCATCCCTTCATTTTAATCGAACATTTGTTCGATAGCAAGACTACCTACAAGATACGTATTCGAATACTGGAGCCTGATATGTTAGCTGATTAACGTCGTCGAATGTAGAGGCATTTCCTTCAGTATTAACTGGGCCAAAACCGCGCATGAAACCCTCTTCTGTTTTCTTGAAGGCTACTTGCATAACTGAGCTTGTTCCCTCAGAAGCAAATGAGTAATTACCGAGCAATACGCCGTTACGATATGTGCCTGTATATGCACCATGCGAACTGTCTTTTTCGAAATTATCGAAGTCGAGCGTGCCGGTAAATGTGCCGTTGTCTTCAGACTGAATTTCTAGTGTGTAAACATCTTGAGCGAGGTTTGCCACATAACATCCTTCAATAGAAGTTATTCCACCTGGGCCTGCAGGAACAGATGACTGCATGCTTTTAACAACAAAAGCGCCCGCGAGAACTACGATAACGATAATGGCAATAATATGTGAAGTTTTCATACTACTTAGGACGTAAGGCTCTTGAGCTGATTACAACCACCAGAACGAGATTACGGATTCAACCTGTGATATGCCCTGTAGGAAACAGCGAGAAGGACAATAAACACAATAGGCAAGATAAGGTTCACTCCGAAGCCGTCTACTATCCAAATACTTAAGAAAGCTGCGATAAAGTCGAAAGCAAAGCCTGCATATGCCCATTCTTTAATACCTTTAGGCACTTTAGGAATAATGAGTGCGAAAGACCCGAGCACTTTAGCGAAGGCAAGCATGCCTACAAAGTATATTGGGTAGCCCAAATGCGTAATGCCGTCTATGCTCATCTCGCTTTGTGAGGTAAGAGCAACAAGCACGCCTTCGAATAAAAAGATAATAGTTGTTGGTATCCAAAATAATAGTTTGTCTTTTTTCATATGTTTATGTATTAATTATGCTTCATGCACGTCTTATAAATTATACCTCACAGCCCTCACAGGTTTCAAGCCTAAGTGGTATGATACCTACATGGTACTTCCCCCTTACACTTCTCAACTTCTATATCGACTCTCAGGAATAGCAATTTTAGCTATTTTTTCCATATTACTTACTTTTCCTGCTAATGCCAGTGCTGCAACAGCCTCGGCACCAGCCTCCGCAGCAAAACCTTCCTACACTCGCCTCTTTTATTATCAGAACGGCGCCAAGGCTAATCAATCATTTTTGATGCATGCATCGTTGGTAGATATTTTTGCTCCGCAAACCTACAAGCTAGACGACACCGGCGCTCTTTCAGGAATGATTAATCCGGACATTCTCAAATTTGCCATTGAGCGCAAAATAAAAGTAATGCCACTTGTCACAAACGGCAACTTCAGTGAAAGAACCGCAAAAGCTTTACTTGATGACGCGGTTAAACAAGACACGGCAATTATCGCCCTTGTTACTGAAGCAAAAAAGAACGGCTACTCGGGCTGGCAAATAGACTTTGAGCAAATGGACGCATCATACAAAGACAAGTTCTCGGCGTTCGTGGCAAAAACATATGTAGCATTTAAACAAAATAACTTAACATTGAGCGTCGCGGTTATTGCAAAAATATCAGATACAGCGAGCGACTATCCGAACAATTTATGGCAGCCGCTTATTGGCGTTTACGATTATTCTGCCTTGGCGGCCAATTCCGACTTCATAAGTATTATGTCGTACGACGACCCGTTTTCAGAAGGCCCGGTTGCCGAGTACTCATGGCTCCAAAAAGTAATTGCTTACAGCCTTTTGCATATTCCTAAAGAAAAAATATCGCTTGGCATTCCTTTCTATTATTGGAAATGGGACAGTGCCACTGGCGAGCGCCTCTCTGTGGGCGGCGGCGATAGCCTTAAAAAGATTAAGAAAGAATTTAAGACAACAGCGCATTACAGCACTGCGCAACAAATGCCGTATCTTACATACAAAGACCACAAGCAAAGCATAATATTATGGTACGAAAACCAAAAGAGCATTTCACAAAAAGTTGCGCTTATAAAGAAAAACAAACTGCTCGGCTTTTCGGCCTGGGCTTTGGGGCTTGAGGTTGAGGAGGTTTTTAAAGGATTATAGCGCTCGGTTTAAAATTTACCGCCCCGACAAACACGCATTTAGCTCGGCAGTTTCCGTCCAGCCGCACTTACCTGTTGCCTGCCTCTCGCAAGTTGCTGTTTTATAGCAGGCATATTCTTCGCGATATTCGCATGTCGACATTGCATCTGGTTGGCCAGTGCAAAGCTGGCTCGAACAGCCACCCATGTAACACTTACCTGTAGCAGATTCTTTGGGTGCAGGCACAGTCGGTACAGGCTCTACTACAACCGCATCAGTAACAGAAAATATTCCCTTCATATTATATTTCTGCCAATGGTCAGAGCTTAAATTCTCTACAGGAGTGATAACGCCAGAAGCGGTAAACCTAGCACCGCTTGGAATGTTCGGTGGCGTCTGTGACATCAAATTAAAATCGAGAGCGTAATATTCGCCGCTGTCGGCCTTCATACCAATAGCGCATTCAAGTGTTTGAGGGCCTGAAGTATTTTTATGAGGAAGGCATACCTGCGTTCCTGTAAGAGTAGTTCTATAGGGGGTGTAATTTGGCGGGCCGCTCAGTTCAGGCGACCCAGGCAAGTTTGGCAGGTTCTGTAAGTTCGGTAAATTTGCAGAGTTTGCCGGGTACATATAATTAGTAACGGCAAAAAACGCGATAACTACAAGTAGCACCACGATAAAACCGATAGCCCTTCCGATAAAAAATTGTTTGAGGCTCATATATTATGTAACCGAACGAAAACTATCGTCGCTTCTTTGGCTTTGTTGATGGCTTCTTCTTTTCCTTTCCTTGTTGTACTCCTTTCATATATTTATTTAAATTACTTGATATGAGTAAATTGTATCACGACGGAAAAGAGATACAAACAGATACGTCACATCTTGTATAACTTCGAATACTTCCCCTTCAAATACTCAACAAAATATCTGCTGTTCAAAGGCTCGCCTGTCACTTTCTTGACCAAAGCTTCTGCTGTATGAGTTTTGCCTGTTGTATGAATATGCTTTCTGAGCCATTCGCGAATGCTTGTAAATTCGCCTTTTGCCATAAGTTTCTCTAGCCCGCTCATATCGCGCTTCATCTCGGCAAAAATTTGCGCAGAATATAGGTTGCCGAATGTGTATGTTGGAAAGTAGCCGATGCCGCCCATAGACCAGTGCACATCCTGAAGAACGCCTTGCGCGTCATTTGGTACATCTATTCCAAAATATTTTTTCATTTTTGCGTTCCATATTTTCGGCAAATCTTTCAATTCAAGCGTGCCCTCTATCATTGCCTTTTCAATTTCGAATCGAAGAATAATGTGCAAATTGTAGGTGACTTCATCAGATTCAGTGCGAATAAGCGAATGGCCAACACTATTAATGACACGATAAAAATCTTCTAAAGAAACATTTTTAAATGGAACAGGAAATTCTTTTTGGAGCAGCGGGTACGTGTGTTTCCAAAACGGCAAGCTCTTTCCTATTAAGTTCTCCCACAGCCGCGACTGCGACTCGTGAATACCAAGAGACACCGACTCGCAAAGAGGCGTACCGAAATGCTCGGCAGGAAGGCCTTGCTCGTACAGGCCATGGCCTGCTTCGTGAATAGTTGAGCCGACAGAATACATAACGTCAGTTTCAGAGTACCTGCTGGTTATGCGCACATCGTAAGGATGCAGACCAACGGCAAACGGATGCGTCGCCACATCGAGCCTGCCAGCTTCAAAATCGAAACCAATTTTCTTGAGAATTAATTTGTTGAAACTTTTTTGCTTTTCTATGTCGAATTTACCTTTGAGAATATTTTTGTCTAACTTGGTCAGCAACGCGAGCTGGCTATTCTTACCGTTTTTATTAAGCGCGGAGTTTTTCTTCTTAGCCTTCGTAATGTCAGCCAAAAATGGCACGAGAAATTCTTTTAAATCATTTAAAATTTTACCGGCTTCGGTGGCTGTCATACCCGGTTCGTATTGGTCAATAAGGGCATCGTAGGGCGAATCTTTGTATCCAACATATTTCGCTTCCCTCTTTTTAAGCTCAACAACCTTCGCGAGCCATGGCAAGAACATTTTGAAATCGCTGTTCTTTCTTGCCGTTATCCAAACATTTTGTGCCTTCGAACACGTTTCGCTCATTTCTCGCACAAATTGTTCAGGAAGTTTGCGTTCGCGGTCAAAGCTCCTCCATGTTTCAAAAATAATGACTGCGTCGGCGCCTTTTATCTTTCCGGCGTCAGCCGCCTTTTTAAGCTTGCTGAGCAAGCCGCCTTCATCAAGCGCCAAAACGCGAGCATGAAGAATGCCACTCAGCTCAGCACCTGAAGCCGCGCGCGAATCGGCCGCCTTCGACGGCATATTCACTTCCTGATCCCATCCTAAAAGTTGGCTCACAGAAGCCAAATGCGAAATTTCAAGAAGGCGTTTTTTGAGCTGTTGGATGGGGGTGGTTTTCATGTTTTGTTCGAGAATTAGTTCGCACTTCTGATTATACGTTATGACCCTAAAAGTACGAAAGCCCCATTGAAATTATCGCTGGGGCTCGTCTGACAAAATGCGGGTCGTGGTCGCATCTTGCTATTTGTTGTCGCTGTCACTGGTACTGGTACTGCTGTCGCTGTCACTGCGGTTAGATTTCGCGATGGCATGCTTATGCCGGTCCGACATCTTCCAGACAATAAAACGGTTGCTGACGGCGTACGGGCCGAAACCTGTAACCTGGTGACTATTGTTGTACGCAACACCAGAAGCCCTTAGCCCATGTAGGCTGTAACTTTTGGAAGAGCTTGCTCCAATACTCATGACAAACAGAAGGCGTTCTCCTGTATGAGGCTTTTCCGATGCATCCGGAAAAAAGTCTGGAGCGTTTGGATCTGACTTGAGGAGGTTAAGGTCCTCGTCAAGGTACCAGCCGTAAATGGCGACGGGCAAATGCTGACCGTTGCAGCTCAGGTCCACTACGCTCGCTAAGTCGAGAAAAACGAGGGTATAGCCTATTTTTACGAGGACTTTAGGGAATACCCCTGGGTCTGCAAAAGTGTCGACGAGATTAAGGCGTGTTGATGGGAGAGCTTCTTCGGGTATTGAGCTAGCTGGTTGTACTGAATTGGCGGTGGTCACTTCTGGTGGGTTCATATGCTGTTGTAAGGGTTGTTGTGCCCTGCTTTCTGCGCATAGAATAACATTAGAAATTTAATTGGCAAGGCTGACAAAACTAGTTACTTCCCATTCGACAACAAAATAAGCTTCCCTTCCGGCCTTGTGAAATCTGTAAATCTCCACCACGTCGGAGTAAAAGTAAAGAAAATAACGTTCGGGCCTTTGGCCTTTTCTTTTTTCTCGGGAAACTTGTTCAGGTACAGCTCTATTAAAGCGGCGCTCTGCATGTCGTCTTTTTTAATAAGACTTACCTCGCCGTCGAGCTGAAGGGTCTTGGGGTTCTCTTCATGAAAACCGACCACAAGCGACGCGCGGCTTTTATTGCCGCCGAGCAGCGCCTGGCTTTTGCGGTATTCGCTATCTGTTTCAAAAATAAAAGAAAGGGCTCACTTGTATGAGCAAAGTGCACCGTCGCGGCGTGCGGCGAACCGTCGGGCATTTCAACGGCAAGAACAGAGATGCGCTGGGTGTTGAGGTATTCGAGGATATCTTTGTTCATATATATAAGTATAAACTAAATGGCTACATTTTCGTAAATAAACTCCCTTAACTCCTCGACCGAATCAACTATACCCTTCAGATTCGCATGCGGTTCCCTACCAAAGAACGAGTGGTCATGCGCTCCCCATGTTACGGCCACGGTTGGAATGCCCGCAGTATCAGCCTCTCGAATATCCCCCAATGTATCGGTTACAAACAAAAGTTGGTCTTTGCTAACGTCGTATTTTTCTTCGATAATCTTAAATTTGTCTACTTTACTTTTTGAAACATCTGAAGCGGCAACGAAATCAAATATGCGTGCAATATCTGCTTTTTCGAGCAATGGCACAGTGTTACGCGGCAAAGCCGATGTATTTAAAACCAAAATATACCCCTTCTCGTGTAACTCATGCAGAAGGTCATGCATTCCATCGTACATTTTGGCTCCAAGTTTTTTGAGCGAATACGCCGCTTTTCGGGCTTCAATTTCTTCTTCTGTTTCAGCTTTTGGAGCATTCGTTGCCTTGAATTTTTGAAGCTCTTCGTGAAAATTTCCGGTCAGAAGCTCTTTTTGCATTTCAGCCGTCGCACTTGGAAATTGCTGCATAAGATACTGCTGCGACGTCGCAACTGTGTCGAATATAACGCCGTCCATGTCGAAGATTATTACTTTCATTGTCGGTGTCATAAGGCTTTTAATGTATCATATCCCAACTCATGTATTTTAATCACAGCTTTCTCCATAAAATGAATCCAGTGGTCGTTATCTTTATTCTCATTGCGAGCCTTCCAATCGTTCAGAATTTCTTCGGCTGTCGCCCACACCAAAGAAAATTTTTCATGTTCTTCAAGTTCAACAGGTTTGAGGCTTGAGCTGTTCAATACCACTAGAAAACAAGTTGCAAGCGCAACGCGATTTACTTTTCTCAATGTATTATAATAATGGGTTAAAGCCTCACCAATTTTTTCTACATATAAAAAATCATAAAGGCCGCTTTCTTCTGTTACTTCTCTCAGTATTTCCACTTTAATATCCTCATCATCACTTACACCGCCAGAAAATAACCTAAATGAACCGTTTTCATGCTGTTTACCTACAGCATATAGTTGAGTTTTTGGGTCAAAAACAATACCACAGCCGCCATCACGCCGCTCTTCGTTTTCTCTTTTGGTACCAAATTCTGGAATTATATTGTTGCTGCTCATAAAAGTAATTTTGCATTTACCTAGTATAATACCCCAAAACCGCCTTAAACCCCGCCAAATTCTTTTCCCATTCTATTGTTGTATGCGTCGTAAGTTCAACTGTAATTGCAGGAATATTAATGGATGCGAGCCAAGCGTCGGCGTCACCGGTTGTGGCATATGCCGAGAATGTTTCAACGGCATTGTAACCCGAAGCGCGTGCATAGGTTTTCATAATGGCCAAAGTTTCAGGAAGGGTGCCGTCTTCGCATCGAGATGCATACACATTGCCACCTTGGCTATGCCAAAACACAACTGCTACTGGTTTAAATGCGCTAACGAAACTTCGAATAGCAACCGACTCTGGTTCTGAAAACGCCGCAGTGCCGGCGCTTACAGTTTTACTCTTCCAGGTACTTTTCGGCTGCCATTTGCAATCGAAGTTACGGTTCAAGTCTACTTTGTTAGCATTGAATCGGCCAGGAATTGTAGCGTCAGAAGAAATTTTGGCGAAGTCGGCGGCAGCAACGCGGCCTTCTTTTTTAACCACGCTATACAAGCCATCGGGGTTAGCCGAAGGCACCACTGTTATAGTTAAGTTTTTTGGAATAACTTCAGGATGCGCATCGAGGTAGCTAAGAAATTCGTATGCCAATACAACACTATTCCATTCGTAGCCGCCATGAATGCCGCCTACAAAAGCTATGTGTGTTTCGCCTTTCCCGTATGCATACGCTTCAATCTTTCTGCCTTCTACCGATGTGCCAATAACTGTTTTTACTGCGCCCACAGTTTCAACCACCTTAGGCCTTTCTACAACTGGCTCGGGCTTTACTTCTTTTTGCGAGCTTAAGCTTAAAAATGCATACACACTTACAGCGGCAACAACCATAATAACAATCGCCCCAACGACCCATTTAATCCATCCATTACTTTTAGTAGTAGGTCGCATTATTTATTTGACTTGATTCGCCTTCGTTTGTGTTGCGTTTTATTTAGCGTAGTGAGAAAGAAGCGCGTCTATACCCTTTTTGTTTTCAGACCAGTCGGCGCTCGTGTGAGTCTTTAAAAGAACGCTAATTGCAGGCACATTAGCCTTTGCAAGCCAGTTCACAATATCACCAGTTGTAGTGTATGCATCGAATGTTTGATGCGCGGTGTAGCCAGATGCATTGGCGTAAATGTCTGTAATAGTTTTTGTTTCAGGAAGGATACCACTGCCGCAACTTGAAGCGTATACTCCGCCCGCTGAACTGTACCAAACAACTGCCGCGCTTATGTTATGCGCTTCTACATAATTTTTGATAGCCAAACTTTCTGGCTCAGAAAATGCCGCGGTACCACCACTTACTGCTTTTGTTTGCCATGTGCCCGTTGCTTTCCAATTACAATCGAAGTTACGGCTTAGGTCTACTTTGTTTGCGTTGAATCGGCTGGCAACAAGCGCTGTTTGTGATGTTGTTACATCAGCTTTTACAAAACGACCTTCTTTATTAACTGCATCAAAGAGTCCGTCGGGGTTTAAGTTGGGAATTACCGTCACTTT
The DNA here is from genome assembly GCA_937873535.1 of uncultured bacterium. GTDB lineage: Bacteria > Patescibacteriota > Minisyncoccia > Phycocordibacterales > CAIZLB01 > VEQN01. The sequence continues at coordinate 2,865 of CALMYA010000023.1, read as the reverse complement.
TACATTAGCCGGAATGACACTCGGGTTTTCCTTGAAATAATCGATAGCCTTAAATGCAACATCGGCTGCAACCCATGAGTACCCGCCATGAATACCTCCTATAAATAGAACTTGTGTATCGCCTGTACCAAAGTTGTAGGCAACAATGTCGCGACCTTCAACCGACTTGCCTATAACCATTTCGCTCGGCTCTGCGTTTGCAGAAGTATTTGATGTAGAGGTTCCTGTTGTTGGTGCTCCTTTAGCCGCATCGGGCAAGCTGTTATCTGGCTGGCCATTTGCCGTTGAAGTAGCATTTTCAGCCGGGCTTCCCGTTCCTGTATTTAGAGCATATATACCGTAACCCAGCACTGCCAGTATTACCACGACCACCAATATTGTAATAGCGTTTTTCATATGTTTTGTATTTATATGCTTAAATTCAGGGGTTTTTAAGTAGTAATGCCTGAATGGTATGCAGGAAGTATTATACCCTATTTTTCGCTGTCGTCTTTCCCCCACTGCCAGCGCGGCTTTTCACCCTTTTTATATGCAAGGTAAATTAGGGCTAAGGTAAGAACTACTACAGGCAATATAAATGTAGGGATACCTTCTCGAGCCGGCATATTCTCATTAATATTGAGTGCAAACATAGTTATTAGCACCACATACACAAATATCGAGAGCCAGCCTTCCCATGTACAAGGCGTCCAGCCCCAGCCGTATGTTTTTCTTTTGAACCAGAGTTTTTTCATAAATCTAGTATACCAAAGAACCCAAAGTTAATTGCTACGCTTTTTTTTCAATAGAAAAGCCACTATAAGAGAATTCGTGCATATCATGGCAATTGAATGAATTGTGGTGGCAATATTATATGAGCCAAGCGAAAATAGTGTAAGTATGTGTCTGCCGACATTCATGCTGTATAAAGTGGGCTCTTCAGTTTCAGGTTGCAACCATGTTTTACGCAATGTAGGAATGAATGCTATTACGTCTATGGTTACCACAATAACAACAGAAATAGTTGGATCTTTGGTAAGTGCCCACGGGATGAGACCTAGCAATGCAACGGCAAGAAAATAATGATCAGTTTTTTGAATGTGCTTTATGTGCCCGGCGCTACCCTTATGGCCGTGAAAAAGAAATTTTAAAGAGAAGAGAAAAATAATAATTGTAAAACCTTCGGCAATTCCCGTAGGCAATGCCCCAATACCGGCGCCTTCGGCCAAACCACCAAAAAATGTTGTCATAGAAACTATAGACCAAATAAACCAAGTGTAGGGGTGAGGCTTTACCCTTCCTTTAAAAATATCTTTTAAATACGAAATGTTGCCGACGAAAGCAAGAATTGAGGCGAAAATTGCAATTATTATTTTAGTTTCAAACATTGTTTATTTACTTTTTAACCCCCACCTTCCAACAAGCGGACTAACTTCTATAGACTCGGCCTCGGCTTTCGTCTTGTCTTTTTCTTCTTGAGTAATATGTTGGTCGCGTATAGCAAGCATTTGAATTGCTTTGCTTACGGCCCTAGCGTCGACTGGCGGCATAAACCTTGCAATTTCTTTTACTGGGCTATCTGGGTGGCTTTTAATGAAATCGTGAAGTTCAACCAATGCCTGCGCCTCTTTTTCAATTTTCTTTTCTTCTTGAATGTTAACAACCTGGGCAATAGGGTGAATGTCTTCAGCTGTAGGAAGTATGTGTCTCATCGATGTTTAGTATATCAAAATAAAATTCATTTTTTCACGCCTTCGAACCTGCTTTTGCGCTCATCTTTTTTCCACCCATTTTTGAGCCCATTTCCACCACCCTCTTAAAATGCTTTTCGCTTACGGGCATAATTGAAAGCCTTTGACCTCGGCGCGCCACGAGAATTCCTTTGAGCTTCGGGTCGCGCTTCATTTCTTCGAGCGAAACGGGGCGCGGCAGTTTTTTGACGAATTTCATGTCGACGCAAACCCATTCAGACTTCGGCTCATAATGTTCGTCCTTCGGGTCGAGGGCCGTTTTATCTTTATACGGCTTGCTCGCAACTTTCGCGATGCCGTACACGCCGGTTGGTTTCGAGCTTGAATGATGAAAGAGCGCCAGATCGCCGACCTTCATGCCGTCGCGCATATGGTTTCTGGCCTGAAAGTTCCGCACACCCGACCACGGTTCGACGCCGTCGCGTTTCAGGTCGTCGATAGAATAGCAGTCGGGTTCAGATTTTATGAGCCAGTAGTTCATGTTATTTGTGCGTTTTACTTAAACCAAAAATCGGTATATCGGGCTACTCTTATCTAGCACTTCATATTTAAGGCCGCTGGTATTCATTCGCGTAAGCAGCGGCTCAAGGTCTTTTTTGTACGAAAGTTCTATGCCGACCAATGCTGGCCCTCTCTCTTTATTACTTTTCTTTATGTATTCGAACAATGTTATGTCGTCATTTTTGCCGAGCACGCCGTCTAAATATTCGCGCAAAGCGCCGGGTCGCTGAGAAAACTCTACAAGAAAATAATGCTTGAGGCCTTTGTAAATGAGGCTTCGTTCCATTATTTCAGGGTAGCGTGATATGTCGTTGTTTCCACCACTCACCACGCACACCACGGTTTTACCTTTTATTTTATCTTTAATTTCATCAAGCCCGGCCACCGACAATGCGCCAGCAGGTTCGGCAATAATTCCGTCGCTTTGGTAAAGCGACACCATTTCTTCGCAAACTTTTCCTTCAGGAATAAGTAGCATTGCGTCTATATGTGGCTGGCTAGCTTCAAAGGTAAGATGCCCGACAGTTTTCACCGCAGCTCCATCAATAAATTTATCTACATTCTCTAGGGTCACTACCTTGCCGCACTTCAACGCTTCCGACATCGACGGCGCCCCTTCTGGCTCTACACCAAT
>CALMYA010000022.1 GCA_937873535.1 uncultured bacterium | reverse complement strand
GTTTCTTTCGAAAGTTTTTTAGGAATTAAAACTTTTATTCGTATGAGCAAGTCTCCGCGCTTAGTTCCATGCGCAGTTGAAGTGTTAACACTTTCTGAACCAGCGCCATGCGGCACACCTTTGTTTCTTACGCGCAAAATTTCGCCATGTGTGATGCCTTGAGGAATTGAAACCGTAAGCGCGCCATCAAGTGTTTCAATTTGTATATCAGCACCGAGCAACGCTTCCGAAAGTTTTATTTCTTTTTCCATTATTAAATTGTGGCCGTCGCGCTGCATCGCACCTTCATTTCTGTTGCTATTGCCTGCCTGCGCGCCTTCCGGGCGGCGAACATGAACACGAATAAAAAGGTCGCCAGAAGTGCCGCCGGCAAGCGCCTCGCCCTTGCCTACCACCCGAAGCGACTCACCCGCCTGTATGCCGGCCGGAATAACCACGGTAAGGTTGTCTTTTTTGCCCAAAACGCCCTTTCCTTTGCATTCTTTGCACTTTTCCTTGGGGATTTTGCCTGTGCCAGCGCATACATCGCATACCCGTGCCGACTGGAAGGCTCCGAACATGCTTCGGCGGGTCTCGATAACCTGGCCTTGACCTTCGCAAGTCTTACAAGTCTCAAGCGGCGTACCCGGTTCTGCCCTATTTCCTTTGCAGCGCTCGCACGTGGCAGTTCGATGCAGACTGAACTCTTTATCTACACCGAATATCGATTCCTTGAAGGAAATTTCTAGGTCTACCTGAATATCATGACCTTTCGGCGTGCCTCGTCTGCCACCGCGCCCTCCACCGCCCCTAGAACCGCCAAAAACGCTGCCAAAGAGGTCGCCAAGGTCGAACTCGACACTTTGCCCGCCCTGCCCGCCGAAGCCGCCGAAACCCCCTTGAAAACCGCTGAAATCGAAGCCTTCAAAGCCGCTGGCTCCGTAACCGCCCTGACCTCCTCCTTGGCCGCCGAAGCCGCCAGGGCCGGCACTGCCGAACTGGTCGTATTGCGCACGCTTCGAGTCGTCAGAAAGAACCGAATATGCTTCGTTTATTTCCTTGAACTTAGTGTCGTTGCCGCCCGTCTTGTCGGGGTGATGCTCGTGCGCCAATTTCCGAAACGCCTTTTTTATTTCGTCTTTCGACGCGCCTTTTTCGACGTTAAGTGATTTGTAGTAGTCTTTTGACATTTAATTTTTTGGCTTATGTATTTCTGCAAACTCCGACGCCATCTTCCTAAAGGACCCCTTTCCTAAAGTTTCCTCAACTACCCTCGCGAGTGGCAGATAATTACCGGTAAAGTTAGCTCTGGCAAATAGCGTAAAGGCTTCATCCCTGTCTTTTATTTTTCCGTTAGAATCCGCCACAAGCTTATCGAGCATGTCGTACATTTTTTTCCTTTCATGATATCTCTCAGCCCCCTCAGCATCACCATCTTTGTGTCGTCTGCTAAAAGTGCCTGCTGCATAAGCCTGTTTATATTCTTCATCTTTGGGCAATGCATCAATCTTTTCAACATCTTCCCTGGTGATACCCGCATCTTTTAGTTCGTCAATGAATAGATTAATTTCATCTTCTGTTTTTCTATGGCGCCTCATAAAGGCAACAATCCACCCTAAAAATTTTTCGTGAGCGGCAATTTCCTCTTGATTGAGCAGCTTCATTCTGAGTTCCTCAGTCGCCAGCTTGGCACATTCTGCCACCACAGCTTCTTCGAGTTCACCAAAGTACTCAACCTCATCCATATCCGATCCCTCGACATATTTTCGATCAAACATTGTTAGCCCGCTGCGGTACGGCCTCACATCGTCATGTTTTTCTCCTGTTTGAGCAGCTTTTGGTGATTTCAAATGAAGAAGCTCATGAACAATTACACTTGCAAGTTGAATCTTTGAAGTTCGCCTGTCAACACCTATCCGATCGTGTAATGTTCGTAAGACACCTCCTTCTATATTTCCGCCAAGTGCCTTAGAAACACCTCCAACCGGAAGAATGTGGATACGTTCTATGGGTACTGACCGAACTTTACCATCATACCGCCTGACAATATTATCAGCCGTTTCCTGTGCAAGATTTATAACCTCAATTTCCTCAGGTGTCTTTTCAACCTCAAACTCCTCAAGCTTGTTATCGGACACATCGTAAAACTTCTGAAGTTCAGAGTGTGCTTCATTTTTTTCATCATCTGTCTTCGCTATGATACGTTCAAACGGGGTTTCATTCATGAATTATTTTGTGTCCTCAGGCTTTTCCGGCTCCTTCGTTTCAGCGTCGCGAACATTTCCATCTTCGCTCTTGCTTTCGCCCGCTGAACCTGTAGCACCACCATTTGCCCCTGCCGCATCCGCAGCTGGCTGCGCCTTAGACATTGCTTCGCCTATCTTAGACATTTCGGCTGAAAGCTCTTCTGTAGCTTTCTTGAGCGCATCCATGTCGGTGCCTTCTTTGGCAGTTTTAACCGCGGCAATTTTGGCTTCAACACCAGTTACAACTTCCGCGGGCACTTTGTCTTTGTTATCCTTTATGGCCTTTTCTGCAGAATACATGATGTGGTCGGCCGTGTTCTTTATTTCAACCAC
>CALMYA010000021.1 GCA_937873535.1 uncultured bacterium | reverse complement strand
CTTATATATTATATTATTAAGATAGCACGGAGCATTTTCTCAATTACTGAAACGGTCCGAAAGGAAAGCGAGAACGTCGCTGAAGACATCTCGGCATTCAGAAATAAGATTCGCGAAGACAGCGAAGGTATGAAGGGCTTCGGCGGCCTTGTCAGGAAGCTCTTTATGGGAGGAACTATCATCCGGCAGGCGGCTAAAAGGGCAAAAAGGGCTTCCGAAAGGAAACAAGAAAAGAAAGAAGAGTAAGCCGGCACGTGTTGGTAACGATCCGTAACGAGAAGGGGAGAAATTCGTCTCTATATGTTACACTGACTCGGTATTATCAGTATTTATACTAAATTTAAACAAGCACATATATGGCATCAAAACAAAATTCAGGTACAGGTTCAAAATTGGCATTTTTAGGCGCACTTGTTGCCGCTGCAGCAGGAAGCTATTACGTTTATCACAATAAAGACGCCAAGAAACAAATTCGAAAGTTTAAAGGATGGGCCCTTAAGGCTAAAGGCGAAGTACTTGAAAAGCTAGAAAAATTCAAAGAGGTAGATGAAGACATGTACCAGAATGTAGTTGATACAGTCATGAAAAAGTACAAGAGTATAAAAAGCATAAAGACAGATGAGCTTGCTGATGTTTCGAAAGAACTCAAAAGCCACTGGAATAACATCAAGAAAGAACTTTCAACTGCTGGAAATACCACAAAGAAGTCTGCAACTAGCATGGTAAAGAAAGTGAAGAAGGCTGTAACTAAATAATAGCGGGGAAGAATTACATGAAGAACGATACCTCTTGGGGAAATGTCGCCGACTGGTATGACGAATACCTTCAGGGCGAAGGCAGTGCCGATTCATATCAGCGCGCTGTTATTTTACCTAATCTAATGCGCATGCTCGACGCGAAAGCGGGCGACCGCATTATTGATGTGGCTTGCGGTCAAGGCTTTTTTAGTGAAGAAATTGCCGCGAAGAAGGCCGACATTGTTGGCGTAGATATTTCTCCTGAACTCATAGAAAAAGCCAAAAAAAGATTTGCCGAGAAAAAACTCAAAGGTCGTTTTATTGTTTCTCCGGCCGATAATCTTTCTGCGCTCGAAAAGGGCTCGGCGAATAAAGTGGTATGCGTTTTGGCCGCTCAGAATATAAAAGAACTTGATGCCATGTTCGGCGAAGCAGCCCGAGTGCTTAAAAAAGGCGGTAAGTTCCTTATTGTGTTGAATCACCCGGCATTTCGTGTACCGCAGGCAAGCGACTGGCATTTTGAAAGCAACAAACAAGGTCGCGTCGTATATCAGTATTTGAGCGAGGGGGTTATCAAAATAGATATGCATCCTGGCGCAGCTACAAAACAAAAGCAGTTCACCTATTCGTACCATAGGCCACTGCAAGTATTCGTGAAATGGCTTTCGAAGCGCGGCTTCGCTATTACCCGTCTTGAAGAATGGATTTCTCATAAGAAGAGCGTGCCAGGGCCACGTGCCAAGGCTGAAGACGCCGCCCGAAAAGAAATACCGATGTTCATTTGTATTGAGGCGACACTGCTATAATTATTTAAGAATTTATAAAGAATTATTTTATGATTTCTTTGTCTGATATATGCATATGGACGGGGGGAAAGCTGGATGAAGCTGGCAAAAGCACAAGCGTCGCCGACGCCGAAATTGTTGACGCCGAAATTTTGTTTACTTCATTTTCATTTGATACCCGCACTATTATGCCGGGAGCCTTATTTATTGCGCTTAAAGGCGACACCTCCGACGGCCATCAATTTTTGAAAGAAGCCGAGAAAAAAGGAGCTTTGGCAGCTTTGGTTCAGAAGCCCGAAGTAGGCATTTCCATTCCTCAAATTTTCGTACCTGATACGCTCAAAGCTATGCAAGACGCGGCAAAGGCATATCGTCAAAAACTTGGTGCAAGCTTTCCTATTGTTGCGGTTACAGGCAGCAATGGTAAAACTACCACAAAGAATTTTATTGCCACTGTTCTTCTTAAGAAATATAAGGTGGCATATACCAAGGCAAGTTTTAATAATCATATTGGTTTGCCGCTTTCAATTCTTTCAATAAAGTCAGATGATGAAATGGCCGTGCTTGAAATAGGCACCAATAATTCCGGAGAAATAAAAATGCTGGCAGACATTTGCGGCCCGACATGTGGCGTCATTACAAATATTGGAGTGGCTCATATTGAAAACTTCGGTTCTAAAGAGGCTATAGCAAAAGAGAAAGGGGAATTGGGTAAAGCTTTACCAGAAGCGGCCGCCGGTGGCTTTTTGGTGCTACCTGCCGAAGATGAATTTGCCGGCACCTTGGCTGAAATGACAAAAGCTAGGGTTATAAGAATGTCACGAACAGCCGAGCCATACGCCGCTTTAGCCAATAAAATAAAAAAGGCAGGTATGCAGGCTGGTAATCTTATGGCAGAGCATCTAATAACAGACGCCTTGCTTGCTGCGGCTGTAGGTTATGAGTTTGGCATCAGTGACGATGAAATTGTTGACGCACTGGCAAATGCAAAAGGTGAAGATGGCAGATTTACATTCAAGAAAATCGGCAATTTTAATATTATTGACGATACATACAACGCCAATCCAGATTCAGTATGCGCTGCAATAGATGCGATGGCAGAAATTTACCCTGAAAGGAGAAAAATAATTGCTTTGGGTAAGCTAATGGAGCAGGGAGACTTTTTAAAAGAAGGTTATGGGCGCATTGTTAAAAATGCAGAAAGAACAGGCGCTGAGGCGATAATTTTTGTAGATATAAATTTTGATGCCGACACGACAGCTTCACTTAAAATTTTTCATGTAAAAAATCAGCAGGAGTGTGCTGATATGATCAAAAATATGTATAAAACAGGCGACATTGTACTTTTGAAGGGAAGTAAGAGCTCTGAGATGAAAAAAGTTCTAGACTTTTTAGCCTAGTTTTTAGGGTTCTGAATTACGCCTAATAATAAGGATATTTTGAGGGTACTTTATCTCTAAAAACACATAACTATACACAGGGTCAATAGCTAAAATAGCCTTATTTTGCTATACTTTCGTCATATTCTTATGGCTAAAAACGAGGCTAAAAAAACCGCTAAAGCGGGCAAAGCATACGACGCTTCATCCATCACCGTACTTGAAGGCCTCGAACCGGTTCGAAAGCGCCCGGGTATGTATATCGGTACCACGGGGCCCGAAGGTCTTCATCATTTAATTTGGGAAATTTTCGACAACTCGCGAGACGAAGCCATGGCCGGCCGTTGCAGCCATATTGAAGTTACACTTCTTCCGGGCGATGCAGTTCGCGTCGTCGACAACGGTAATGGTATTCCTGTCGGCATCCATCCTAAAACAAAAGTTTCTGCGCTTGAAACAATTATGACGGTTCTTCACGCCGGCGGTAAGTTCGACAACGAGGCTTATAAAGTTTCTGGAGGTCTTCACGGTGTAGGTGCGTCTGTTGTAAACGCACTTTCTGAACATACTAAGGTTTTGGTTCACCAAGACGGCGGCATTCACATGCAAGAGTACCGCCAAGGTAAGGTAGAAGCAAAGGTGAAAAAAATTGGCAGCTCGAAAGAGCACGGTACAATTGTATTGTTCAAACCCGATATAGAAATTTTTAAAGAAGGTATTTCATTCGATTGGAACAAAGTTGTGAACCACTTGCGTCAGCAGGCTTATCTTGTAAAAGGCCTTGAGGTAAATGTTATTGATGCACGAGCTTACGACACCAAGGCTATGCGCACCATTCTCGAAAGCGCATTTTTCCTAAAAGACGAAAAGCTCGATGTACCTTCAATGACCTTTTATTTCGAAGGAGGCCTTCGTTCACTTGTGGCATTTTATAACCGAACGCAAAAGGCAGTTCACAAAAATATTTTCTATACAGAAAAAGAATACATAGTAGGTAGTAACACAAGCGGCAAAAACGGTAATAATACTGGTGTCGACGGCGGTAAAATGACAGCTGAAGAAAAAGTAGCTGCGGCCGAAGCTGCAAAAACAGAAGCTCTGCACGCGCGTAACAAAACAGTGGGTGTAGAACTCGCGCTTCAGTATGTAGACGACATTAATACAAAAATTGTTGCCTTTGCAAACAATACATATAACTCTGAAGGTGGTACGCATGTTGCTGGTTTCAAAACTGCACTAACACGAACAATAAACCAGTACGCAAAAAAGAACGGCATCATAAAAGATTCAGAAGACAATCTTACCGGCGAAGATGTGCTCGAAGGTTTGGTAGCTGTTGTTTCAGTTAAGCTTCCAGAAATTCAGTTCGAAGGTCAAACAAAATCTAAGCTCGGTTCCGTAGAAGCTCAAAGCGCTACCTCAGGAGTATTCAGCGAGGCATTCTCAGCCTTCATGGAAGAGAACCCAGACGACGCCAAGGCCATCATCAGTAAGGGCTTATTGGCCCTGAGGGCTCGAAAGGCGGCTAAAGCAGCCAAAGATTCCATCCTTCGAAAAGGCGCTCTCGAAGGAATGACCTTGCCGGGCAAATTGGCTGATTGCCAAAGCAAACGTGCCGAAGAAAGCGAACTCTTTATTGTGGAAGGAGACTCTGCCGGAGGTACAGCTAAAATGGGACGCGACAGACGCACTCAGGCCGTATTGCCGCTTCGAGGTAAAATTTTGAACATCGAGCGAGCGCGACTCGACAAAATGCTTGCATCCGAACAAATTCGTAATCTTGTTGTAGCACTCGGTACGGCCATAGGCGACACTTTCGATATTTCAAAACTCCGCTATCACAAAGTCATCATCGCCACCGATGCTGATGTTGACGGCGCGCACATCCGTACGCTTATTCTCACACTGCTTTACCGCTACTTCCGGCCTCTTATCGATGGTGGTTTTATATACATTGCCCAGCCGCCGCTTTATAAAGTGAAGAAGGGTAAAGATCTCCATTATTTTTATAACGATGAAGACAAAGTCGCGTACCTTAAAAGCGAGGGTATTAATGCCGACGAAATTCAAATAGACTACGAAGATTCTGCCGACGATGGAGCCGAAGAAGCCGAACTTGGCGATAGTGAAGAAACAGAAAGAGCTAAAAACAAATTAAAAGAAAAGAAAGACGCCCTCCGCGCTTCTAAAATTCACGTGCAGCGATATAAAGGTCTTGGTGAAATGAACGCAGATGAACTCGGCGAAACTACTATGGATATAACCAAGCGTGTATTGAAGCAGGTAACAATAGAAGATGCTACCGAAGCCGATAAAATAATAGAAGTGCTCATGGGTAACGACGTGCCTTCACGAAAAACATTTATTCAAACTAACGCAAAGATGGCGAATATTGATATTTAAATACAAAACAAAAACACCCCGCATGTTCGGCCTAGCCGTCGAACATGCGGGGTGTTTTTGTTTATTAGTAGTTGATATAGAAGTTCACTCCAAGAGTGTTGTTTCCTTCATTGTATTCATTTACCTGGTCGTAGCTGTCAGCGTAGAGGCTCATGGTGTGTGAACCTATACCGAGGTTGTCGAAAGCGACGGTGTATGTTGCCGAACCGCCTGAAGCAATTGAGCTTTCTGTCTGGGGGTTCTGATAGACGCGAGGCTGGTACATGTCGTTGACTTCAGCTTTGAATGTCCAAGCGCCTGAAGCAGAAAGCCCCTGGTTTATGACCTGAAACTTTACAGCAACGCGTGAACCTGTGCGGAAGTTCTGGTTGCTGACAGGAACGAAATTATTATTGTAGTCGAGAGTTCCGACTGAAACGACGCGAACAGTAAGGTCGGGTCGGCCGTCGCCTGAAACAGGGTAACCGCCGATTGTGCCGGTGCCCGGGTTAGTAGTGCCGGTACCTGTAACTACGAGCGCCGAGCTTGCAGTGTTGTTTGCGTTATTCGCGTCTCTTCCTGAGGTGTCAGTTGCGGTAATAACCACAGATGAACTGCCTGAACGAGGAGATGTGAAGTTGGCCTGGCCTGTCACTGCAGAACCTGCAGGAAGGTAAGAGCCACCGTTAATTGTACGTGTCTGATCGGCAGCGCTTTGCGCGGGCATCTGAACATTTATGCTCCATGCGCCTGTTGGGCAATTGCCGCGGTTCTCAACTTTGAACTTTACGGAAACCGTATCGCTTGTAGTGAATGAATTAGTTTCAATAAACTGGCCGTATGAAGTTATGATACCGCGGGAAAGAATGGTGACTGCAATGTCTGGGTATCCGCCAGTTGTGCAGGCTGTTGAATATGTACCTGTGTTCGTTGAAGTATTTGTAGATGTATATGTTGAACCAGAAAGCGGGTTAGGACCAGCAGCCGGAACATAATTATTGTAACCAGTTGAAACGCCGGTAGAGGTAGCAGTACTGGTTGCGTTTGTAGTCGTAATGAAACCTGTGTTTGTGCTTGTTGCAGAAGTTACGGTTGTTGTGGTTGTGGCGTGAGATGAACCGCCGAAGACAGAACCGAGAGAAACGGTCGCCGAAGCGAGGGAAGACAGAGCCCTAGGCACCACGCGCACGATGCCGATGCTCAAAAATACCAATATCAAAATAATGGCGCAAATAATGAGGATTCGTAGGAATGTTTTCATAACGTAATCATTATATCAGCGGAATAGTGTATTGTCAAATATCTGGCCATGGCGTATAATGAGGCGGTAACAGGCGACAATAATGCGCGTCCTAAGGTGCAATGTTGCAGGCCATTCCAAATATATGATAAGCAAATTAGAAAGATATATCGAAAACAGCCTCCATGGCCTCGTAAAAAAGGGCGAAGTTCCTTTTTGGGGCTGGTTTATTCTTATTTTTCTCGGCACAACAATTGTTTTGTCTGGGCTCGGCCTTCTACCGAGCGAACTCAAAGAAAATTCGGAAGGTAATTCATTTATTGAATCGGGTAGTCAAAAAATTGACGAACTGCTGGGCGCGCAAAATGTTGAAGGAACGCAGCTTAACGGTGCAACCGGCGAAACAATTAGCGGCACGCAAGGCACAGCATTTTCAGAATTTCCAACTCAGGCAAAAACAAATGGAGGAGCGGCGCCGACTACTATTAGTCAGCAGGGAGGGAAAGCTTCTACCGGCCAAACAAACGGATACGGTATATTGCCGACCCGTCTACTCATTCCTTCAATAGGCGTTAACACCGTAATAAATAACCCTACAAGCACAAGCACGGCCAAGCTCGATTACGAACTCACCAAGGGCCCTGTGCGCTACCCAGGTTCGGGCACCATAGGCTCTGGCAACATGTTTATTTTCGGCCACAGCA
>CALMYA010000020.1 GCA_937873535.1 uncultured bacterium | reverse complement strand
TCCCCTCAAACCTTGACCCTTGTTCCCTTCGGTTCGTCTGGAGCGGGGTTAAGTTCAGAACAATACTAAAGTCCACATTGTGGCATAGCGGAGGTCGAAATGACCTCCGCTATTTATATTTTTATAATGCACATTTCTCATATATAATTTCACATGGCTCTTAAATTGATTTTACTATCGGCACTGCCGAAGGTGAAATAACAATTTGCCAAAATAAGAAATTGCGTGCCTTGTTTTATACTATGCACGATATACCACGTGATAACTCAGGAAATCGTAAGTCAGTATTGATTCCCGATTTCTGGTGATACGGACGAAATAAGGCGCTAACACGGTAGGTCTCCCCGACGGCAACGTCGCGAACGGCAATTGGAACTCGAAGGTCAAGTTCAACTGGAACAACCCTGACAACAGGAACTCCAATGGCGGGGCTCGTGAGGAAATATCTCGCAGGAGCTTTCAATATGAGGGCTCTTTTTGCGTTATTATTGTCGTGTTTTTTCTGTCACGAAGTTAATCCAGCCGTTCGTCATTTTAGATATTTCAACAATCTGTTCAGAGAACCGCAAATATGTTTTATCATGTATAATTTCAAGCTCATTTTCTGTCCGAATAAGATGTTTTAAGATTTCTGTTTTTAGGCGTAGTGCATCCAATGAATCTTTTTTCGCGTATTTAGGCTTAAAAGAAGCTTCTATTGCCAGAGATAGTATTTCTACACAAAATGCTTCTACCGTGGCGTGTATGCCAAGCTTATCCCGTTTTGAAAACTTGCCGCTTGTGCAATAAATGTCTTTATGCAGTATCCTTATTGCATGAATAATCGGCAGGGTGTCTTTGGCAGTGGTTATAGTACTGGCGGGGGGGGCAACATAGTTGTTCTTTTTATGGTGTAATTTGCGTTGAGAATTTACTTTCTGCATGGAAAGAATTCAGCAAGGGCAAGCGGTCTAAAAATGATACGGCCAGGTTTGAACTTAATCTTGAAGACAATCTTTTTAAACTGCATCATGAGCTTGCATCTTTCAGCTGGAAGCCCAACCCGTACGAAATGTTTTTCGTACATGACCCCAAATTGAGAAAGATTCACAAAGCTACAGTACGTGACAGGGTTTTGTACCAGGCTGTGTACAGAGTATTGTATCAGGTTTTTGATCCTTCATTTATATTCCATTCGTATTCATCTCGTGATCGAAAAGGTACGCACGTGGGGGTTGCTTCTTTGGAAAAGTATATGCGAAAGGTTAGCAAAAATTACAAAGTATCCGGATATGTTGTTAAATGCGACATTAGAAAGTTTTTTGACTCTATAGACCATGCCGTTCTTCTTAAGTTGATAGATAAGAAGATAAAAGACCAAAATCTTCTTGTTCTTATATGTGAAATTGTAAAATCCTTTTCAACTACGCCCGGCAAAGGTTTGCCGCTCGGAAATGTCACGAGCCAGCTTTTTGCCAATATATATATGAATCAGTTAGACCAATACATTAAACGCGAACTTAAGGTAGAATGTTACGTGCGCTACTGTGATGATTTTGTGATTGTGTCTCAATCGGAAGAATATGTGCAGTACTGCGTAAAGGAAATAGAAAAGTTTTGCCGTGAAGAACTTCTTCTCGACCTCCATCCGCACAAGATTATTTTTCGTAAGATAAAGCAGGGAATTGATTTTCTGGGGTATGTAATTTTACCTCACCGACGAGTGCTGCGTACAAAAACAAAAATAAGAATTTTCAGAAAGCTTGAGAAATTGAAATTATTGAATGATGAAGGCGCGGTTGGTAGCGATTTCCTTGAACAGTCGGTGCAGTCGTATCTGGGCGTTCTGTCTCATTGTAAAGGAGAGAAAATTAAGCAACAGATCGAGAGGGTGTTTTACGATTGATATATCACAGCATCCAAAATATGGACAGATTAAGTAATCTTGCACGTCTTACTATGGTATGATATCAATTGTAGTACATATTCATATGAAAAATACTAAAATAATTAAAAACTCATATAATTCAACCATTTCCAGCCTTGTTGAGGTAGAAATAGAGCTAAAAAAGCTGCCTCAATTAACCTCTGTTCAAAAGGCTAAACTCGATAATTCTCGCGCAATTGATCATCTGTATTATTCAAGCAAAATAGAGGGGTCAAACCTTACTGAAAAAAGGCTAGAGAAGGCAATCCATGGCTAAATTTAAGCTCCCATTAAACAGGACAGAGCTTGAAGATATGGAAGCACAAGGGCTTTGGCGGGGAATTGCCCTTTCAAGGAAGATTGGAGAAAGTAACGAGAAAATATCCTTGGAAGTTATTTTACGCATCCATAAAATTATTTTTGAAAATGCGATTCCAACAGTCGCAGGCAGGTTTAGAGTTGAAGGAGAAGATATAAAAAAATTAAAATGTCACGAACCTGTACCAGGAAGATTGGTAAAACAAAAGATGTACCCATTTTGGGCGGAACTTGATAGCCGTCTGGCAAAGATTCCCCGTTATCCAAAAAAACAGACAATTACCCAAAGACGCATGTGGTTTAGTATGGTTATTGATCTTGCTGCGTGGGTGCAACACCAGATTTCTTATATCCATCCTTTCTGTGAGGGTAACGGAAGGATGGCGCGCCTGATGACAAATCTTATATTAAGCCGCTTTGGGGTGCCTCCAAGCAGAGTTAAATATGAAGGAGAGAATAAAGCAGATTATTTACAGGCGCTATGTCAGATAGATTTACATGGCGATTATGAGCCGCTGAAGAAGCTTATAGCAGAGAGTATTTTTGACGCATATAGGAAAGAAAGAGAAATTCGTATGAGAAACAGAAAAAAATAATTATGACAAAAGTTACAATCGGCATCGTCGGTCTCCCGAACGTCGGCAAATCAACACTTTTTAACGCGCTTACTAAAAAAAGCGTGCCGGCTGAAAATTACCCGTTTTGTACCATCGACCCTTCAGTGGGTGTGGTAGCTGTGCCAGACGAGCGCATCGCTAAACTCTCTACCCTTTCTGGTTCACAAAAACTTATTCCTGCCGCTGTCGAATTTGTAGATATTGCTGGCTTGGTAAAAGGTGCGTCTGAAGGCGAAGGGCTCGGTAACCAATTTCTTTCTCATATTCGTGAGGTAAATGCCATTGCCGAAGTAGTGCGTATTTTTGAAGATCAGAACATTATTCATGTTGACGGAAAAATTGACCCAGTGAGCGACATTGAAGTTATAAACCTTGAACTTATTTTGGCAGATGAGCAAACGGTTACGAAGCGCTTGGGTACTGTTGAACGTGACGCGAAGCGCGGCGACAAGCCGGCCATTGCCGAAAAAGCGGCGCTCGAAAAAATTGCCAAAGTATTGGCAGCGGGCGAGTTGGCGCAAACGGCCCCGTTTACCGAAGAGGAAGCTGTTGCCATGAAAGGCTTGGCGCTTCTTACCATGAAGCCAATTATGTATGTGCTCAATAAAAAAGCAGGCGGCAAAAATTTAGATGAAATGACTGGCAGTGATGGTACGCTAGGAGACGACAGATACAAAAAGCTCATTGCATATTTGCAGTCGAAAAAAGCTAAATGGGTAGTTGTTGACGCAAAAGTTGAGCACGACCTCAAAGACCTTGAAGGTGAAGAAAAAGAAATGTTCAGACAAGAATTGTTTAAAGATTCATCGGGCGCAACAAAGCCAGACGATGACGGCATCAATAATTTAATACGCACTGGCTACGACCTTTTGAATTTGGAAACATATTTTACTACTGGCGAAGTAGAAACTCGCGCATGGACGATTGAAAAAGGTTCAACAGCACCAATTGCCGGAACCGCAATTCACACCGATTTTAAAGAAAAATTTATTCGCGCCGAAGTAGTGGCAGCAGCCGACCTCTTGGCCGTCGGCTCATACGCCGCAGCGCGCGAAAAGGGAATGGTTCGAACAGAAGGGAAAGAGTATGTGGTTAAAGATGGGGATGTGATTGAGTTTAAGATTTAGGCAAGAAAAAACCACAGAAATTTTGGAGTTTTGGTGGAAGTTCGCTCGCCGCTTACTAATCCGCTCCTAATTTCTGTGGTAGCCCATTCGTGTCACTCCTTACGGAGAAGTAGATGGCTGGCCAATTTCATCTACGAATGACTTAAGGCTACCATGTTTCGGCAAAAATGGAAGATGGTAGTCTCATAGAGTTTAGAATATAAATAAAAAAGAAGTCTCGCACCGTCATGATGCGAGACACTCTCATTCAGCCTCAAAGGTATACATAATTTACGCCCTCCAGCGTTGCTGATTGATGGTCGCGCTTGGCGAACCATACACGGGGTTGGAATCCCATGAGAGTGACAGTACTGTACATCTGTATTGGTATTTGTCAAATCTAGCAAAACAACCGCTGTTTTTAGTGTGATATAATAACTATCTATGAAAAAAGAGAATCTTCCCGTCATTATCGCCATTGCTTTACCTGTATTGCTTATTTTAGCGGTAGCGGCTTTCGTATACATTCCGAACTCAATCGGCAGGCCGCAATATAATTTTATTTACACCCAAACAAACTGGCCGTATTCATATTCGTATAACGGCAGCGAATGCCTCGTGTATAAAAGCTATTATGAAATAGATGGCGGCCGTTTAATTAAGAAAGATTTCGCGAAAGCCGGCGATTCAGTTTCATTCACATTGCCGAAAGACATGAATTATTACGGCAATAATGTTTATAAACCTATGCCTGTCGTTGCGCCTCTCGACCCTGCCGCTTATTGCGCCGGTTATAGCAGGGTGGTGAAGAAAGACGCCCCTGAGCTCTATATATATGAATCGGCCGCCGATTCAACCAGGCTTCTGCCGTACGAGGAGGCTGCTAAGTTTACTCTTGTAGACGGCATCATTTCACCCGACGGTTACACGGTGCAGGGCGGCTATCAGAGCTCGGGGCTATTCGACCTCTTCGGAGGGGGCAACGGCTACGAGCTGTACGCTATGAAAAAAGACCGACGGGTAAAGCTTTCGGTGCCGCAATTTGAAATGTACGGCGGCGGAAATTTCGGTTTTATTTCCTGGATTAATAAATAATTATAAATAAATTATAAAGAATATGAACAGAGAACAAATACTGGCGGCAGTGCGAGAAGGAATGCAGAGGGGAGTAATAACAGATGCCGATTTGCGAGGTGCGGCGTCTTCGGAGAACCTCGGTGCGGCAGCGGGTTCAGCATCGCCTGCGGCAGCAAACAGAAATTCACTCGTCAGCAGGGTGCTCTACGCTCTTGGCGGCATCATCGCGCTCATCGGAATCATAGTTCTTATAAGTGACAATTGGCGAGAACTCGGCACGGCTGGACGCCTGCTCGTGACCATCGGTTTTTCTTTGGTCACGTACATCGCTGCCATTGTTCTAAACAAGAAGAAAATACAAAACGCCATGGCGCAGGTGTTCATGCTGCTTTCAGCTGTAGTTTCTCCTATCGCCGCGTATACCTTGCTCGATTCGCTCGGTGCCATGAACCCTTTTAGTGTAACGAACCAAGTGGGCATTGCCGTCATCATCTTCGTCATATATGCCGTGGCTTTGTTTGTTACGCGCTTTAATATTCTTCATATTATTTCAGGAATGGCATTTTCGTGGGCCTATTACTCCACTATTGCATGGATGGTAAAAGGCAGCGGCTTCGGTGCTGAAATTCTCCGCGACATTGCGGTATACACAAGTATGATTTTAGGTTTCGGTTTTCTGGCATACAGCTCATGGCTGAAGCAGATGCTCAAGCAAAATTTCAGCATTGAACTCCGAAAGGTTTCTTCGATGTACAACGCTGCCGCTTTTATATTTGTGCTCTTTCCGGCGCTCTTTCTCGTAGGAATTTGGGATCTGCTCTATGCATTTCTAGTGCTCGGCGGAATTATTGTCAGCATCAACCTGCGCACGACAGCCGGCCTCATATTAAGTGCCTTCGCTCTCGGCTGCTACATCATTCACATGTCGTCAAAATATTTTGCTGACAGCATCGGCTGGGCCGTTACTCTCGTCGTTATTGGCTTCCTCGTTATTGGTCTCGGCTATTTGACGTACTACTTGAACAGGAAGTATATTTTGAAATAATGAATGAAGTTTTCTCTCAATTGCCGGAGGATTCACCAGTAGACCAAAATTTGGTAAGACCCGAGTTAAAGGATGGAATGCTCGGTTCGAGTCTTAATAGGGTTGTCGGTTTAAATCGAGAAGGAGACTACCCGTCTACGGAAAAAGTATACAAATCCTTTGAGGAACTTCATGCAACACCGTCAACAGCTGAAAATATAGTTGAAATGACGGCTGAGCAAAAAGATATACGTGATGAAGTTGTTGAGCTTGTACCAGCTTTTTTAAAGGAATTTGGTTTGGATGTTCCTGTTAGGACAAATACAGGAAGAATAAATGCATACGATCTTTCACATTTTACTGACGAAGCAAGGATGCGAGAAAAAAAGACCCACGCCAAACATTCAACATCTAGCCAGAGTATATATTTTAATGGAGATGTAATAGAAAGTTTAGGTAATATAGGTTTTGCAAAAGTCTTGACTCACGAGTTGGTGCATCAGCACGCCTTTGAATCGATGGTTGTGTTGAAAAATAGCGCGTATAAAGATGGTGATAATAAAACAAAAAGACGAAGTATAATGCGGCGATCTGGGCTTGTATTTTATAAGGATGTTAATAAAGGTATGGATACTGAAGAGTTACCTTTGCTGCATGATTATTTTGCTGAATATAATGAGGCTGTTACTGAAATGTTGGCTCGAGGTTTTATTGCACGCTTTTTAGATAATATATCTCATATTGAAAGCGACAAGGAGGCGATTATGAATGAATTAAGAAAAGTTTATCAAGAGAAGAAGAAGGTTGAACCAGGTAAGAATATTTTAGTCAGAGACGCTGAAACTAATCTAACTGTTGGAGATGATAATCCTGATTTCGAAATTACAGGTATCAGTAAAAACGCTGCTTATGACGCAGAAATACATAGACTGGAAAAGATCATACATACTGTATACAATGCAAAGAAAGATACGTATGGCTGGAGGGACACTTTAGACGTTTTCAAGCTTTTTACTAAGGCGTATTTTTCAGGACAAATACTTCAGCTTGCTCGAATTTTGAAAGAGGTCTATCCTAATGATACATTTAGCGAGGTAGGTAAGGCTACTATGATGCACGGTAAAAAGGATTCAATGTAGTTCCGGTTTAAAAAATTTTATGAAAAAATACGACCATAC
>CALMYA010000019.1 GCA_937873535.1 uncultured bacterium | reverse complement strand
GCCCCAGAGAAGATAGGACCACTAACATGAGGTTTATAAGAATGACTATATCGAGAACCAAATTGATTATATCCATACTACTTATACTAAAATAGACGACATGAAATTTAGATAAATTCTTTATGAAGATATGTTGTAATAGAAACTGACTATTTACTTAATTTACAACAGAAGTATTGGTTGCTACTGGACTTCCCGCATTCAGCTCATCAAATTCTATAAAGAAAGTTGACCCTTTCCCCGGCCCCGGTGATTCAGCCCAAATACGGGCATGGTGTGCTTCCATTATCTTCTTAGCAACATATAGACCAAGACCAGTACCCATAATGTTTGTTTTTGAAGCATCAGGTGCACGGGTAAACTTCTCAAAAAGGCGCGGCAAGACATCGGGGTGAATCCCCACACCTGTATCAGATATTGAAAGCAAGACTTTATTACTGACAGAAACAGAGCTTGTATTTGAGATATCCTGACCTATATGCGTATTTTGACCATCAGAAATAGCATCGGGATGCGACAACCAAACATGTAACCCTCCTTGGGGGGTATATTTGATAGCATTATCAATAAGATTACCTATGACTTGCTTGATTTTACCCTGATCTGCATTAATCTGATACGAACCTTTCGAGTCATAATTAAACTCCATATTAAGTTTGGCCCGAGCAATATTCGGCTTAAGTTCAGTTACAACAGTGGCTACAAGGTCGCGTAAATTAAAATTGGTAAAGTCATACTGCATTCTGCCTTGTTCAATACGGGAAACATCCAGATAGTCACCGACAACCACGGTAAGATCTTGCACCGATTCAAAAATCTTTTCGAGAGCATCTTTAACCTCAGCAGTAATCGCGCCAAAGTCACCATCTAAGAGCATCGAAGTATAGCCTTTTACTGCCGTAAGTGGCCCGCGCAACTGATGTGACGCTAATGATACGAACTCTGACTTTTGTTGATCAAGTTCACGTAAACGATCATTAGCAAGAGACAAGTCATTCGCCAGATTTTGAATCTTCTCTCTTTGCCCAACCTCTCTTTTTACGCTTCGAATAAGAAACACACCGAGAACAATAGCAAAGGCAAATAATATGCCGTTAGCAAACTGCTCACGAGTAGACTCAGCAAACAACATCCTAACCATTATTGTTAGCCAGAGTGCAAAAGTCAGAATCTCAGTTGTAATTATCTTAACATCAAAAAGCTGATATCTTAAAATTGCATAACCACTCACTGCGGGATAAAGAGAAAAAAGAACAAGCGGATAAGGTCTTATCTCTGGAAAAAAAGTTGTAGCAAATACACTTCCTCCTCCAACTGCTGCAATTGAGGCAAAATAAATAGTGTATTTAAATCTATTTTTTTGAACTAAATCTGTGGTTTTAGATGCGGCAATTGCCGCTACAATAATCCCTGATAAAACAACAAGGGAGAAAAATAAAAAGTAATAAACGTAGAAAGGGCCAGGGACAGGTGCAAAATTAAAACCAATCTTCGGAGAAACATCAGAAACAAATATGGTGCTTGTATTTATTGCGACAAAGAAAATTGCACATAGTGAAAAAAAACCAAGTGCAAAACGGTACTTAGTTAGAGTCCCTGTGATAATTAGCACTAAAAGAAAATAAAAGAGAGGGATAAATATTGCAGCATCGTGTAGTATCCAATTTGCAAGGAAACCCGACACCTTATCAGGAGCGACAGTCATATAAAAATAGGCAAAGCTCCAAACAGAAGTACTCACAGTGAGGGCAAACCATGCCTGATTCTCTGCTTTTGATTTATCATTCAGAAAAACTACAAGACCTGAAATAAAGGCAACAAAGCCTCCAACTAGCAAACATATCGTGTAGTAATTAAACGATACAAACATAAGTGGTATTGTTCTATATTATCACTCTTTCAGATAAATGTTACCTAGTTTAGAGGCTTCTGGGTTTTGTATAAGGTACTCTGCTAGAGTTGTTAATGAGGGAAAAGAGATATTTACACCGTGATGTGGTTCTACATGTATGTCACCATAATACGTTTTTTTATCCTTAAGCAACTTTTCAAACGAGTCGAGCTTCCCTCCTAAGGCGTATACGGCTGATTGAGGTGATGAGCATGCAACATGTAAATTTTTAAATCCATACATTAAGTAGTTACTTGGGACAAGATCCTCTCTAAAATAGCCATGCCAATGGCTAATAGAGATCCCCGACGATACTAACTTTGTAACAAATTCAGATTTTGGATCAATGTAATTTATAATGCTCGCAATTATTGCGTTACCAACAGCATGAGCCAAAATAACCTTGGTATCAAAGGATGGTTTGTAATCATCATGAATTCTTGTACCTACTGGAAATTTCATCCACATTTCCCCTTTAGATGAAAGCCCCAGTAACAACAAATCTTTTTCTGGTTTAAAGTGTGTTTTATCTGAACCTGATCGAAGGCTTAAAACCCAGACATCTGGTACCTGTAACGATACAGTTCCTTTTTCAGGTAAATCAAACATTATATGGATGTTACCTTCACTATCCTTAAAATAATCTTTATTTTTTGATAAGAAAGCGCCATATTTACTTTGGGTTTCCTCTAATGTTAAAATCTGACTAATAGCAACGGGTAATTGTTTTGAAATAAAACCAAAACTCATCCCACTGCGGTTATCTAGGTGTAATTTACCTATATATTTATGAAAGTTATCACGAAACGGCAGGTCATCAATCTTCTTACCAGAAGGAAATAACTTAGTCTTTTCAAACAGTAAGGCGCCTTGCGTTAGATCTACTACCAAGGCACTTATGATGGGATCGCCAATCATGAACCTCTCTTTTGATATATTAAAATCAGAAAATTTATGTGGACTAATGGGTGCAACAATTTTTGGTACAAGAGCTTTAAGAATATGCTCTTCGAACTTATTGTCATTTAAGTCATAAATTGGATGTGAAGCATTAAAATTGTAAACCATCCATTTTGAATCATCTACAGCTAAAACAATATTTGCCATATGATACGCAAATAGCGACATTGCCGTATCAAAATGTTCCTCAAACGGGCTTTCTTTTTTTATGTTTGATGGAAAAGGTAATATATGGATTACAGAGTTTGATTTAAAGCTCGAGATAAATTGCATTGGCAGTTTATCCTCATGTAATTCACCTAATACAATTACTGATATGTTTCTTTTTAAACGCTTACTTCTAATAACTCGTCTTAGAGATCTCAAATTTATGTAATAAAACTCACCTTTTATTCTAAATATGCGAATAAAAACATATCTAACATTGTTAATTATAATGCGAAAAATACGGCTTATTCTCCTCCTTAAGCGAACCTTCTCCAGTGCAGACTCGTAGGGTATGATGATAATATTCAAATTCTTAAAGCTATTTTCAAGCTTTTTCGAAAAGGCAATAACATTTTCATCTATTCCTGTCCCTTTTTCTGGAAAAAACGTAACTGCCATCTCTTTCACCATTTCATCCGCAGAAAGAGATACTTTACTTTCTATTCCAAGTATTTTTTGTATAGCTTCCTGACTAATCATTACATATCATATTAGCATTAATTCCCCCTCCCCACATAACCCCCTACCACCTTCTCCCTCATCTCACCCGCTATCACCTCGGCCGTTGCCGCGCGGTCAACAAAGTATGGCTTACCTATGGTAATGGTTAAGTAGTCGCGAAACATGTTCTTTGCATGTTTTCGAAGCGATACCGGCACCACCACCGCTCCAGTATTTTTGGCCAACACCGCCGCACCCCATTTGAATGGGCCAATGGCTTCGTGATGATTGTCGCCCGTTTCGGCGCCGAGGCCGCGTTCTTCGTATTTCCAGACTTTTCCTTCCGGAAATATCGCCACCGTGCCGCCGTTTCGTATAATTTCATATGCAGGAATGAGCGCCGTCTCGACTCCTTCGCCGTAATTCACCTTGAATACTCCAAACAAGGCATACACCAAATGCACGATGCCCGTATATTTTAATATGGCCAAATACCATATTTTAAACTTCGTTGTGCCCATAAAGCGAAATGGCGAAATAGCCGAAAACGGCGGCGCGAACATATCGAACATGAAGCTGTCGTATACTCCAATATGATTCGCCACGAATATAACCGGGCCTTTCAAATTTTTAATATTCTCTTTTCCATTTATGCGCATACTGAACGCCGCGTGATAGCCCACATAGAACACCGGCCAGAACACCCCCTGCACGATGCGCGACAGCCAGTATTCGAATTTATATTTAAATTTTGACCCTGCCGACTGTTTAGCAGCGGCCGCTTGAGCAGCTATTTGCGCACCTGCCGCCACATCGGCCTGAATAGCTGCAACGTCGCTTAATATGCCTGATGTCGGCAATTCTTGCTCTACGCCTTGTTCAACGGTCTTTTCCATAAAGGCTTTTATTGTAGCCTTATTATACCATGAAAAAGCTAAACCACCGCTGGGTACGGTGGCTCGCGCAGCGCAATGCTGCTTTGATGTTTGTGTGATGACCTGTTTATCCCAGAGGTCAGGTACTCGACACCGGGCTCCACAAGACTCTTCCATTAGGGGCGATGCAGTAGCGAGCACCGAAACGTTCGCATTCGGTAGGAATGGCCTGCCGGATGACTTCCGTTATTATGCGCTCGAGCATAAGTACTCGGGCAGTGGTATCATCGTACAGTTTCAGGGCATTTGCCGAAGCAATTGAAGTGGCAGCACCACTTTCGTCAGCTTCAGGTTCCAGCCCAAAAAATTCATCCGCGCCTTCAGGCCTGCTGCCTTTCTCGCACTCCTGCACAATCATCGTCTGCAAGCGCATTAGGATCATCAAAATGGGCCCTTCGACTTTTCCACCAATGGGTTCACCTGTTTCAAGGGCGATGAGATCGTCAAAATTGAGTCCGCTGATTTCATTCATATTCAGCAAAATCGCCACTACTTTTTCAAGAAATGACATGGTACACCTCCTTTGTGCGAATGGTTGCCGGACAAGCTGTTGAAACACGAGGTTTCAGTCCGATTTGAGGATATAATTGTTTGTTAGGGGTGTCAAACGAGCAATTAATACCTCCCCCTCATCCAGAAAATCGCCGCTATAGGCACTATCATTGAAACAAAGTAGCCCAAGTCTTGTGTAAAGAAATTCTCAATTTGAGCGCTGAGGTCGTAGATGTCGCGGGCCGGCAGAATGTGGAAGCAAAGCGCCACGGTAAGAAGCACAATTGAAACTGAAAGAAGCAGCGCTTCCATGAAGCCTGGTACGCCATTATGCGAACCTTCGGAGTGCACAATTTTTCCTACTGCAAAGTACGCGAATACGAAAAATACCAGAAATATAATTGCATGCGAATAAAAGATTTGCTCTGAATTGCCTTTAAATAAAAGCGTCGATGCCTTGTACGGAAACGCCGCGTACAGCGCCGCTGCCGGGTAAAAGTTTACAATAAGGCTGAAAAGCACCCGCTTGCCCCGATAATACGAAAGCGCCGTGAGCGCCGCCACCACAATGATGAGCGCAAGATTAAAGTATGTGAAATATTGCATGAAGTAATTATATACTATCTTGCAATCTTTAGAAAAATTTTATCAGAATTTTAACTGGGTAGTGATATGGTAGCTGAATCGTGCCACTTAATATATACATCGACGGGAACAATCTCTATCGTGCTGCAAAAGACTCTGGCTTTAAGATTGATTACCTTAAGTTCAGAGGCTGGCTTAGACAGAAATACAACCCTACAGGCGTGTATTTGTTTATAGGATTGGTGCCGACTAGAGCAACATTCTATGAGTATCTTCAAGGGTGCGGCTTTGTATTGATATTTAAGCAAACAATTTCGGTAGGCAGCACAATCAAGGGCAACTGCGATGCAGAGCTAGTATTAAAGGTAATTTCAGACTTTTACACACGATCCTTCTATACTTGTATTCTTGTAACAGGCGA
This sequence comes from uncultured bacterium, assembly GCA_937873535.1. Lineage (GTDB taxonomy): Bacteria > Patescibacteriota > Minisyncoccia > Phycocordibacterales > CAIZLB01 > VEQN01. Next base: position 7,650 of record CALMYA010000019.1, on the reverse strand, counting down.
CGGCGACTTCGGCTGTCTGGCAGAGTTTTTAATGAAGAATGATGCACTTAATGCAGTAATTGCCCCAAGCAGGGCCAGATGCTCAACTCTGCTTAGAAATAAAGGCTGCGAAATAGAATTTTTAGATGAGCATTATCATAAGTTCTCCATAAAAATTATAAAGGAAAAGGCCCCCGATGCAGACGTATCTGCATAAGGAGCCTTTTCATAGTTACATGCGTATTTTATACCTACAGACAGATTTGTCAAGTCAAATTTGAATATTCATCAAAAAACTCAAACGCTTTTTCCATAATCCTCTCACCAACATTCTTCCAATCAAAATATTTTATATATTCTTTCGGATCAATGAGCTGTATTTCCTGAATGTCACCGTCGGGGTCGGCGATAAATTCGCCACAAAAGTGGAACCGCCTTCATCCCCCACCAACACTTTATCTTTAAGAGTAATGGTATTGAACACAAGCAAGCCAATGATGATGACAATGAATGCCACCGCAAGCAAAGTAATGCGCGGATGATGGACCTTTCCGTTTATGAAAAGAATAAGCAGGAACGCGGCGACAATGACGGCAAGAATGATGAGCAAAAGCGTGCTGCCTGTGTGCCTTGGCGAAGCCAAAAGAGATTCTTTAAGGCTAGGCTCTGCTACTTGTGAATCAGATTCTGCGCCGGCAACGCTTGGAACTGTGGTTGAAGCCGCTGCAACTGTTGCGGTCGCTACTGCAATTGAAGTTGTGGACGTAACCGTGGTAGGCGCCGGCCTCGTTGCTGGTGTTGATGTAGGTGCCATCGCGACCACAGCTGGCGAAACTGCCGTAACAGCAGGAACAGCTGGAGCCACTTTCGCAGCAATCTTAGGCGTGCCAAAAAACTGCGCTACAAAAATTGCCGGGCGGCCTTCGTACATTCCTTCGGCCATACCGATGCCTGTTTCGGTATATACCGCTTTCACAATATTGGCGCGATGCGTCGGTGAGTTCATCCAGGCGTCAACAACGTCTTTCGAGTCGGTAAAATTCACAGCCAAATTCTCGCCGGCATGGTCGTACGAATAGCCGACCCTGGTGAGCCAGTACCACGGCAGGTAGCCCTCAGGTGTGTTGTGGGCGAAGTAGCCGCGGGTCGCCATGTCGGAAGCCTTTTGGCGCGCTGCCTCGGCCAAAAGGCTGTTTTCAGCCAATGGCGAGGCGTTACTAGCCGCACGCTGGTCGTTCGTTAAAGATGCCAAAACACCCGGCAAAACGGCGGCCAAATATGTGCTTTTATTGAAAGTAAAACTCGACTGGGACAGAACCGCGAGTTCCGCCAGCAAAACGATGATGAGCAACACCGCCACAGTGCGGTCTTTCCAGAAATGAGGATGGTGATTGTTCCCTTCATGCGGAACGAACATTTTTTTGAGCCAGGCTGTAAGCATCGACCATAAGGAGTTGCGATTCATATATTTTGATTATGCCACAAATTGACTAAAAAACAAATAATACGCAACTAAACGCCTATACAGCATTAACAGAGAATAAAAACTGAGCCAGCATCAGCACAAGCACAACATTCTGGTAACGGCATCATACACGGCACGTCAACATTACTAAGGTCGAATACCAAATTATAAGCTTTGCTCTTTAGATTCAATAGCCTTGAATAGGCTATTTTTATTTCTCATTTATTTTATCAACATTAATTAATTATTAACAAATAAAAACACACACAATAACTCACATTATGAAAAACTTCTTAACAAGATTCCGCAAATCAATTGCCGCAACGACGCTTATGGCGCTCGTTGTCGGTTCATTTGGTTTCGCATTTACGGAACCCACGTCTGTGGCGTTCGCGGCAACAACCCCGAACTCGCCGACAACTAACGCCGCAACAGGAATAACAACTTCCGATGCGACGCTTAACGGCACGAACGGCCCGGCAGATGCCATCGGTCACTCGTTCTGGGCATCACTTGCTCCGTTCGATACTTCGAGTCCGACCATTCCTTCAGGAACATATTCGACTCCTGACATGGGCCCTATAGCGTCATCGACGCCTTTTTCTGCGGCTCTGTCATCAATGACAGGTATGCCTCCGGTAACGCCTAGCACCACCTACTACTTCGCAGCTTGGTCGAATGTAGAAGGAACATGGTCTTCAGGTGAAATTCTAAGCTTCACAACAGCTCCAGAAGTTGCAACAACAACGGCTTCAACAACTGCAGTAGTGACTATCAACAAATATGTTGACGGTGCACCTGCAACTGCGGTAACCGCAAGCAGCTCTGACTTCCAGATGAATGCTACATACACAATTAACGGCAACTCTGGTTCAGGCCAATACGCCTTGAGCGCGGCAGGTTACAACGGTGACCCTACGCCTTATCAGGCAAAAACTTCAGACCTTCCACTGGGTTCTGATTACGGCACAAACGAAATTATGGACAGCGTTGTAGGCGCAACTGAAAGCTCTTCTACCCCATTTAGCCTCGTCGGTTACACGACCGGCGATTCATTCGCTGAAGCGGCTGCGGGAACTCCTTCAACTACTACACCGAACTTCACAAACATTACTTCAGATAAGTATGTAATTGTATGGAACAAGTCTTATGTTGCTCCAGTAGGAACAACGACTCCTCCGACATCAGTGAAGGTCACAATAAATAAATTCATAAATGGCGCTCAGGCAACTGCAGCAACAGCTAGCAGCTCTGACTTCGCCATGAACGCTGTATACAACTCGGTTGAAACAGGTTCAGGTTCAGGCACATATAACTTGAGCGCTTCAGGTTTCAATGGCGACCCAACACCTTACCAGGCAAAAACAATTGACATGACACCTGGCGCAGATTACGCAACTAATGAAATCTTCACAGGTGCAGTAGTCGGCGAAACATGTGCGGCTTCATCTTCAAAACCTTTTGCTTTAGACGGCTACACAACAGGTAATTCATTTGCTGAAGCAATGGCGGCTACCAAGTCGACATCTTCACCATCATTCGTTGGTCTCACAAGTGACAAGTATGTCATTGTATGGAACAAGACATGCGGAACAACTGAAGGCACAATTGAAGGCGACGTTGAAGGCGGAGTATCAACATCTACAGTAGGAGTTCTACATGTAGACAGCATCACCGCTGAAGATACAACAGCAACAGCTGACGGAACTTACGGAAACGGCTGGAGATATGTCTTCAACATCACCGTTCCTACCAACGAAACTCATCTTTCGATGAAATTCGCTGACTGGTTCAGTAGCGCTAGCTCGAGCACTCTCCCTGCCGCAAACAACATGAGAATCTCATCTTCTCAGGCTGACAACGGCGGAGCGACAGTTACAGTTACGGCTGCCAATGCCTACACAACACCGGCTCTGAACATGACAGGCGACCTCAACGGCGCGCTTGCCGGAAAGCAGATTCAGGTACTTGTGGAAGTTAAAATTCCTTCGACAACCGTCAACGGAAACTACTCTACGAGCTATGGCGTCAAGACAATCTAATAAATAGATTGAAACTGAAATCATAACGTAATCATTCAACCATTATGAACACGAAAAAATTAATGACGGGATCGAAAGTGTCGAACATCATGAGGGTGTCGAAGATTTCTCTTCTACTTCTAGCAGTTTGCTTCGCTTCGGCGGCACACGCGTCAGAAGTTACGGGAACATTCGGCGGTGCTTCAAGTTCTGGCAGTGCCAGCTCTGGCACCATTAGCGGTACTGTAACCGGTGGCGGTTCAAGCGGCGGCGGCACGGTGGGCGGAGGCACTACCGGCGGAGGCAGCTCTACAAGCGGAGGCAGCACTTCCGGCGGCTCTGTAGGCGGCGGCTCGACGGGCGGTACCGTGCTTGGTGCATCCACTGATACATCGGGTTCGTCAGGTACAACCGGCTCTACTGGTTCTAGCGGCTCTACCGGTTCAGTCCGCGGAGCAAGCACGAGCGGCAGTTCGGGCACAAAACTTGCCCAGAACACTGCTGACGACACGACGGCAACCGAAGCTACGACAACCGTTGAAACAACGGAAACCGTCAGCGACGAGAACGACAACCAGCTTGCGGCAGTAGGCGCGACCGATGCCGGAAGCACCTGGTTCTGGTGGTTGCTTCTGCTCCTCATCATCCTCGCTATCATCTATTACTTCTATAAACGCAACGATCGCGATACAAATCGCATGCGATAGTATATAAGTTAGTAGATAGCAACGAAGGACAATAAGTCATTAAAAAACAAACCCCTCATCACGAGGGGTTTGTTTTTTAACAGAATGTTAATTAGTCGCTACTCGATTTAAGCCTGCTTGCTGCGTCGATAGATATAGTAAAGAATCGCAAGAATGATGATAAGAAGCAACCACCAGAACCATGAGCCTATTACTGCGCCCGAAGCTGTAGCACCGGCTGCCGCCAACTGATTCATTTCTTCCTCGCTTGGCATCTGCACAAGGTCGGTAGTTGTAGCGTCGGTCGTACTAGCGTCATCTTGAGCTAAGAATGTGCTTCCGCCGCCGCTCGGACCCGAACCGTCAAAGCTGCTGGCTCCTCTTGGGTAATATGTCGTGCCAATGTTGCCTGTATTTCCGTTATTACCGCCTGTAGTGCCAGTTCCGCCTGAAGTATCAGTTGATGCACCGAGAACTGACCCGCCCGTTGTAAGTGGAGGAGTTGCATAACCTGTTGGGCCAAAACCGCCGCCTCCACCGCCGCCGCCTGAAGTTTCAACAGGTGCCGCATGCTTTCGGTTTGTAATCGTTACAACAGTAGTTGTACCTGCTGCAACGCTTACCGTTGAAGATGCTGTGATAGAAACAAGGTCATAACCAGAATCTGAATTTTCGGCGATAGTGTAGAGAGATTCACTGACTGTGAGGCCGGTATAAAGCGCATCGCTGCCTTCAGCAATGCTCTTTGTGCTTGTGCCATTCAATGTTACAGAGAATGCATGAGTGTCACTAATATCAACATTGTTCGAATCGATAACATTCTTCACTACTCGGATAGTTCCTGTTGTTGATGTGTTGGTGAATGTGCAGTCGACGACATAGTTATCGTTAAGGTAAATTGTCTTGCCGAATGGAATTTCGCTTCCCGCTGAACCGCCGTTATATACGCATGTGGCACCGTTATAGTTCCATCCAGGAACCTGAACTTCGGTGAGCTTATATGTGCCGTGAGGAAGGTTATTGAATTCGATAGTTGAAGTTCCTGTTGTTGTGCCTGTGCCCAAGAACGTTGTGCCATGTTCAAGGTTGAAAGCAAAGCTAGCATTTATGTCAGAAGGGTTCGCCGCCTTGTGGACGATTATTTTTCCTGTAGATGAAGCATGCTGCTGGTTGACGACGACAATTTCAGTTGTCGTGCCATTGCTGACAGTAAACTCGCCACTTGTTGTTGAAGCGTTAGTGTTTGAAGTAATTGAGACGAGATCGTAGTCGGCATTCGCGTCTTCAGTAAGAGTGTATGAACCGGCCATGAGACTTGTGGATGTTGCGCCGCCATTGAACTGGCCTACGGTGCCGTCAAAACCTACTGCATGAACTCCGAACAGTGTGTAGTCGTATGTTGCCGCAGTTGAACCGTCTGAAGCGAGAATCTGCTTTGTTACATGAACTATTCCGTTCTCAGCAGTGTTGGTGAAGGTGCAGGTAATATTGTCGCCCGCTTCTACCATTACGTTTATTGCGTGGTTAGGTGTGTCTTCGATAGGTGCGCCGCCTGTGCAGCTTACAGAAGTGAATGCCCAAAGTGCCGTATCGCCTTCTACTATTTTGTAAGTACCTGGTGCCACGTTCGTAAAGCTGCCGTCGCCCGTTGATGCATTAGCTGTGGTTGTTGCCACCGTTGTTGTGCCCTGATTCAATGAGAAGCTGAAGTCGGTGTTATGGCTGCCTGGGTTCGTGACTTTGTGGATAGTAATTGTTGCAGTAGTAGATGCAGTTGATGTGGCCTGCTGCTGGTTTACAACGGTAATTGTTGTAGTCGAGTTCTCTCCGACTGAAACTGTAGATGAAGGTGTGATTGAAACTAGATCATACCCAGCAAGCGCATCTTCAGTGAGAATGTATGTGCTTGAAGCCATGCCAGAGAACACAGCCGGAGAAGTATCGCTTCCTGTAGCTGTTATTGTTCCGTCAAGTTTGAATGTGAATGTTGTGCTGTCTGTCGTAGTCGCACCGCTCGGGTCGAGAACTATCTTGTTTACGACAATTGCGCCAGTTGATGTTGAAGTAGTTGTCGCGCTGTTATCTACCGTAATTTTCCATGCATCCGTCCATGGGCTCGAATTAGGAACAGCGGCGCTATCGAATGCCTTAACATGCCAGTAGTAAACACCTTCAGGTGTGCCGCCTGCCACTATTTGAGATGTTGTAAGCGCACCGGAAGTATATGCAGGCGTAACAAATGAACCGTCAGGGTTCGTGCTTGAAGAATTCGAAGACTGGTAGATGTAAGTTACTGGCGGAGTTTCTGTGTCAGTTGAATCTGTCCACTGTATTTCAGTTAGTGCCGCCGCCGTGAGGGTGCTGTTGTCTGCCGGAGATACATGAACTGGTGTTGTAGGGGCAGTAGTATCGATGCCTGGTAGCGTCATGAAGCTCAAAATTTCACCCGGGTGCCATGTACCGCTATTTGACCATGCGGCAAAGTAATATGTGGTGCTTGCCGTTATCGCAGACATGTTAGATGGGATACCACTTGTTGTAACCAATGAAAGCAATGCCGAGAAAGGCGTGTTTGCAGCAATTGCACCAAAGTCAGGTGTTGAATACACACCTGTTGGTATTGAAGGGCTTGCCGTGCTAAATGTGCTGGTTGAAACCCAGAATGAGTGACCAATTGCGGCATTGTCGCCATTTAGGCCGTTAAGTGTGGCGTCAGAAGATGAAATGCCTGTAGCAGGCAGTGTAGTTACATCAACAAGAGGAAGAGGGACGTTATAGTTTGTGTTGGCCGTGTTTGAATCATCACCAAGACTTTGGGTGACTGTCATTGAGTATGTTCCGGCCTCAGTTGCTCCAATTACATGAGTGCCTATGCAAAATGTTCCGTCAGCGGCAACTGGCCCCCCGACATTAGCATCACCTACAGGTTCAGCATCCCACTGAAGAACGGTTCCAGCAGGGCCTGTGTAGTTCGTACCTCCGACATATACTGTAGAGCCTAAAGTAAAAGTTCCGCTTGAAGTTGTGCACGCTGCATCGCTGTATGTAGCAATTGATGGAATGGCAGCAATAGCAGAAACGGGTGAGCCCGCAAAAATCATTGCAACGACTGCAAGTGTTGCGACTAACTTACTGAATTTTTCTGTAAGTGACGTAAGAGCCTTGTGAGTAAACATAGATAAAATATTTTAAATTAGTAAATAATTAGTAAATAGTAAATGCGACTAAAAAAACAAAATGAACAAAATTTATAATTGAAAAGCAGCTTTTCTGCCGCGCCCTCGTGGCGCCCTCTATGAATGTACAATATCGGTATACTCCTTTTGGAGCATATTTGTCAATTTTAAGAAAAGTCCAAAATTCTTGCCTTTCTGGCTTCCCTTCATAAATTCTTCACATTTTCTTTATCAGTCATACTTCACGACACAAAAAGGTGTAACTGTAAATATCTTTTTGACTTCGTGGCCTAATTCCCCTCTTTTTTCAATTCTTCCGCCAA
>CALMYA010000018.1 GCA_937873535.1 uncultured bacterium | reverse complement strand
TATAAAAAGTCGGCGTATATTGTAGGCGAAGAAAACCCGGTGCTTCGGCAGGTTGCTGAAGCTGTTCCGGTGAAAGACATTCAGAGCGAACGTATTCAGAAGGTTATTGCCACCATGAAAAAGGCGCTCGCCGAGCAAGACGACGGCATCGGCCTTGCCGCGCCGCAAATTGGCATACCTCTTCGTATATTTATAGTTTCGAAAAAGGTGCTGACGCCTAAAGATACCGCAGACGCAAAGGCAGACAAAGCAAACGGAAGCGCCACCGAAAAAGCTGCGGAGAGAACAGGTATCAGACCAGTAAAGATAGTCGACATCAAAAAAATTACGGCTAAAGTTGAAGATCAAATATTCATAAACCCCGTCATCACCAAAGAATCGAAAGAAAAAAAATGGATGGAAGGAGAAGGCTGCCTTTCGGTGCGATGGGTATACGGCAAGGTTAAACGCTCGACGAAAGTTACTCTGCGTGCGCATGACGAAAAAGGTAAACTTTTCGAACGGGGCGCCAGCGGCATATTAGCGCATATTTTTCAGCATGAAGTCGACCATCTGAACGGCATCCTTTTCATAGACAAAGCTAAAGACCTCGAACACGTAAACCCGAACGAAGAGAACGAAAAATAAAACTACCGAAGAAACAGGCTATAATAAACAATAATATGATATTTTTTGGAACATCGTCATTTTCGTTGCATGCGCTCGACAAACTTTTGGAGCTTGGCATTAAGCCCGAATGCATTATAACCGTGCCCGACAAACCTCAAGGTCGCGCAATGGTAATTACCCCCCCACCGGCAAAAGTATGGGCCGAACGCCATAATGTACCCATTCTTCAGTTTGAAAAATTAGATGCCGCAGCCGTTACTGAACTTAAAAAACTTAACCCCGACATTTTTCTCATAGCATCATACGGAAAGATAATTCCACAGGATGTTCTAGACATTCCTAACCGAGGCGCCATAAACATTCACCCTTCTCTTCTGCCAAAATACCGAGGTGCCACACCTTTGCATTCAGCTATTCTTGCAGACGATAAAGATACAGGCGTAACGTTAATGCTTATGGATGCAAAGATGGACCATGGCCCGATTCTTGCAGCAAGAACTTTAGCAGAATTGCCCGGCCCCGCTTTAAAATGGCCGCCTACATTAGGCGAGCTTGAATATGTTTTAGCTTGCGAAGGAGCAAGCTTGGCCGCCGATTACATACTAAATTGCGGCGATTTTTCCCTCACTCCTCAAGACGACACCAAGGCCACATTCACGAAGAAAATAACAAAAGAAGACGGCCTCGTTTCTGTCGAAGAACTTGAAGGCGATGCGGGGTGGAAATCGTATTTAAAGTACTGTGCGCTTGAAGGCTGGCCGGGCATATATTTCTTTACCGAGAACAAGAAGAACGGCAAAAAAACTCGCGTTAGCGTTAAGAGCGCCAAATGGAACGATGAATCAAAAAGACTTGAACTCTTGCGCGTCACCCCTGAAGGTAAAAAAGAAATGGCGTGGAAGGAATTCGTCAATTATATTTCAGTTTAACTGCACGACTTCGGTATAACTTTAAAGCTTGTTTTGCGGCCGTTAAGCCTCAAGGTCTTTGCCTTTTCTTCTATAACCGCTTATACCCTTCATAATATTCTTAACTCGCAGACCGCCGCGCTTCCACATGGTCATCTTTTTGTCTTTTTTGGATGACATCCCCATAAAAAGTTCATCGCGGGCAGTGTCGATGGCGCTGTAAACATCTTCTGCTTCACCGGTTCCCTGCATGTATTCACCTCTCAAGAATGCCTTGTATTCTACCTTGAACGCATCGTCAGATTTCTGATGCCTATGAGACTTGCTTATATCAACTTCAAGCTTTGAGCTTTCTTCCATGAATTTTTCGAGACCTGCAGACTTTTTTCTGATATATTCATCGACTGCCTGTGAAATTTCAGTGTGTATTCCCTTGATGATGATATTCATGTGTGAATTTTTGGTTATGAACTGCTTATATACTATAGATGACGACTCCACAGTTGTTTCGTTACAGAAAACACATCTTGTTTTTTGATGAAGATTAATGTGTACTGATCTGTAGCTCATCAAATGCGTGGCTATAAATAAGGGTATTTAAGGTGGATAATATTCATAGCTGAACCTGCACATGCGTGGGATAATATAGATGTGACCGGTAAACGGTCCCTATTAAAACTATAACAATATATATGAAATTACACGCAGTTTCGTTCATTCTTCTCGTTATCGGCGGTATCAATTGGCTTCTTGTAGGTGTTGCCGGATGGGACATTGGCAAGCTTTTTGGTGATGCGGGCAACCCAGTAGAGCGAGTCATTTATATTCTCGTCGGGCTTGCTGCAATTTATGAAGTTGTTACACACAAGAAAAATTGCAAGATGTGCGAAAAAATGGGCTCATCAAACTCTTCGAGCACAATGGCGTCATAACAGGTACTGAATTCACATATCAGACCTGTTTTTTTGAAGGTTGCATTTAGTTAAATGGCTAAGTAAACGTTAACTAGTAAAGAAGTTGATCAAAGGCGCCCCAAAAGGCGTCTTTGATTTTGGTTTCAGTCTGTATAGCTTGAGCATGTAATGGCATGCTAAAATACTTGTATATGAACGCTCGACCAAAACTTATTGTATTCGCCTCAGGCGGCGCCGAGGGTGGTGGTTCAGGGTTTGAAAAACTTGTGCTTGCTACTAAAAATGGCGAGCTCAAGGCCGATATTGTTGCCGTAGTTTCCAACCATGAAAACGGCGGCGTACGTGAAAAGGCCGACCGCCTCGGCATACTTTTTATATACTTTGCAGCGCCTTACACCGCTGAAGAATACCGGCGCATTGTTTCTTCGGTTGGCGCAAACTTTGTTGCTCTTTCAGGTTGGATCAAACTCGTGCGGGGTCTAGACCCGCGAACGACATTCAATATTCACCCTGGCCCCCTTCCCCGCTTCGGCGGAAAAGGCATGCACGGAGAGCATGTGCATCAGGCAGTAATAGAAGCTTACAAACGAGGCGAGGTCACACATTCGGCTATCAACATGCACTTCGTTACTGAAGAATACGACAAAGGCCCGACTTTTTTCAGTTTACCTATTGAAATTCTACCAGACGATACGGCTGAAACTCTTTTTAAGCGCGCAAACGCAATGGAACATAAATGGCAACCAATTATGACAAGCAAAGTAGTAAACGGTGAAATTGGATGGGACGGCAAAGACCCTTCATCGCTTTTTGGAGCGGATATTCGTTAACTTATTTTTTCTCGGTTTTTGTTGCTTTCTTAATTATCATAAATTTATGCTACGGTCTCAGTCTTTTTCTCTTCAGCCTTTTTGATGGCCCGCGTTTCGTGAGGCGCTTCGTCTGCAAAAATTGGTTCTGTTGGGTGGAAAAATTCTAGAGCGCGTTCGGCGATGTCGATGGGGTACGTGCCGGTAAAGCATGACGTATTAAAATTAGATTCAGGAAGGCCTGTAGCTTCGAGCATGCCGTTTACTGAAAGAAAATGTAGAGATGTTGCACCCAAATATTCGCGCATTTCTTCGACGCTTCGGTTGAATGCCAGAAGGTCTTTTTGGTTAGGAATGTCTATGCCGTAAAAATCGGGGAAACGTATTGGGGCTGAGCTTACCAGAAAATGCACTTCTTTTGCGCCTGCTTCGAAGAGCATCTTTACTACTTCACGCGAAGTGGTGCCTCGCACTATAGAGTCGTCCATCACTGCCACGCGCTTACCTTTAATAACTTCGGGAAGAGGCATAAGCTTCATTTTGACGCCCTGCGCCCTCATTTTCTGGTCTGGGTTTATGAATGTACGCTGAATGTAACGGTTTTTTTGCAGGCCCATTTCGTAAGGCACACCCGACTGCTGCGAAAAGCCTATGGCCATTGGCTGCGAAGTTTCAGGAACTGGTACCACAACGTCGACCTCAATTGCCGCCTCGCTCCATTCTTTCGCCAATTGCCGACCGAAATTCTTGCGCACATCATAAATTAATTTACCCAGCATGACGCTGTCGTGCCGGGCAAAATATATAAATTCAAAGATGTCGAGCTTCTGATTAGGCTCGGCAAGCTTTTCAGACCGCAAGCCATTTTCGTCGATGACCACCATTTCGCCAGGCGCCACTTCTCGTATAAGCTCAGCGCCCATTGGCCCAAAAGCGCAGGTTTCTGAAGAAAAAATATAGCCCCCGTTCAGTTTTGCCAGTGAGAGGGGGCGTATACCATGCGAGTCGCGTATCGCTATTATGGTGTCTTTTGTTGAGATGAGGGCAGAGAATGCTCCGGTGAATAGCGGGTATGCTTTTTTAACCGCCGTTTCAAAACTGTCGTTTTGCTTCATATGCCAATGGATGGCCATTTTCATCAAACAAGAATCGGAATGATTTTCGGCGCTGATTCCTTTAGATGTAAGAAACTGTTTCAGAAGGTCGACGCTTGGCAGGTTGCCATTATGCACGAGCGCAATTGAATTGTCGGATGAAATAAATGGCTGTGCATGCTCAACCGTTGAATTCTTACATGTAGAATATCGGTTATGACCGATTGAAATGTGACCTTTAAGACTTTCAATAATTTCTTCGGTGAATACCTGCGACACGAGCCCCATGTCTTTATGCAATTTAATTGTAGTGCCGTCGCTCACCGCCATACCCGCACTTTCTTGGCCGCGATGCTGCAATGCGAAGAGCCCGAAAAATGTCAGACGACTGACGTCCATGTCTTTTCCGTATACTCCAAATACCGCGCATTTTTCTCCGAGCTTGTCGTCCTGCGTGTCGTCAAAATTATTGTCCCGATTATCGTCTTGGGTATTACCTGCTGTGTCGTTGAATTTATTACCGGTTTTATCCTGTAAATACATTTGTAGGTAAAGAAATGAAGAATAAGAAGCAGCTCTTATTTATACTTTTATGATAGCACCGATGACTGGCAAATAAATACCCCTATTAGGCCAAAAGTGGATATCCCCTCATTGCCTGCCAGCCGTTTAATGTGTTCTATTAATTAGCCGCCCCTTCTACCCCTTCCGTATATTGAAAATCTGTCATATTCTTGTTTCCTTTATCGTAGCGCACCGTTGCGGTAATTTTCTTGCCTGAAGTGACAAGCGGCAGCCACACCCTGTCGCCTGGCCACATCTTTTCAAACGGTACTGCGTTTAACGGAAATCTCTGAGGAGCGCCCATTTCTTCAGATTCTTTCGGCTCGCCTTTCCAGTTCTTAACAAAATAAATATGGCACTTGAACATATGCTCATCGACTTCGAAGAAATCGATGACGCCGACTTTTTCTAAATTCTGTTCTTCAATTTCAATGCCTGCCTCTTCATAAATTTCACGAATCGCGCCAACTTCCGGCGTCTCCCCTTCCTCTATTTTTCCGCCATAACCATTGAGCCAGCCGGCACCGAAACGCTTGAGCTTCTCTGCCAAAAGAATGCTTTCGCCGTCTATGAGGAAGCATATTGTCGAGAGTCTCATTTATATAAGTAAAGCATCAAAACTACAGGTTGCCTAGCTGGGTAAGAAATTACTAAAAATGGTTACGCGCCGGGCCCAAATGTGAGCCCGGCGCGTTTTATTGTTGTGATATTGCCTATTACCTCGCGACTACATCCAAGCTGTAGTAAGCTAGTGCCCGAAAAACAGGCGGCCGATGGCATCAGGAATCATGAGAAGTGCGATCCCGTTATTCTCGCACACATCAATGGTCAACTTGTCGTTGACCGAGCCGCTGGTCGTCAGAATAGCCTTTACGCCGGCATCGATGAGCACCTGAGGCCCGTCAGCAAACGGAAAGAAGCTGTCGCTGCAGGCCACAGCACCCTTCACTGAATGCTTCGAGCGTTCAGCGCGGGTAACAGCAAGTTCTGCAGCCGCCCACCTGTCTTGCTGACCGACACCGTTGCCGATGAGCATCCCATTTTTAACGATGGTGATGGTGTTGCTGTTGCTAGTGGCACAAACCGCCCAAGCAAGAAGCATGTCTCGTTCTTGGTCGCGAGTAGCTGCTGGCCTGTAACGGGTGACGTCTGCAGACTTCAGATCAATGACGAAGGTGTAATTCTGCTGACAGAGCACACCCCCTCTAATGTGAGAGAATCGCGGTGAAAAATCGAGGCTGTCTAGCCCGATAGTTTCAAGCGCCTCGTTCACGATGAAGCGGCACTTGCCTGTTTCCTTCCGCTTCAGCAGCTGAATAGCTGGTGCATTGATGTCCGGTACAATGATGGCATCAAGCAGCTTTCCTTTGAGGTTAGCCGCCGTGATTTCATCAAGCGCAAAGTTTGTCATAATGCTGCCACCAAAAATGGCAGTGCTGTCTCCTGCCATCATCTTTTGAAGTGCCTCGCCCGGGCTGTCACCCACCGCCGCGCCGCACGGGTTTCCGTGCTTACAGCCGACAGCAATGTACGGAACATGTTCGTAATTTTTATCGAACACCGCCGCAATGTGGGTGATGGTCTGAAGCAAGCGATCAACATCGCGCCAATTGTTGTAGCTCGGTGCCGCCCCTTCGATAACCTTGAAGCGGTCGAGCGCCAACATGTCTGGCGTGTTGAACGTACAAAGGCTCGCTTCGCCCTGATGGCCGTTCTCGGCTTTGAAGTCGAGTATGTGACTTGCCCTCGCAAAACCTGCCTTGATTGTTTCAAATAGTTGTTTCGTGTCCATGTCGTGGTTTCTCCTTGTATTTGGTTGATGTTGAGTCTCTGTTTAGGCCTATTCAAAGATCGAGTTTTCCCAACCTAGCCTGCGCCAATAGTGCCTTTTTCGACTGAAGTAGTCAAATACGAATTATTTAAATAAAAATCCCGGACCATCAACGTTTTACAACGTGAGGCCCGGGAGGCTGATTTATACTTTCATAACAGAGAGGCCCAGCCAGCGTTCTCACTATCATGTCTCTACCGTTGTAGCTCGGTTCAGTCGAAGACAACCACCCCAATCGCTTTTAGGCGACGCCGACACTATTTGCCAAAATGGCATTGTGCCATGCGTCTATTCCACTGCCAAGTAAATTGGGGCATCATCCAGTAAGCCCTTTATTCCTAGGCCAGCCCTATTGTCACGATGTATCCCAACCTCTTAGCCGGTCTTTACGCCCGGGCTTTTGGCCCACAATTTATTCTGCATGAGGACTGTTCCCCGAGGTTCCGCGTTAGTGTGAATACCCTTACTCTTGCGGATAGAGAGGATATAACTTGTTATAGCATAAAAACTAAGTTCTAGGGCTAGTCTTCTTCCACTGCCGAAGCTCTCCCGCCATTCTTTCCATTCTGTCGGCGCGGCGTATGTATTTGGCATTTTTTACAGGAAAGATGGAAACGTGCCGCGAGTCGTCGAGGGCCTGCACTATGTCATACAAATCTTCTTCAGCGGTAAGCCACCAACCCTTTTGCCTTTTTTCTTTTACAGCGCTCCTACCTTTTTTATCCTTCACAATCTTCCAAACTCCATAATTCGTCAGATCAAACGGTAGCGAAAAACTGCGCAGAACTTTGTTGCCTTTTTTGTCTACAAAATATTCATGAAAATATGAAAGTGCCAGCTCGCGTAAAGTTTTGTAGACAGGGTCACGAAAACGCAATGTGGCGTGATTGGTTTTGCTGATGGCACCCCAATAGCCGTTAATTTTATACAGCGCTACCACGTGGTCTTCGGCCAACTTGCCGCCTATAGGCTTTATTTTAAGGTCCATAAGAAGCGGCTTTTCGCCGTTAAGCAATAAGGCCGCCGCGGCAAACAGCGCCCCTTCCATGCAATGCATTTTTTTCGCGCGCATCACCCTTCGCGGCGACATGTACGTTTCGCCTTTCTTTTCGTAATTAACTGGCAGCCGGTCGAGATAGTCTTGAATTTTTATTGGCGTCGAAAGCTTTTTAAATAAAGCCACCTCTTTTTCTGATAGATTAAATAGCACTTGATGTTTTCTTATATTAAATCAAATTTAATCGAAAATCGTCAGCAAATAATCGTTAATAGTACGCTGATCGTAATCGTAAAAATATTTACCTTCGCGGTGAAGCCGTGAGGCGAGGTCGACGCCAACATAACGCCAATGCCACGGCTCGTACTTATAATACGTATTGCTTTGCGGGTATGAAAGAATGAAGCCGTATTCATGTGCATGCTCTTTGAGCCATGCAAATTCGGCTGTGCCGTCGAATGCGTCAAAGGTTGCCCCAAGCAGGGGTGTAGTGAGGTCTACTGTTGTTCCGAGTTGATGCTCAGAATAACCCTGGTCGGCCGAAAAAGAGTTGGCAGTACCGGCACCGTATGTAACCTTATAGTTCTGTTTCAACGCCGTCTGAGTGCCGAAAGAGCGGTATGATGAAGCCACGAGAATATTCTTACCTGCCGATCTTGCTGCATCTATCATTTTTACTAGATGAGGCAAAACCTGCGCGTGAATTTGATAGCTGCGGGCTTTATCGTACACATATTGAGGTTCAATTACTGAAAGACTTGCCGGTACATAGTGCTCATTCAAAAAATATACCTTAGAATACTTTTGAAGAAGTTGGGGGTCGGTCTTGCTCAGCTTATCTATGGAACTTACCGTAGCCGATACTTTATTAATCTGATCAAGCACCGCACTGTTATCTAGCTGGTTAGAATCTAGTTTCTGAACAAAATTCTGATCTTGGTTCGCCAATGTAGAGATACTGTCATTTAAAATACTTATACTGGTATTCATAGACGCCAACGCCCCAGCGGTTTCGGCAAACTGCTTCTGTATGCCCGCATTGCGGTATTCAACATAGCCGATAATGCCGGCGGCAACTGCAACAATGGCAACAACAAGTATGATAAATGGCGCTCCAATTTTTGTTTTCATGGGTTTATTCTACCACGACCTAGCTGGACTATCTTACCCCGCCTGCGACTTCGTATTTAATATTCGCTCTGTCTTTATCACGAAACTGTATAAGCTGATTTTTGAGCCATGTACGACCGAGGGCTGTTAAGACAATATCTGGTTTATCGTCTGTGCCGTTATTTTCCCAAAGAACCTTTCCATTTCGAGGCGGTAGCATACGATTCAACGCCTTAACATATATAGCTTTACCGTACCCCCAATTATTAAGGAAGCCGTTAATCTGTTCCTGAATTCGTCCGGCGATTTCATCAAACTTCTCTAAACTTTCCTCGGTTCCATTCGTAATAGCCACAGTGTCTCGAGGCTTGTATCCACCCTTGTTCCATTCACGCCACATATTAGCAAGAGGCCTGCCTGAAATATATTCGCCTAGCGCTCGTGCAGGGTCTGTATCTATCCATGCCTTATTCACGAAACCTATAGGATAACTCTTTAATTTTTCTACATCGGTGGTGTCTTCGTTGTTGAAGCCAAGACGTGCATGCCTGATTCGCTGACCGAGATCTACGTCAGCTCCGGCACCAGTACCGCTATCAAAGCCGCCTACTGCTGCATACATGCTCGCCTTGCAGGTAAAGTTTGCTCCTGAAGACTCAATATTCTTTTCATTCATGCTTTTCGCATTCCTTTTCATCATGTTCAAATACTGCATGACTCGCATGCTGGCATGATAACCAGGGTACTTAACAAATTCTTCTGAACCCCATTCAATTTTACCGAAGAATGCGTCTTTTTCAGGGTTCTCTTTCTCTGCTTCAAGAAGGTGCTTGAGATAGTCTCCTGACATACCCTGGGCATCGGCGTCATTACTGGCAAGATACATTTCTTGTTTGGTGCCGCTGTTTTCTATCATGCGAAGCGCGGTATCAAAAAGATGCTTCTGTACAGAACCTGAAAGAAGGCCGCTCTTTTGTGCGATAAATTCGGTAGACCATTCTTTCTTGAAGTAACCAAGGCGAAGCTCAGGAAAATCTTTCTGAGCACGCTCAACCTCGGCAAGAGTCTTTTTGCAAAGTTCACTGTCTTTTTCGTGCTCTCTCCAGTTAATATTCAGAAGCACTGCAGTTTCTTCTAACGTTCCTTTATCTTTCTGTGCCGCATACAAAGAAAGAGTGTGATAAATATTTTCAGATTCTGAAGGACCATGCACCGGCATGCACACGATCATTTTTGTCTTCGGAGTAATAATGCTCTGCAAATTGCCGTCTGCAATTCTATCGTCAATTTCTTTTACATATTCCTTTCCGAGACTTCCATCTTTTTCTTGTCTTTCAAGATATTTTTTAAGTTCAGCGGTCTGATTTAGTTTTGCTTTCGGATTATTTCTGAGAGAGTCAGAGAACTTGCTTTCCCATTCTTTAATTCTTTCCTTGCTGGCCCTTAAGTTGTAATACACCACCGGTGGAACCTGCTCTTTAGTAAGGCGCTCAAGCGGGCTTCTAGGCACGAAGAACGGTATTGGAATTGGCCAATCATGGCCTTCAGGCTCAGGCACAAACTGCTTTTCAAGTATAGGTTTTACGATAACGTCTGGATCAGGCACGTCAGGAACCGGCACAATTTCAGGTTCAGGCTGAGTGTAAACTAAGTCGGTTACAACTTTTGCTCTAAGCAATTCTCTTACGCCTTCAACTGTGACGGTATCTTTTATTTTAGCAATATCTTTACCTTCGTCGGTAGCGCAAACAATTGCTTCTTTAATACCCTCTTTCTCTCCCATAATTGCCGCCGCTTCAGTAA
Source organism: uncultured bacterium (assembly GCA_937873535.1). Lineage (GTDB taxonomy): Bacteria > Patescibacteriota > Minisyncoccia > Phycocordibacterales > CAIZLB01 > VEQN01. The sequence continues at coordinate 5,665 of CALMYA010000018.1, read as the reverse complement.
AGCGCGGGCGTGAAATTACATGACCTTTATCATCAAACTGGAACATCTTTCCTATATGGCTCTCTGGGTCTATTGCTACCGTTCCATCTTTTTCAAACACTAAATGGCCAGGCGTGAATTGAGTAGATTCTGAAGCAGAAACCCAAAGCTCCATTTTGCCTTCTCTCACCATTGTTCTCGGGTCGATATGCCTACCGTTTAACATTGAACCCTTTTGGCTCATGTTTTGTATTGATATATGAATTTTGCCGTCGGCGCCGAGTTCTGGGTCTCGCAAACGAAGTTCGTTCAAGTCTGGCTTCTTTGTAGCATTGTCTGCCCAGCCCAAGCGGTGAATACGGTTAAATTCATTGTCGTGTGCGGCCGTGTACTCTTCTGCCGAAAGTTCTTTAACTTGCGTTGTAGAGTAATTTTCAGCGGAAGTAATATCTTCAACATGTGTGCCGACTTTAATACCTGCTGCGTCGAGCTTTTGGATTGAGTCTGGTTTAAGGGTCCATGTGCCTGGGTGCGCAACTGTTCCGCGATCAATTTCAATGCCTGTCGCCACAACTTTGCCATCAACCAAAAGACCGTTTGCATCATAGTGACCACCGGCATAAATGTTGTATGAATCTGGGCTATTGCCCGGAACTACATGGAAACCTTCAGGTACATTCAATACACTCTGAACTGTAGAGGTTATTTCGTGCGGAACGCCGCCTACTATAATTGTGCTTGTCGCCTCTGGGCCTGAAACTGCAACTGTTTCAACTGGCGTCTGAGGCCCGTAATCTAATAAGCCGTTTATTTTCGTTTGAGCGTATGACCCACCACCGCCGGCTACCCCAGGGCCGCCGGTTGAACCTGCAATTTCTGCACCAGAACCTGTTCCTCCAGACGTAAGCATGCCGGAGCCGGAACCGCTTCCTGTAAGTACAATTCCTGATGAATGCGCTACAGGATGGCCACGAACTTGGGCATTACCTGAACCACCATAACCAGTAACATGCTGCACACCATGAACTGCTTCGTGGAAAATAAGACCGGCAACGCTCGCAACGGCCATTCCTTTAACAAATGCTCCCTTCACTCTGCGTTTTCGAAGTGATTCAAATGCCGCGTCACGCGCATTAATGCCTTCGTTTAAGACATTATCGGCTCCAGGTTCTGCGCCTTCAGCTGCCGAAGTGCCTTCGTACAAAATTCTTACCGCTGCAGCAGTCTGACATGATAGAAAGGCATCAAACGAACCAAATTTTTCTTCTAAACCGAGGCTGGTGTAAGCTTCTCGGGCTTTAGCCTTGGCCACCGCTCTCTCTATGTCGAGCTCTGTTCGTTCCGCCTCAAACTCGCGTTCGTTGGTGTATGACAAAAGATCTATTTTCTTTATATCTGAAATTTCTACGCGGGCATCGATGCTCGCAACAAAACTTATCATGTCTACAACCTGCTCTTCGGTAAGACCTTCAGCGCCTTCACCGGCTTTATTCATATCTCGAATATTATCTATTGCATGTCGCGTCGAAAGCATCGAATATGTTGTCTCGTTTATTTCCTTTCGTCGCGGAGATTCCGCTTCATTAAACTTTCTTCCCGAAGCCGTTGCTCTGGCGTGTTCTGCCCTGTCGCGCTTAATGGCCTGAGATTCACGCACCCCGGCTAGTGCACCGCCGGCAAGAAGACCGCCGCCAAACCAGCCTACTGTAGCGCGAAGCGACCACCTTGAAAGTGTTTGTGTAGCAGAAGCGGCGGCGCATACCGCTCCGGCAATAGTAGTTTCATTCACGAAGCGGCCTATCGGCGACTTAGCCATCTTTTCTATCATCTGGTCGCGCCAGGTGTATGCTTCTTCAGTTCGGGCTCCAGTAACGGCCTTGCCAAATGTAAGTTCAAAATTAAGATCGAGGTCGGCAAGGGCCGTTCCGTGCTCAACCTGCCCGCGAATTTCACGCGCGTATTCTTTTATGTTGTCGGCAATGTTCAAAGGTTCGAAACCTTTGCCGTCTGCTGAAGCAGCGAACAAATTCGCATATACACGATTTATAGCTTCAGTAAGGTTTCCTTCTGCTAGTTCAACATTAGGATTCGACGCATAACCGATGACTGCCAACTTTATTGCATTTTCAGCAGCAGTTCTTTGTTCGGCGCTCACTGCATCAATATTGTCTTTCCATTCTCCGGCTGCTTCGTGAACAAGGTCAGGCGTCTCGTGAAGAAACCTCTGCAATATTGCATTCTTAATATGCTTATCACCCTCGGCAGCAGTATCGGCTTCGCCTAATACGCTACCTACCTCATTAAGCTTGTCTCGAACCTTTTGCATTTCTTTCGTACGATAGTATTCAGACATCCAGTTGTGCGTCCAGATTTTCTTAAAGAATCCGCTGACGCCGCGAAGCTCGCTTTTATTTCGATTCATACGCTCAGCCGCTTCTTCACGGCTGCGCTTTTCGACGAGGTCGGTCTTTACGATACCGAGCTTCTTCGGACCTTTCGGTTTAGGTGCTTCCTCATCATCCACAGGTTTAGGTTCTGGGCCAAGAATTGGGCCAAGCTCTTCATCGTCGTCTTTTGGCTTCGGCTCAGGGCCAAGCACTGGGCCGAGCTTTTCTTCTTCCTCTTTTTCCCTGGCCAACCTTGCAAGCATCTCGGCAAGAGTTTCAGGGCCGTGTTCTTTGTCTTCAACTGAATCTGCAGAACCTTTTTTTGCGTCCTTTTTCGATTCGTCGTCTCCTCCGCCACCATCTGCGTCTTCTATATCTAAACCTTTAATTTTACGTATCCGGTTCTCAAGATCATGTATTTCAGCTTCAAGCTGAACAACCTCGTCGTTCGCGAGCTGCATGTAGTCTTTCGAATATTTATAGTGGGTGGAAAGCGTACCCTTACCCTTTGCCTTTTCCAGCTCGTTTATGCGCGCCTTTCTCTTTTCTATTTCATCCTGAAAAGCGCTTACGGCCTCGGCGTCTTCTTCCTCTTTTTCTTTTGATTTAATGCCGCGTTCCAATTCCCTTATTTTCTCTTCCAATGCCACAACCTCGTCGTTCGCGAGCTGCATGTAGTCGGTGCTGTAACGATAGTGCGAAGAAAGCGTGCCGTCGCGCTTTGCGTCTTCAAGCTCGTTTATACGGTCTTTATATTTTTGTATGGCTGCCTTTATCTCTTCCAAAGAAAAAGCTTCAGACAATGCTTCTGCCGAAGCAGCTTCCAGCTCTGGTTTATGATGCGTGCGGTGATGTCTTTCTTTCATGTATCGTATTATTTACCTAGATAGACGCTTTGAAATTCGGCCATGTCTGCGGCAACCAAGCTCTGAAGGTTAGGCACTTTTTCGAGGCAGAACTTCTGAACCTCTTCGTCTGAAGCCTTTGAGGCTACGAGTTTTTCAAATTCAGCATGCACACTTTCGGGTATGTTCGATGCAATAATTGCATGGATGCGGTTTTCAATGCGAGTGGTGAGGTCATTTTTCATTTCAGCAAGAACACTTTCATCTAAATATGAGAGCCCTTTAGCTTCTATCAAACTATCTACAAACGTTGGAATGTCGTATTTCATTTTGTATTAAAGGAATGTTTTTAAGCGCGTCAATTTTGCCCTTATATTCTAACCCGTAGACTTCCACCACACAACAGCGTTATCCCTTTTATATGACTATATATATGTATATTGGCAGCATACTACCCGAATATCACCAGCCAAAATACAATAGCCGCCGCAATGCGGTATATGCCGAAAGGGATGAAATCGTATTTTTTTATGAAGCCAAGTAGGAACTTGATGCTGAGCGCGGCCACTATGAATGAGACAATAAAGCCGACCACCAGCGGCATAAAATTGCCGGCGGCAAAAACGTCTGGGTTTTTGATTATGTCGAGACCGCTTGCGGCAAGCATAACTGGCACTGCCAGCAGAAATGAAAATTCAACAATTGTTTTTCTTGAAAGACCAAGCGCCAAGCCACCCACTATTGTGGCCGCCGAACGCGACACACCCGGAATGATAGCTACAGATTGGCATAAACCGACAATAAATGACTGTTTATATGAAATTGCGGCTATCCCATCATTCACAATTTCATCTTTGGCATCGATACCGGCGTTTGCACTGACATTCGCGCCGCCATTTGCACTTAAGTTTATGCTGTCATTTGCATTTTTCGCCGGCCTTTTATACCAAAGCTCGAATACAATAAGTGCGATGCCTCCAAGAAGCATGGCCCATAATACCACCGCTTGATTACCTAGAAGATACGTTTTTACCAGCTTATACAACGCCAATCCAATTATGCCAGTAGGAATAAAAGCGACGGCGACCTTTTTTAAAACGGAAATATTAAACAGCTGTTTTCTGTAAAGAACAACGACTGCCAATATCGCTCCGAGCTGAATAATGATTTCAAAACTTTTTACGAATTCAGAGTTGCCGACATTTAGAAGTTGACCGGCCAGGATAAGATGCCCCGTTGAGGATATCGGCAAAAATTCTGTTATTCCTTCAATAATGCCGAATATCAGGCTGTTTAACAGTGTCATATTGCGTATTTATATATTGTTGAAATACTTGGCGAACGAACCGACTAGAGGAAGTTCTTTCTGTTTTTTCTTCGCTACATTAATAATACCGATTATAACCAGTATAAACACCAAAATATTCAGCAACCCGATGAGCGGGCGAAGTTCCCAAAAAATATTATTGAGAGCCCAAATAATGACATTGATAGAAATTAGTACAAGACCCTGCTTGATATGAAATTTTACGAACGGATCATTTTTGGCAAAAGCGTATGGTATGACAATGAAGACGCTTAAGTAAGCCAAAATACCCATCAGTATCTGCCTACCGTTTCCTTTACCGTTTACAGTTTTTTGGAGGGAAGCATTGTGAGCATGGTGTTCTTGGTGAGTTGCGTGACCTGTATGCTCTACGTTATCTGCCTGATCTGCCTGCTCTGGGTGAGGTGTTTGATGATTTTCCATGATTTTATAGTTATATGCTTATAGCCTGAATTATAACAGATATTCCTCAAAGCCAACTAATCGCGAAAATGAAAGCCTAGCCATATGCCGGCAAAACCGCCTGCGGCTGTAAGCAAAACTGAAGCAACCGAAAACATGTTATCTCCCCATAATGTAGGAATGTAGCCGCCGATTGCAGAACCTACCGCCATGCATATCCATATAAGAGATTTGGAATTCATAAAAACTATGTGCGCATATTATAGCCCAAATATGCCGGCACTGGCCAGCCTATTCAGGCCGCAATATATAGTCGCTTCAGTAAGAGGAATGTCGGCCGGCCGTCTTAATACATGTACTAATCAATAAAAAAATATCCATGCTGCTACCACTAATATCAGGGCTTATCATAGGAGCATTGTCGGTCATATTCGCGATGCAAAACATCTTCCCCGTCACGGTGACCTTTCTGACCTGGCAAATAACGTCATCGTTAGCGGTGCTAATCACTCTGGCAGGTATTACAGGAATAGCCGTAAGTATTCTGCTGTCGTTGCCAGAAGTTATGAAAAATTCATTTACACTTTCAGAATTAAGGAAATCAAGAGATATTGACCAGAAGCGAAAACCTCTGGACAACATCAACTAATTCTTTTCCCTAATTCTCTGCGATTTCATCGATAATGCTTTCGATCGCAAGGTTGACATCGCAAGAGTTTTCAACC
>CALMYA010000017.1 GCA_937873535.1 uncultured bacterium | reverse complement strand
AACCGCATGTGGTAGGGTTTACATACCCCTAACACATGCGGTTATTTTGTTTTTCCCATGTGATATAATTTTTACATGCTCGAAAACCCGACAATGAATGCCATACAGTCAGCAGGCGATATCACATCGTCATCATCTTTTCAAACCTTTCTCGGTGGCGCTTTCATCTTCGGTATGCTCATATATTGGACAGGTGCATTTTTCATTCTCTATCACCTTATTCGTTTCGGTGTCGGCAATCAGCCTAAAAAAATAGCCCTGCTGTTCTTGGCCGGGTCTTTAGTACTATCTATTATTACGACGCTCTTCTTATATCAAGCAATTATATAACACCATGGCACTCTTCGATTTTTTACAGCAGACATCATATTCATTTGAAGGAAAGAAGGAAAACGAAACCGTTAAGCTTTTTCTTCATCGCCACTGGTTCACCCTCATGAGCAAATTTATTTTTCTTATAGTATGCACCCTTGTCCCGGCCGTCATATTCGTGGTGTTTGGCCAATATATTGCCGGCAACGGCCTTATTGCATTATTTGCCTTGCTTTGGTCTGCTCTTATCATGGCCTGCTGGCTGATGTTCTTTTATTCTGTAATGATCTATACCCTCGACACGTGGCTCGTAACAAACATGCGAATAATAAATAGCGAGCAGCGCGGTTTTTTTCAGAGAGATGTATCAGAACTCAGCATCAGCAACATTCAAGATGTTTCTATTAAAATAAACGGCGCTATTCCTACCATGATGAACTTCGGCGATATTGAAGTGCAAACAGCGGGCGGTGCGCACCATTTTACATTTGAAGACATACCGAACCCATTAGCAGTAAAAGACGCTGTGGTTGCGGTGGTAGATGAATACAAGTTAACGCACAAAGGAAACTTTACATCTTTGTAGGCTTAATTCATAAATAAAAAACATTCTGTTTATCGACCCTTGCGCAGGAACCTATTTAGTGGGTTCCGAGCAGAGCGACTGGCCAGCAGGCAAGAACGCGTGGGAGATAAACAAAATGTTTTTTATTTATGAATTCTTTTTAACAAACGCAGAGAGACGAGACTTCTTTCTGTCTGCAGCGCCCTTCTTGATAGTTCCTGCTTTAGCGGCCTTATCGAGAGCTTTGTATGCAAGTGATAGTGCCTTCTTTGCTTCTGCACCTTTCTTTCCGGCAATAAGCTTTTTAACGTCTTTTACTGTTACTTCGACATTCTTCTGGCGACGAATGTTAAATACACGCTTTCGCGCTGAACCTCTGAGGGCCTTTTTTGCTGATTTAATGATTGGCATATGTAGCAAGAATGTACCAAATTAATGGTATTTTGGCAAATATCGGCCGACGGCGGCCATGTGCTAGAATAACCCCATGATAGCCCACCTTTCTGGCAAAGTTACATATAAAGACCTGCGTTATGCAGTTATTTCTACGGCCGACGGTGTTGGGTACAAGGTATTTACCAACCTCGACAGCCTTTCCAAAATTCACGAAGGTTCATCTGTTTCAGTGTGGATACACAGCGTAGTTCGTGAAGACGCCTTTGATTTATACGGTTTTCTAGAAAAAGAAACTTTAGATTTTTTTGAACTTCTCATCACCATCTCTGGTATAGGGCCCAAGTCGGCCTTGGGCATTTTAAGTGCAGCCTCTGTGTCATCAATAAAAGAAGCTGTCATTAGCGGCGAAACAGCCTACTTAACAAAAATTGCAGGAATAGGCAAAAAGGTCGCCGATAAAATTGTTCTTGAGCTCAAAGGTAAAGTCGGTGAATCAGACGGTAGCACCCCTTCAAAACACGGCGATGTCGATGCTGTTGAAGCCCTTAAATCGCTCGGCTACACCCACAAAGAAGCCCGTGATGCCCTCGAAGAACTTTCTGAAAACACCAAAACGAAAGACATTAAAGATACCGGCGAAAAGGTTCGTGCGGCGCTTCGTATTTTGGGTAAATAATTTTGCATCGACGACAAACAATACAAGCCCTCAAACCTAACCCATATATCGACAAAAATTATGCCCGAACTCCCTGAAGTACAAACAACAGTAAACGGTCTTAATGCCACCGTTCGCGGTTCAACTATTACTGACGTTTGGACAAGTTACAACAGTGCGTATCACTCCGGAAAAGACAATATTAAAGATCCGGCGTATTTTAAATCTTTCAAAAAAAGTGTTACCGGAAGGAAAATTGTTTCTGCTGCGCGCCGGGCAAAAAATATTTTAATTAATCTTTCCGACGGCTCGACAATTTTAGTGCATATGAAAATGACGGGGCACTTAATGTACGGGGCTTTTGAGCAAGAAAAAACAGGAGGAAAAAATGTCTGGGTGCCTAAAGTAAAAACTGGCCCTCTGGCCGACCCTTTCAACAGGCATATTCGCTTAGTATTTACTCTTTCAAAAGGCAAACTGCCCGCAAAGCACCTCGCCCTTTCCGACATGCGAAAATTCGCCAAAGTTACCCTTATTCCAAAAGGCCATTTAGAAAAAAGTTTACATGTTGCGCATATAGGGATGGAGCCATTTGACCCGTCGTTCACCTTTGAACACTTCAAGAAAATTATAGAAAAGCGGCCTACGGGCAGAATTAAAAATGTATTAATGGATCAAACGCTCATCGCAGGTATAGGAAACATTTATTCTGACGAAGGTTTGTGGCATGCAGGAATTCACCCAGAAACTAAAGTTGCGGCCATTCCTAACAAAAACTTAGCCATACTACATAAGGCACTTATTGAAACTTTGAAAAAAGGTATAGATTTCAGCGGCGACTCGATGTCAGACTACCGCAATATTTACGGAGAACCCGGAAAATTTCAGATGCATCACAGTGTCTATCAACTAAAAGGAAAGCCCTGCAAAAAACGCGGCTGCAAAGGTGTTATACAAAGAAAAGTTGTTGGCGGAAGAAGCGCTCATTTTTGCGATACGCATCAGAAACTGTTTAAATAGCTAAGTGTTTAAATGCGCCTCTATTCTCTTACAACAATATTCAATTTGATCTGGTAAATCTTCTTTTGATGTGTCGAACGTAAAAATGAAATCAAACTTTGTGTTTTCTTTGGCTCTTGCTTCTTTTTGTGCCAAATAATTATCAATCATAGTTTGAGGATTGTCCGCCAGCCACGTAGGTGGATGCTTCCTAAATTTTTCAAAGATAAATTCTTCGGGAGCAGTTATATGCAAAAATAATGCTTCTACCGCTGACGCAGATGTAAGCTCATCAATAAAATTCTTCACTTGTGGGTTACTGCAATCCATATCAAATGTAATACTGTAGCCTTTGGCAGAAAACTCTCGTATCACATTAAAAATAACCTCTTTTACAGCACTATAATCGTAACCGCTTTTGTTAAGTAGTTTTCTTAATTCATCGCTAGAAATTTGCACCGAGTCGAACCGCTCTGATATTGGCCGAGTAACTGTTGTTTTGCCCGCACCTACCAAACCTACAGGGCACAAAAAGAACTGCTTCTTAGGTTTGTGATTAGGAATACTAATTGAGCTAGTAAACTCAGACTCAATATCCTTTAAATCTTTTCTTTTCTCCATAATAAAAATTATATCAAATTAACGTTGCTTAAAATGGAATAGAATTACCCCCGCCGCCACCGAAACATTTAACGACTCCTTCTCCCCCGCCATCGGTATATCAATTACTGAATCAGCAAGCGACAACAGACTTTTTGATACACCCCCGACTTCGTTTCCGAACATAAAAACTATTTTTTTCTTATTTATTTTAAATTTTCTGTAATCAACTTTGCCTGGAGCCTGCTCAACCGCGACAATATGCCAGCCTTCTTTTTTGAGCCGTGCAAGTAATAACTTTGGGTTTTTCTTGTATTCCCATAAGACAGTTTTTTCTGCACCAAGCGCTGTCTTGGCAATGTCTTTACGAGCTCTGCCAAAACGGTCGGTTGGGCACGGCGAATGGCCGGCCAAATACACCCTTGCAACAGCTGCGGCATCGCATGTTCTAAAAATAGAACCTATATTATAGGCACTGCGGATATCGGGAAGGAAAACAGATGACTCGAAAGGTGTTTCCATGGCCGCCATATTGTATACTAGTGAGTATGCTTAATCCATTCCCTATTCTGTTAGATTACCAATTCTACGGCCCCACACTACTTCGGCTTGTCGTCGGTATATATACGGTGTGGCTCGGCTCATCAAAGCTTCCTAAAGCGGCGCCTGAACTTTCGGCTTTTTTTGATACTCTCGGCTTTCGTCCGGCACAATATTACATAGGTGCCATCGCCATTGGCGAAATTGCTGCGGGGCTTTTGCTTATTTTAGGATTCCTTACTCAAATTGGTGCGGCTATCCTTGCCACTATCTCACTCGTGTCTCTCGTTGTTTCGATAAAACATCGAGACATTTCCCTTCGCGCTCCGTCCGAATATCTTTTTGTTTTAGCAATTTCTCTCGCCTTACTACTCTTAGGTGCCGGAAACCTCGCGTTCGACTGGCCTCTGTAATTTTACTTTTAACGTTTTTCTGGTATATTTCGGTAATCTTTCAAGGGCAAACATTTCGGCCGCCCTTGCCTGTATGCGCTCGTAGCTCAGTCGGTAGAGCACCTGCCTTTTAAGCAGAGGGTCGTTGGTTCGATTCCAACCGAGCGCACCAAGAGATTTTTTCTAGAACTGTTTTAGTTATATTTTAAAGCGTTTTTTGAGTTCAAAGGACCAGACAGTAATAGAACCAATGTTGTTTTCTTGATCATTCACCAAATACCACAAAATTGAATTATGTTATAATTTAAACAATAACCAAAAAATCAAAATGCCCCCACAAGTACCACAAACAAATTCAAGATTATCTCTACAATCAACAATCGCCATCCTATTACTTGTTCCCTCATCACTTGTTCTCTTATTTTCAATATTAAATGGATTTTATTGCTTCGCTGTATGCGGACTAGGAGGTGAAAACTTTGCCTCAAAAATGTTCTTGCAAATCTTAATAATGCTTGTATTAAGCCTGTGTAGTTTTATTTTACTTCTTCGTATATATAAAAAATCAAAAATAAGTAATGAAAAAAATGCAATAGAGTGGTCAGCTGTCATCCTGCTTTTTATAGCGCTAATATATTTGAATCGCGCTCAAATATTGTACTGGGTGACTGGTAATGTAAAATACACCCGCAATGAATACACGCAAGCTGTTGAAAAATATAAGGATATGGATTGTTCTGCTGCGGTTGATGCTGAACAAGAAGAAGTTTGCGTTGCTGCAAAATCAGATGCGTACCTTATAGCAAAATCTGAAGTTAGACTTTATGATCTCGTATCAGGTGAAAATAATTGTGGGGTATTTAAAAATTTGTATACCCAAGCTGCGTGTAAAATAAAAACTGTCATGCAGGATCCTTATAAAAACACTTCTTTCTGTATGGAACTTAATCTAAACAGTTTTGATAAGACCACCACTGAAATAGACACTTTGATGCCTTTTATTAAGTACCCAACTGGCACCAAAGAAAGTGTACGTCAACACTGTCTCTCTCACATCTTTTCTTATTATGGAGGAATAAGTAATAAGTACATTTATGGTAACCCACCAGAACCTATTCCAGACTATTTAATTAAGGAAAACTTAGACATCTGTGAATCCTCAGCAGATCCAAAATTGAAGGATATGTGTCTGGCTTCAATAGCTGATTCGGCAAATTATAAAGCTGGATTTTATGGATTTTGCGAAAAGATTGGAAACTCTATAGAAGGGCTAAAGGAAAATTGTATTGCACTACGAGCACAGAATAGAAATTAATAGTGTCTTAAGTGGTTCCTGTTTCCTCCCTCTGTAACGCTTTAATAAACAATAGCTTATTATACAACCCATCCATATACTCCCTATTGGATAGAATGGTTATAATATCGTTACGTCTGCCGCACAACTGAAATAGCCTTTGTTTTTCAACACAGATTTTTGCAGGTTTAGTGGAAAAAAGAACCAAGCCTGCGACTAGTAGAATCAAACCTAATCTATATTACTTCTTGCTGCTTGTACTTTTTTTACAAAACTATCAATTTCTGTTGTAAAACCTTGAAGATCCTCAAGTACATGGCGTTTTTTGTCTTCTGAAAAATCTTCTCTCTGAGCAATTTCTTCTTTCCTTAGTTCAACATCTCCAGATAAAGCTACAAGCTGTATCTCGGTTAAATTTAATTTATCAATAAAAGCAGCCATTGTTTCTATAGCAGTTAAAAAACCTTGGGCGGATTCCTCGGCAGCAGAGGCATCTTCAAACGGCCCTTCTACATATCCAGCTCTCTCAATGACACCGGCAGCATAAACGTCTGTCAGCCTTCCTTCTGACAAAAGACTGTCCACCCGGCTTTTAATGGTATGAAAATATACTTCTTTTGGGTTGTGTTCCTCTATAGGAGATGACTCTCGATTCATACTTTAATTATATCATGTCAAAACAGGTTCTAACATCATCTAACAGGGCGCACAAGAGAGAAAAAATTCAAACTGCTTTGAATTTTACGACCTCAAATAATCCTTTCTAAACCAACAAGGACAAACCTCTCGCCAACGCCTATTTTTGGTTGTATCATGTAAGGCATATTAACAGTGTCGTTAAGATTCTTTATAGAAAAATTATTATGAACATGTACAAAAATAGACAGGCTGGGTTCTCAAGTACGGGGGCCATCATCGGTGCAGTCGTAGGTGTTGCTCTTATAGTTGCAACAGGAGGTACCGCTTTGCTTGTCGGTGCTGTGGCCGGCGGCGCAGTAGGAGGCTTCCTTGGTGATTCAGGTTCTGAAGATGCTGGGGTTGGCTCAACTTCTGGTACTACAGGGTCAACTGGCACAACAGGAAGTAGCACCAGCAACACAGCAACCACTACCGATTGCTCCACGGTTCAAACAACCTATAACGACCTGTCTGCAAAGTATGCCGCTGCGCAAGCCTCTCTTGCTCAGGCACAAGCAAACCTCAGTGAAGCTTCTACTTATGGCACAACTACATCAAATAATTACGATTCTATAAACAATGCCTGCTACGCCGGTACATCAACAAGTACTTGTGGAACGACAAACGATGGCTCTTGTACCGACCTTCAAAACCAGTGCAACAACATGCAGGCTCTTGTCGACTCAACCAATCAGGCTACATGCCAGCTTCAAACTACAGCATTGTCACTTCTTAGCGGTAGCACAGCATCTTCAACAGCCAGCCCTTACGCCAATGTATTTACCCTCGGCTTAAACCCAAGCACGGTAGCTGTTGGCGACACGGTGGCTGTTGTAAGTACAATTAGTATATCTACAGTAGCTACAAATGCGCTCAAGAGCTTCAGTATTGCCGTGTATGATGCCGCCGATAACTTCATCGGGTACCTTACAAACAAGGTGGCCGTACAAACAGCCTCAACTCAGCTTACGGTTCAATACAACTTTCAGCTTTCAAACACTATCGGCCCTGGAACATACACAGTAAAAATCTTCAACGACTACAACACTTCAGAAATGGAAAAGGCTCCGCTTACAATTGTTTCGTCTTCAACAGCACAAACAACGGCTTCATCTAATAACCCGCTCGTTTCAACAAGCACTTCAGCTTCCTTCGATATGGCACTAAGCCCCGCAACTATCGGCCAAGGCGGTTCATTTACAGTTAATGCCTCTATTAAGTCAGCAAGTGTTACCTCATATAACATTGATGCCTACCAATCGAGCCTTAAGTTAGGTGCTCTTGCAAGCAATGTGGGAATTACATCAAACCTAAGGCCAACGCCAATACAGCAGACCTTCAAAACATCTTCAACAATTCCTCCAGGAAGCTACTCGGTAGTTATCTCAAACAGCGCTAACCCTAATGAAAAACTTGCTACAACGCTTGTGGTAACGGCCGGAGCAGCTTCAAGCACTGTTTCTGGTTTTAGCCAAACAGGCACAGGAACAACCGGCACGACAGGTACAACTGGGGCAACCAGCCAAACAAGCGTTCTTCCAGCGGCAACAGCGGCAAAAATCTGTTCACTCACTGTTAACCTTAAAGTAGGAAGCCGCGATTCATCAACAAACGGCATGGTTTCGGCTCTGCAAAGCTATCTTAAAGCAAAGGGTTACTATTCATATCCAACAATAACTGGGTATTTCGGTAATGTCACAAAAGCTGCGGTTCAGTCATTCCAAGCATCTAATAATGTGTCCCCTGCTTCAGGCCTTGTTGGGCCTCTCACAAGAGCAGCAATGGCAAGAATTTCTCCTTGCAACGGAAGATAGAGTTACAAACACAAGCTTTCTATCTCTGACATAAAATCTATTTCGCCTCGATGAGCCTCGTGATACATCTTCACGAGGCTTTCGAGTTTTGTATCTAGCCCTTCTTCCCACTTCTTGTTAAAGACTGCGCATTTTGAATGCACATATGGGTTTAACCCAGCGTCTTTTGCATTTTTATATTGCGCCGCTAGTGCCATTGATTTAAATTGCCACCACAAGACACCGTGAATTTCTTCAGCTGCGACACCTTCGTTTACGAGCCTCTGAAACGTACGCCAAGCCAATTTTTTATCTTTCGAAGCAATAGCGTCAGCAAAAGCAAATGTCTGCGGCGCCTGCTTTTTTCCTGAATCATCTTTTTCAATATTAAATTCTTGCACCTTTTCGGCCTTCTTTTCTAGTTTCTTAAGTTCAGCAGCTTTTATTTTTTCGTCTACTATTATGCAAATATGTTCAGAAGCGGCAATTTCATCTAGCGAAGAAATTATTGCGTCGGCCGATGCAGCGTTCGATATGAGTGCGTCTAAAATAATTATGCTTTTAGGAGCAAACAAAGCATTACTTGAAAGCGTCTCATTCAAAAATGAATCGTTCCAGTTTTCAGGCTTAATGCGAACTACTGGCGCATCAGGGCGCTTTGCCTGCAGCACATCCGTGAGGCTTGTAAGTTTTGCCCTTACTTTATTAGTATCTGTGCCGTATATGATGTATAACATATATATTCTTTGGCTATCTAAAAATTAATCTCCTCCATGTCTTCCCAATTTTTGCCTGCTTCAGCGGATGTAACAATTGGAACTCCGTAAGTTTCTTTCGGAATAACCACGCTCTCCATTTCTTGCTTAGCAATTTTTGCCACTTTTTTAACTTCAGGTGTGCGCACCTCAAAAACTAATTCGTCGTGAACTTGAAGCAAAAGCCGCGCATCTTTTAGTAAACCCTCTTTTTCGAGCCGCGCATGAATTTTTGCCATACTTATCTTTATAATATCGGCTTCAGTGCCCTGAATTGGCGCATTAATAGCCATTCGTTCGGCAGAAGCTCGAATGAACGGCAGCTTTGAATTTATGCCCTCAAAATACCTTCTGCGGCCAAAGGCGGTTTCTGTAAAACCTCGCTGCGCCGTTTCTTTCTTTACATTTTCAAGATAGCTCGCTAGGCCCTTAAAAGTGCTGAAGTAGTCGTTATAAAACTTTTGAGCCTCTTCTCGCGTGCTGCCAAGGTTTGAACGCAAAGCATTAACACCCATGCCATACAATATGCCAAAATTAATAATTTTAGCCTGCCTGCGCATTTCTTTAGTAACTTCTTTTTCAGGAACTCCAAAAACATTTGATGCCACACCCGAGTGAACATCCGTTCCTTTTTTAAAAATCTCAATTAGTTTTTCATCGCCAGACATAAATGCGGCAATGCGAAGCTGAATCTGCGAATAATCTAAGGCCACAAGAGTCCAACCGTCTTCACTTATGAACGAGCGGCGAATTTCTCTTCCTTGCTCGGTGCGAATCGGAATATTCTGCATATTCGGGTCTTGTGACGCCATGCGGCCCGTCATTGCTCCCATTTGTATAAATTTTGTATGCACTCGGTCTTTGGCATCAGCAAGCCCAGGCAAGACATCTACATAATTAGAGAGCAATTTCGCCAATTCTCTGTATTCGAGAATTTGATTAACAATAGGATGAGAATCTTTCATCTTTTCAAGCTCGCTTTCTTTTGTTGAGCGCACACCCGAAGCGGTTCTTTTACCGTTCTTGCCGCCGAGGCCCATCTGCACAAACAGAACTTCCGATAGTTGCTTAGGTGAATTAATATTAAATTGAGTGCCGCTTTGCTTCCAAATGTCTTTTTCTATATCGGAAAGTTTCTTATGATATTCTCGTGACAGTTTTTTTAGAAGATCTCTGTCTATTTTTATGCCGTCATCATGCATTTTTTCAAGAATTGGAATGAGCGGCCATTCGATGTCAGTTAAAACCTTCGTAAGTCCCCTCTTTTCTATTTCATCAAGAATAATTTTTTCAGCTTCTGCCATATTTTCGGTGCGAGCAAAATCAATAACATCGTCGAGTGTTGCATTCGTAATGCTTGAATTTAAAACAGAAATAGCAACCGTGAGCTTTTTTGCCAATATCGGGTCGACAGAATTAAATAAAGGTTCGTATGTTGCTTTTGTTTTTGATTCCTTTTTATCATCGGTCTCTTCAGCCCCCATTTCATCACTTTC
>CALMYA010000016.1 GCA_937873535.1 uncultured bacterium | reverse complement strand
GTTTTCTGATTTTAATATCTAGAAATCGGCGCTTACCGACTTTTATTGTGACAGGTTTGGTCACAATGTAATTAAAGTCTCTTATCTCTTCTCCATCAAGGGTGTTAACAGCATTAGATAAAACAAGCCGCTTAAATTCCCCATTTGATTCAACTATTTTTTGACCAACAAGAATTGAAACCAGTGTTGTGCCAGCAGAAACAGAAACTTCTTGCATATCGTCGGGTGTGCCTTTTTTAGAAAATGTATTTACAAAGTTTTCTTCTGCTTCGTCGGCCTTTTTTGCGCCGTGATAAATTGAAACAATTTCTTTTGCTAGTTTTACCTTTAGGTCTCGTGGGTTTGATGAATTTTGAACGAGGCCATTCTTCATGTTTTCAATTTCTTCCATTGGAACATTTGTACACAGTTCAAAACCGTTTAGAATCATGTGGTCTGTCCAACTCATTATTTTTCCGAACATATCAAGGTTGGTATCGGCCAATGAAACCATATTTCCTTCTGTCTTACCCATTTTTTTGCCTGTGGTGTCGGCCAAAAGCTTCATGGTTATTGTTGTTTTCTCTTTGTTTTTTATCTTTTTAAGAAGATCGCGGCCGACGAGCATATTAAACATTTGGTCATTGCCACCTATTTCCACATCAACATCTAGTGCCACACTGTCATAACCTTGAAGCATTGGGTATAAAAATTCATGCAAACCAACTGAGCCCCCTTCTTTAAGACGTTTATCGAACATGTCACGCTTCATCATTTGATTCACCGTTAAAAGAGACATAGTTTGAAGAATGTCTGCGAGCTTCATTTTTTTAAGCCAAGATGAATTAAATTTAATTTCGGCTTTATTTTTTCCGGAAAAATTTAAAATGGTGCTTGCTTGTTTTTTATATAAAGCCATGTTTTTCTTCACTTCTTTTTCGGTGAGCATTTGTCTTGTTGCCGCTTTGTCTGTAGGGTCGCCAATTGTTGCTGTAAAATCGCCCATGAGCAAAATAACTTTGTGCCCCAAATCTTGAAATTGCCTCAGTTTTTTAAGAACAATAGCGTGCCCAATGTGAAGGGTTGGACCAGTTGGGTCGATACCATTGTATATTCGAAGTTTCTTTCCTTTCAAAAGTTCAGCTTGTAGAAAATCTTTTGAAGGAATAATGTTCTCGACGCCGCGATTAAGAAGTTTTTGCACCCACTCATGTTGTGTTTCAGCCAAATCTTTCATGTTCATAATCTAGCATATTTGACCAACCTTTGGTATTCTAAGTAAAAGCTTCTACCTTATATGTCACTCAGGAAATTTTTAAAAACTGCGGTTGTTTTTGTAGACAGATTGGCGTCTCTTATTGAGTGGAAAATTAAGTCTTTGTTCAACAAATCGGCAAAAATGAACAAAAGAAGGAGCGTGCTTAAAAATATCGTCCTTTTGGTGGTAGCTTTTGGTATTTTTTGCCTAGCATTAGTGATTTTTTGGGTAGCAACACTTAAAACCCCCAACCTATCGTCTTTCGACGACAAGCTACTAGGTCAGTCTGCTAAAATCTACGACCGAACAGGCACAGTTTTACTTTATGACCTAGGTCAAAAAGTTAGAAGAACAGTTGTTCCCCTAAACGAAGTTACTCCTTATGTTAGAAACGCAACCATTGCTATTGAAGACGCCGACTTCTACAACCATAACGGTATTCAAATTACATCCATCTTCAGAGCGGTCATAAACGACGTTTTAACACTTCATTTCAGCCAAGGAGGTTCGACAATAACCCAGCAGGTAGTAAAAAACTCCCTCTTAACTACCCAGAAAGACATTTCGAGAAAGATAAAAGAGTGGATATTGGCATTAAAGCTCGAAAAAAGTACAGACAAGAACACTATTCTTGAAATTTACTTAAACAACACCCCTTACGGAGGTAACATATACGGCGTTGGTGAGGCTGCGGCTGTATATTTTGCAAAAAAACCTGCCGACCTGACCCTAGCCGAATCAGCCTACCTCGCGGCTCTACCTCAGGCCCCTTCTTTGTATTCACCCTACGGAAAAAACAAAAACCTACTTGTTGAACGAAAAAATCTTGTTTTAAAGAAAATGTTGGAATATAAACTTATTTCAGAAGAAGAATACTCTAAAGCAGTTAAAGAAGACGTCTTGTTCCAACCAAAAAGCATGGGTGGCATAAAAGCCCCTCATTTTGTTATGTATATAAAAGATTATCTTGAAGAAACCTATGGCACAAAAATGCTCGAGGTTGGTGGTCTTAAAATAATTACAACCCTAGACTGGGAGATGCAGCAAAAAGCCGAAGAAATCGTTAAAACGTACGTTCTTAAGAACGGCCCAACATACAAGGCGAGTAACGGCGCAATGGTCGCTACAGACCCTAAAACGGGGCAAATATTGGCTATGGTTGGCTCTAGAGACTACTTCGATAAAGACATTGATGGAAATTTTAACGTAGCGACAGCATACCGACAGCCGGGTTCAGCTTTTAAACCGTTTGTATATGCAACAGCATTTAATAAAGGTTTTACACCTTCAACGCCGGTATACGATGTTCCAACCCAATTCAACTCATCTTGTAGTGTTTACAACCAACCATTGGGTAGTAAGGCCGACTGCTACGACCCACAGAACTACGAAGGAGGCTTTAAGGGTTTAATGAGTATTAGAAGCGCTCTTGGTCAATCAAGAAACGTTCCAGCTGTAAGAATTTCTTACATAGTTGGTGTTACCGATTCCATTAAAACGGCTACTGCAATGGGTATTACAAACTTAGGCACAGCAGAACGCTACGGCCTATCTCTTGCACTTGGAGGAGCAGAAGTAACACCCCTAGATATGACAGAGGCTTATGGTGTTTTTGCCAACAACGGCTTAAGAATGAGAACAACAGGTGTTATAAATATCACAAATACAGACGGAACAGACATAGAAAGCTTCTCAACAACTACAACTCAAGTTATTCCAAAACAAACAGCAGCACTTATGAATGATGTACTTGCCGACCCTATCGCCCGCTCATCTATTTTTGGAACAAATTACTTCGGTAAAAGACAAGTTGCTACAAAAACAGGAACAACAAACGACTCTAGAGACGCGTGGATAATTGGCTACACCCCAAGTGTTTCTGTGGGTGCTTGGATGGGTAACAACAATAACAGCCCTATGGCACAGCAAGCTTCGGCGCGCATTATTGGCCCAATGTGGAAAAGCTTTATGGACTGGGTACTTGAAAACAAAGTTCCTGAAGAGAATTTTGAAAAACCAGAGCCTACAGCTAGCTCAACAAAACCTTTCCTTGTTGGTGTTTGGCAGGGCCCTGGCCAAGAAGTTCACTCAGAGCTGTTTTGGGTAAGTAAAAACGACCCTTCTGGAAACCCTCCAGGCCTAACCTCAAACGACCCTCTCTTTTACAACTTCGAATACGGGGTAGCCAACTGGGCTCATTCGCCACAAGGTCTTGGTTTAGCTGGAGTAAACCAAACCCAAAACCCAAATACGAATCTTTTTAATATTGTCTCTCCTGCCCCGAACAGCGCAGTTAAAAAAGATAGCAGGGTAACCATTAGTGTCTCAGGAACAACAATAGAAACAACACAGGTTGAATACTATTTAAACGACGTCCTTATAGGTAAATCGACAGAAGCTCCATTCTCCTTCTCCTTCATCCCTTCTAGCTTGTCTAATATTGAAGATGAAAACGAAATTAAAGCTGTGGCCACACAACTTCTTGGTAAATTCTTCGAAGCTAAGTCTTACTTCTCTATCATTTAGTTAGTGGGCTTGTTTTTACTTAAAAAATATCTGAATATTGTTTTTTAGTAGGTTTTCTTCAATCTTTTTAATAATCTCTGTTTGTTTTATAAAAACAAGTGACTTAATTGCGGGGTGTACAGCAACCTGAATCTTTTTGTTTTTTATAGAAACATCGCTTTTTGTAAGCTTAATTCCCAAACATTGGTTTATGTTCTCAATGCAGGCACCGCCACCAGAGGC
>CALMYA010000015.1 GCA_937873535.1 uncultured bacterium | reverse complement strand
ATATTTCTTTTGTTAGTTACTAAGTATTGTAACAAAAGAAAGCAGTACCCTGTGTCTACTTTATGGGGTACATATCACTGCTGGGGGACTAGGATTCGAACCTAAATTTTTCGGACCAAAACCGAAAGTCCTACCATTAGACGATCCCCCAATAACTTTGTCAAGGATTGATACTTATTTTATTTTTTACAAAAGCATCAATCCCCTGCACCCAGCCCTCAATTTGTCTTACAAGGGCTGAGCTAGACATTACTCTAACTTGAACAAGGCCGTTATACAAGGCTCCGGTATTTTTTCTGTTCGTGTGAATCTTGTGTGTCTTGTATCTCACGATGGCAAGTTTTTCAAACGGCACATGTAATTCCTTTGACCAGAACTTGCGCACTTCTTTGACTCTATGCTTATTATTCTCGTGTATGTAAATCTCAAAATAAATTATATCCAAACTGATGCCGCCGACATATATCAGCCAATACATAAATAGGCGCAACATTCGGGGGTCAGTATTAGAAAAGCCGAGCCCCGAACCAGAGTGATGATGCTTCTCTTTTGTACCTTCAGCCCAATACAATGCAGTAGCAATAAGCCATGTTTCTCTTTCTGTAAGCTGTCCTATTTCTTTGGCAGCCTCCGTATAAATAGACTCTCTCCGTTCAACTGCTTGTTTGTGTTTGGCCGCCCCACCTTTTCGCACAGCGGCAAGACGATTCTCCGTAAGGTATTGGTTTTGAGGCTCTGACAGACCTACCTCCTTAAGCCATAACGCCAAAGTTGATTTCGCCACCGGAATTTCCTTTAAAATTTCTCTATAGGAACGGCCTTGCCGACGCATGGCGATTGCTTTATCCTTCGTCTCTTTGTTGTGCCGATGTATAAATGGTTTTGGTATTGAAATGGTGTACATTCCCTATATATACCACGCCGATTTTTTGCAAAACTAAAAAGTTATGTGGAAAAGTCTAAAAAGCTTTTATGTTGGCTACCTTTTCACCATTTTATTTTATTTAGATTCGCCCTCCCCCGACACCTCCGCCACCAGAATCTCAAGCGGCAAGCTGGCTATATGCGACTTACCTATCGAATGAAACGTGCCAAGAATCGCCCGTAAGGCGTCGGCAATTTCATTGCCGCTTACCTGTTTCGTCAGTTCATTTAAAACTTCTATGTCGGCTGCCGACAAATTCGAGGCCATTACTTTTGCTTCTTGTTCAGAAATTGTCTTCATTAATGCGTAGCGCAAACGCAT
Source organism: uncultured bacterium (assembly GCA_937873535.1). GTDB lineage: Bacteria > Patescibacteriota > Minisyncoccia > Phycocordibacterales > CAIZLB01 > VEQN01. The sequence goes on along the minus strand of CALMYA010000015.1, from coordinate 4,141 downwards.
CATGGCAAGCTTGGCAAAAACTTTCATGTCTAAATTCTCAGCAGCGGCCGCGTTCAACGCCTGAAGCGCCTCACCAGCATTTTTTGTAAGTAAACCGCGGGTAAAATTAAGCACGAGGCTCGCTTTCGGCGCGCCGGTTATCTTTTCTGTTTCTGAAAGGGTGATTTCGCCGCCTTTTGCTCCGTTTGCATCGCCTGCAAGCGTCAGCACCTTCTGCAATGTACTCAAAGTATCTCTAAACGAACCGTCGCCAAGCAACGCCACAAGTTCGGCGGCTGCTGGCTCAAGCGTAGCGCCCTCTTTTTTTGCTACATCTACAACAACACACTTAAGCATTTCTGCCGTAGGCTTTTTAAACACATATGTTTCGCAGCGCGACACAATAGTATCAGGCAACTTTTCCATTTCGGTTGTAGCTAAAATAAAAATGACATGCTTCGGAGGCTCTTCTAATGTTTTTAGGAATGCGTTGAACGCGGCCTTCGAAAGCATATGCACTTCATCTAATATATATACTTTGTAGCGCGACTCGAACGGCATAGTGTTCACTGCTTCAGAAAGTTCGCGGATATCATCAACACTTGTATTCGACGCCGCATCTATTTCATATAAATCGTTCGCCGTAGTGCCGAGTGCCTTGGCAAAAATGCGCGCCACCGTAGTTTTTCCAGTTCCTCTTGAACCGCAAAAAAGATATGCGTGCGTAACCTTACCCTGTTTTATAGCATCTTCAAGCACGCTCACGACATGCTCCTGCCCTATCACCTCTTTAAAGTTCGCTGGGCGGTAGGTGCGGTAGAGAGATGTGTGGGCTGGGTGCGATGCTGTCTTTTCAGCCTTATCGGCAGTTTTATTCATATGCCCCATTGTCGCATTTTTTGGGGAATATGGGAATAAAAATTAAAAAAATCCCCAGCCGCTTTCGCGAACTGGGGATTGGGACGACATGAGTCGAGGCTCAGGAAGTGTAAGGCGGGAGGCTGACGGTTTGGGATTGCACGATGTTGAGTAGTGCTCTCTTGAATAGGTCTGCTGGGGCCTGCTTGCATCTGAAACCATGGGGAGTCCCTTTTTCTGTGTACGCCAACCATACGAGATGGTGACGTGTTTCGAGTGTGTTCGGTGAGGGCTTACAGAGTCTTGAACCCTGCGCCCAGCGAACACTCTGTTGCTGGTTTGGTTATGAACATAGCTCCATTTTCTGTGAGCTTACCAAGAAAGTATCGCATCTTGTCCTATCGCGGGTGTGTGCCGGGGTGATGGACTAAACGAAACCAACCTGATACCTATACCCTACAACACCCCAGAAATCTGTCAACTACCTCCTCCACTTCCCCCGCCGTAGCCGCCTTTTCCATTAATTCGAGGCGAAGTTCTTTGGCGCCGTCGAAACCGTTCACATATGCTTTGTAATGTTTCTTCATCACTGCAAAATTTTTGATGCCACCCAATTGTTTTTCAAATTCTTTTGTATGCGCGACCATGACGCGAAGTTTTTCTTCAATTATTGGAATATATTTTTCGTTTTCCATTGCCCCATTGTCGCCTGCACTTTTGCATTCCTTTTCCATATTTTTAAACAGCCACGGATTCCCAAAAATCGCCCGACCGAGCATTACGCCATCGGCGCCTGTTTCTTTCGATTTATTAAAACCGTCTGCAACTGAAAGCACGTCGCCATTTCCGAATATCAAAGTTCGCTCTTGCGCACTTCTCTCCTTAAAAAATTCATTTCTAATTTCAACTGCGCGCTTCACGTGCTCCCACCGTGCCGGAACATCAGACATTTCCTTACGCGTTCGCGCATGAATGGTAATAACAGCGGGCTTTGCTTCAAGCAACGCGGGCAGCCATGTTTCAAGTTCGTCTTTGTTGTAGCCGATGCGCGTTTTAACAGATACAGGAAGATGCACATTGGTACCCGCGGCAACAAGCTCAGCGTCATCGCCAAACTGCGCGTTCGCTTTTCGCACCGCGCCCTCTTGTGCCGCCTTAATAATTTCCTGGGCGAGCTTCGGGTCTTTCATCATGGCTGCGCCCGCCTTTTGTTTTTCAATGCTCCTGTCGGGGCATCCCATATTAATGTCTACGCCGTCGAAACCGAGCTCGGCCGCAAGCTGCGCCGCCTGCTTCATATATTCTGGCTTTGAGCCGAAAAGCTGCGCGACAATTGGCCGCTCAATGCTCGCGTCAAAAATGAGATCGTGCATGAGCTTCGCCTTCCCTTCTGGAGTGGCACGCACCAGGCCGTCGGCAGAAACGAATTCTGTCCACAGAACATCAGGCTTGCCGTGCTCTGCAATAATTTTTCGGAAGGCGCAGTCGGTGACATCAGCCATCGGCGCCAGCACGAAAGCCGGGCGGCCAAGCGCTGCGGGGGTGTAGTTCTTCCAGAAGCCTAAATTAACTGATTTATTATCATCGGTCGACATGGCGCCACTATATCATAAAAATTGGCATGTTTTTATAGAAAACGGCCCGAAATGGCCTTAAAATAGCTAAAAAGTTTGACAAGGGGTGTTCAAATATATTATGGTATTTTCAGGTGCTTTTTATGTAGATCTTTGAAACGGTCACGAGATTATCGATAGATTTTATGTTTAGGTTTTATTGAAGTGTTTTAGTGTCGGTCATAGCCGCCAGGTTCTAATTTTTGGAACATGACGGTTATGACCGCACCCTCAATACGTGTCGGCTGTAACTCAGCACAACTCAACACAGCAACCCCTACACCAACACTCGCATGAAAACAAAAAAAGCTCCCCAACCATCCGGTTCAGTCAACGGCATGCTCTTCATGGCTTTTCTGATCCTTGGCCTGTTCGTCCTTTATGGACCTGGTCTTAAAACGAGGGCGACAAGCCCTTTCGCCGCCGCCGAAGTGCAGATGAAGCAGATAAAACCGCTCATCATCATTCCGGATGTCGCGTCGCAGATTCCGACCGAGCCAGCGCCGGCAACCGATTCACCTTGGTGGAACAAACCGCAGGTCGCAGCCAACCTTGAAAAAATCGCGAAGGCGATCAAGAGCTACGAGGCCATGACGAACCATCAGATGCGGGCAAACCACCTGCATCCTGAACGCCTTACCCTTCACACCAAAGACGGCGACGTCTTTGTTGAAATAAAGGGCGACACCGTTCGCGTTGGAGACCTCGTTGACGGCAAGCAAATTGTCGGCACTCTGGATGGTGCAATGCCCACTTCAGGTGCCCAAGACCTGTCGCCAGACGACAGCATCGGCTACCCGCCGAGCATATCAGGCGACAGCTTCGGCCAGCAAGGTGTAACTGCAGTATCGCGAAAAGCCTATACGCCAATGTGGTACGAAGAGACCATTAAGCGCGTGGCTGACGCTGTGCTGACGCCGCCATAGCCAGCCTTACCAAACACAACATTCGGCGCCTCACTTTCGTGATGCTTCCGAACAAGATGCCCTGCCTCACCCCATCGCGGGCGGCAGGGCATTTTTATACAAATTCCCCAAATCTTAAAACCAGTTGACCTTTATACACATAATGATACCTTTGATACAGAATTTGCACCGACGCAAGTTCCCTGAAACCTTCAAAACAAAACACTGAATCACACCATGTCAGCGAATCAAACTGCTACATCAAACCGCCACATTCAACGGCTTAACCCCATCGGCGACGAGGGTCTGGAGCATGTCCGCATGTGCCACGAGAGAACCCTTAAACCAAACAACGGTGGGATGGCACTCGACAGACATCTCATTACCCTTTACATCGGCAGGGCTCTTCGTGAAATTCTCCCGAACGGCCCGAGACAGTCGATAATGAAGGATCACTTCAAAAGAATGAACGGCAACGCAACCCTGCGCGCCGATGTCGAGCACTTTTCGGACGAAGACGGCAAAATCGTTTTCTCCGGGTACATTTACCCTCTCGACGACGACCGCAATTTTCACAATGAACTTTGTTTCCCATACCGTGTCGAAATCGCCGCAGGCAAGCACACTATCGAATTTCTCGATCAGGTGTAGCCGCTACCCCCGGCCGACAACGCCGCCCGCTCCTCACACGAGCCGGCGGCGTTTCCATTTACGCAAAGCATTGTGCTACAATACCGAGGCAATTTTTATTTAAATATTACAAAATTCAGAACAAAGAAACATATG
>CALMYA010000014.1 GCA_937873535.1 uncultured bacterium | reverse complement strand
GCAGGTCATCTACACCAGCGCCTGTCTTTCCTGAAAAAGGCACGAATGGAATGGTGCCGCCGTAACCCTCGACATATATTTCGTTCTCGGCGAGGCTTTGTTTTACGCGTTCAATGTTCGCATTGGGTTTATCTATTTTACTTATGCCCACTATGTATGGAATGTTTGAAGCCTTTATTGCCTTGAATGCGTCGAGAGTTTGAGGCTTCACGCCGTCTTCGGCAGAAACAACAAGAATGGCGATATCGGCTGCCGATGCACCACGCGAACGGATGGCATTGAAAGATTCGTGACCTGGGGTGTCGAGAAAGGTAATGAGTTTTTTGCCGTGCGCAACTTCGTAAGCCGAAACACGTTGAGTGATGCCACCTACTTCTTTGTCGACAACATTAGACTGACGGATGTAATCGAGAAGAGTTGACTTGCCGTGGTCGACATGGCCCATAACAACTACAACAGGCGGTCGCGGTGTTGCTGAACCTGCTGTTTTTGGTGACCCCTGTGACGCCTCGGTGGCGGATGATGCAGTAGATGATTTTGCCATATAACCTTTTGAAAATACCATATTTTTATCGTTTCCGCAATGGATAAAAAACAAAGAATACTCATATATTAAAGCATGCGTATATGCGATATGCCCTAATATATGAGCGTTCTCTGTTTTTTATTTTAGTGCGCCACTGCGTCTTTTGCGCTGTCTAGCGCGTTCTGTTCTTCTTCTGTAAGTTCAAATGTTGAAACAAATTTTGTGACAGGTTTGGCAAAGACGCTTGTGCGGTCGCTTGAGTAGAAACTTGAAAGGATGAGGCCGTCGCCGTTTTCGTTTATAAAAGCGCAAGCGAAGCTTTGGTTGCCGCCGGCACCCATTCCTTTAAATGCATTAAAGCGCTTTGTTTCAATAGATTGTGTAGATTTTCGAAGGCGTTTCTCGACAAGTGCAAGATATTTTTCTGACTCTTCTTTGAAGTCGGTGAGAGCGTCGAGTTCTTTTGCTAGTTCAACAATAGATTCTTCTATTGTCATGGTGTTTTTACCGCGAAGCAATCGGTTGAGGCGACGGTGTTGATGCCACATAAGACAAAGTATAAAGATACACAAAACAAGCAACGTGGCTGTGACGATAGGCAGACCGTCTGCTGATATGATATTAGCGAAACCTGAAGAGAGTGAGCTGGTAAAAGTATTTGAATTCATATTATGTAAAAAGTATACAGAGTGCGCGCTTTTTTGTATAGTTAGATGCACACATGTTTGAATTTCTTTTTGGCAGTAAAAAGCAGAAAAAACAGGCAGACACAGACGTTTCGGCTGCTCCGCAAAACACTGTCGAAGGCCAGAGTCGAATATATCTCGACAACGCTTCAATTACCCCGGTAGATGAACGAGTTTTAGTCTGCATTACCGAATGCACGAGCCAATTTTCTGCAAACCCAGGCTCTTTGTATGCCGAAGGTTTTGAGGCGAAGAAAAAACTTGAAGAGGCGAGGGCAAGCGTCGCCGAAAGTCTTGAAGCTCACCCAGATGAAATATATTTTACATCGGGAGGAACTGAGTCTAATAATTTGGCAATTCTTGGTGTGCTGAAAAGTTTTGAAAAAGAGTGCGCGCTGCAAAATGC
>CALMYA010000013.1 GCA_937873535.1 uncultured bacterium | reverse complement strand
GTGTTCAGCTTTAGGATCGGCTTCCTTTTTTACCGCCGCAATGATCATTCGGTCTTTGGTCCACCCGAATCTTGCCCGATATTTGCATACATCGCCAACCTCACCTTCGGCAAAGCTTAAGCCGACTAAGTGCTGTTCTTTGTCTTTTCCGACAAGAAAGATGGTACCAAAAGCCATAACGACCTGAGATTCTACCTTACCTTTGAACGCGTGGCTGAGCGACATAAGTTCGGCCGCAGTTGCAGGGCGATACCCGAATGCAGACAGGTCTTTTATGATGTCGTGGATGCTGACGACTTCGCCTTTCTTGAATCTTACGTACGTTTCCGGCATTGTCTTGGCGACGTTGTCCCAAGAATAGACTAGAAGCTCAATTGATACGAGGTCGCCTGGTTTTGGTTCGGCGATGTGCTCCATATATGTGTCTTCTTCGAACATCGTGGTGAACGATCTGAGCCGCGCCATTCCGAGGGCGACTTGAGCAGGCTGCGCCTTATCAATAACCCGGAGCTCAGGGCTGAAATCGTCGGCAGCACGAATGCTGACGGGGTAAAACGACATAAGGGCAAAGACCAAAAGAACACTCAATTTGACATAAGTTTTCATATTGCTGGATTTTCTGTGTTTGGTTGTGGTTCGGATTTTCAAAAATACTCACCGTCTTCCAAGGTTTTATGGGGCAATTGCCGAATAAAGCCTGTGGTAGTGAATTCAGTACTATACAATGTCATTAAATATTCGTCAATTTTTTGCAATTGCTACAAAGTCACACTACAGCTGTAAGCAGCATTGACGCTGAACGTCATATACAAAGTAAGGGCAATCAATAGTTAACAACACAATACTAATATAAAAATAAATAATATGAACTCATCTTATACTTCCTCAAGCACCAAACCCATTTATCACGGTACTCAAATTGTCTGGTACATTCTCGGTTTTGTAGAAATATTATTGGCTTTTCGCTTTTTATTAAAATTATTCGGGGCGAACCCTGCTGCGGGCTTCAGTAGTTTCATATACGGCATTACTTACGTATTTGCCACACCGTTTCTTTCTGTCTTTCAAAGCAGTCAAATTGCAACCGGAAATATTTTTGAATGGACAACCCTCCTCGCCATGCTTGTTTACTGGGTAATAGCCATGGGCATAATAAAACTCTTTCTTATGGGAAAGACGGTTTCAACTCCCGAAGCAGCAGTTAAGTTAGATAATTTGGAGAACCCGAAAGAGTAATCAAAGAGTAATCTGAAAAGTATGCAACTTATGCGACTTTCTTCCTCAAAACTGACTTCGCATATATAACAGTTATTATTGCCGCCGACCATGTCACGCCAAGCACTCCCCACCAAATGCCATCTATTCCTAAATGAAATATTTTAACTAGTGCGTAAAACACAATTGAGGGTGCCACAATTTGGCGGTAAAGGCCTATCCAAATTGCATACATAGGGCGCTTGATACCCTGAAGCGCCGAAACAGAAACGAAGAGCAGCGCGTAGGCAATAAACGTGAAGCAGGCAAATACTAAATAGTGATTCCCTATCGCCTGCACTTTTTCATTTTCGGTGAAGAATGCCATTAGCGGTTTACGCACCATGAACATCACTACTGCGCCGATTGCCATGGCTATTATTCCGTATTTAAGGCAAAGCCTGTACGCTTCCTGAACGCGTGAATATTTTTTCGCGCCATTGTTCTGGCCGATGATGCTGAGGGCTGCAATTGTAATTCCTATTGTAGGCAGCAAACTTATTTGTTCTATTCGGGTGGCAATACCGTATGCAGCCACAGCATCTTGGCCGAATTCGCTTATAAAATATGTGATAACAAATATTCCTACGCCTATTGTGGCCATATTAATGCTCGCCGGCAATGCCTGAGACAATATTTCTTTCATCGCCTTCCATTGCGGCATTAAGTGTTTGAAAGTTTCTTTCGTTATGAGCCTAGTTTTTACGGCCTCTGAAAATATATAAATACAGCCTAAAAATTGAACAACTACAGTAGCGAGCGCAATTCCCTGAAAGCCCATGGCAGGAAGGCCGAAGCCGCCGTATAAAAACCATGGGTCGAGAATGCAATTCAATAGAAAACCGGCAATGAGAAAGTTTCGGTACGGAGCTGTTTTACCTATGGCCTGCAGAATAGAATTCGTCACGCTGATCATCATGAAAAATACCGAGCCCCAGAAAATGACGTTCATATACGAAAGCGCAATGCTCAGGTATTCACCTTCGGCGCCGAGCAGTCTGAAAATGCTCGGCGCCAGCAAAAGGCCGAGCACGGTGGTAACTACAGAAATAATGATGCCAAACGAAAGCACTTGGCCGACATACTTTTGTGCCTTTGGCGTATCTTTTTCGCCTATTATATTCGCCAGCAATGCCGTAGTTCCGGTTGATGTTCCTGAATCGAATATAACAATAAGAAAAAATACAGGAAATGAAAGCGAGAGCGCCGCCAAGGCCTGCGTTGAAATTTGACCGCCGAAATACGTGTCGACGACGTTGAACATGGTATTGAAAAAGAAGCCTATTGCCACCGGTGTGGCTATCTTTTTGATGAGGCTTTTTATAGGAGCTTCGGTGAGGCTATGGTCGTTCATAAGTTGATTATTTATTTTGTTTAGTATAGCAAAAAACAAAAATTACTTACTTCCTGAGCTCCTTCTTATACACCCCGCTTCTTCCCCCATTTCCTAACTTCAAAATTTCGTAACTTGGCAAAGAAAACAGCTGAATACGTGCGTCGAGAAAATCTGAGAATGCAAAGAACTTGCCGTCTGCAGTTATATCGAGAGCGGTAGGCTGATTGCCGCCAACGATTGCATCGAGTTTTTTGCCTGTTTCAGTATCGAATAAAAGCACCGAACCCCATTCTGGCCCAGGGTTGTAGTAGTCGGTTGCGCTTTTGTTCACGCCGCGGCACGAAACAATTAGCACTTTTTTATCTGGGCTGAGCGCAATAGTATTAGGGTTAACATCCGTTGATGCGAATTTCACCACCGAATCATCTTTCAAAGAAAGCTTAAAAATTGTTGCCCGACCCATGTCAGAAATATAGAGCACTCCTCCGCCCAGCGCGTTTTCATCGGCAACAATGTGTCGCATTGCTCCGCCTGTTTTGTAAATTACCGTACCTTTGCCTGTAGCTAAATTAATTTTTTGAATTTCACCCTTATCGTAGCCGGCGACATACAGGTACGCGCCGTCTTTCGTTACATACAGCCCACGTGGCGTAGCGACAGTTTTGATATTGCGCACAAGCAAACCAGTTTCAAGGTCAATTTCCGAAACATTGTTGCTTAGCCAGTTCGATGCATACAGCTTCTTGCCGTCGGGTGAAAGCAGCATTATTTTCGTCCACGACGCTCCCGTCTTAAATATTCTTAGAACTTTTTTTGTTACAGTGTCTATTTCAAAAACACGGGCCGTTTCCATTTGGCTTATATAAGCCTTTGTTCCGTCTTTTGAAAAGATAACCTCAACCGCCCCGCCACCAGGCAATACAATGGTGGCTATACGTTTTGCAATTGTAGTACTTGCCAAGCTGTTTGAAGTGCCAGCTAAACTATTCACCTGTGCTGTGAGGCCTTTATTCATAAAACTTACATCAAATACATCTAAGCCCGCCTTCTCATTCATAAGTGAAGTTGCCCACATTTCTTTACCGTCAGGTGAAAATGTGAGGCTTTTTGGTGCAGGAATATTTTTGGCATAACCAACACGCGTTACAAGTTGCCTCGGCGCTGCCTGGTAGAATGCAGCGAGACTGCTGGTTGCTGCCGCCGAGGTAACTGGCGCACCATAAAAAATATAAGCTGCAACGCCTAGTACCGCAATGCACACCACCACAAGAGTACTAATTTTCCTTTTCATGAGAGAATAGTAGCATACACGCATGTACCACATCTATCTTTTAAAATGCAAAGACGGTTCTATATATACAGGGATAACCAACGACCTCAAGCGGCGGCTTGCTCAGCACCAAGCAGGCAAAGCCTCACGATATACCCGAAGCCATGGCACAGTAAAAATGCTTTACACAGAAAAAAGCAAAAACAGAAGTACGGCGCTTAAGCGAGAAATGGAAATTAAAGGATGGGCGCGAAGTAAGAAATTGGCGTTGGCAAAAAATTCTAAAAAAATATCTGCTTAATACTGTTGTTCTTCTCTAAAATAATATCGGCAATAAGCCGTGATATCGCCACCGTTGCCACTTGGGTACCAGCACCACCATATGTAAATACCGAATGCTCTTTGTCGTATTCAAGTAGCGGCAACCTTTCAGTATTAAGACCATATACCCCACTCCATGCGTATTCAATTTCAATATCATTGTCAGGAAATACTTTTTTCAAATAATTTTTTGCATTAACTAAATGACTTTCAATAAGCTTCGGATGATGTATACCTGAAGCAACCTTCTTATCACCTAAGCCAATAAGCAACCTTCCATTATCGGCCATCTTTACATAGTGATAAGACGTAAGCTGATTCTCAATATACATAAAGTGATTATTCATATGCAAACTATGTAATACTGCATCTGTAAGTGGCTTGGTAACAACGCAGGTGGTCTCATATCTATTCATATGTTTCGAGTCTAAAAAAGAGTCTTTTCCTAATACAAGTGTTTCGTACAAAATTTTGCCATGTGCGGTATATGCTATTTTTTTCTTTAAATCGATAGACACTATTTCTGTTTGCTCAAACACAGAGACACCGTACCGAGATGCCGCTTCGGCAATGCCCTGCACAGCCTTAAGCGGGTTAACTGAAATGCCCGGGTGAACCTCTTCGCCTTTATCATAATATGCTGTACCAATATGCTTCATTAAGCTTTCGCCAATAAAATTTCTAGATAAAAGATGAGCGCTCTTTCTTGCCTTTTCATCTTCTGAAACAAGTTCTGCGTTTTTATTGCCATGCCCTAAAATATACAATCTTTCATCTCCCATATCACAATTAATATTTTCTTTTAAAATTATTGAACGCAACGAATTTAGAGCTTCGCTTTGAGCCCTCCAATATAATTCGGCCTTATGCTTTCCTATAGATGCAACGAGCCCAGAAAGCGACTCACCCTCTATTTCGGTAACCAGCATACCCGCAGAATAGCCCGTGGCACCCGAGCCAATAAATGACTTTTCTGCCAAAACTACTTCGTTATTATTCAAAATATTTTCACTTTTGTGACCGTCTGCATTTTTTGCTGTGGCCAAAAATAAGCCAACGTTGTACCACCTATTCCCCCACCAACAATAAGAACCTTACATGTCTTATCACCAACAAGATGCGGGAAATCTATCTTGTTATCATTTTTCCAATAAACTTGGTGCTTCATATTTCATTACAATTTTTATGTAAGTTATTTATATATTTTAAAGAGAAAACTCTACCACCCACTCAATACCATACTTATCTCTAAGCATACCAAAATAAGTTCCCCATGGGCTATCGCTCATTGGAACCTCTACTTGCCCTCCCATAGAGAGACCCGCAAAGATGGCACTCGCCTCTTCTTTGCTTTCGGCAGTGACCGAAATTTTACTTCTGTTTTCATTTTCATTTACCTTGCCCATAAATGCAGGCACATCATTTGCCATCAGCATAGTATTCGTGCCAATAAGCAAAGTAATGAGCATAATTTTTTCTGCATCTGTATCTGATACTTGAAACTCTGGGCTTGCGATATCCTTAAAACGAATAATCTTCTTAAAATCACCGCCAAATATTGTTTTATAAAAAGTGAACGCCTCTTCAGCATTGCCGTTGAAGTTAATCCAGGGGTTTATGGTTGTCATACAGTGATTATATCAGTTTTTACAAAGTCTTTATTGTTGGCTCTGAACTAGGGAGGGTACCCAAAATATGTTAGCCCTCCACAAGAGTACTAAACCCTCCACAAACGAAACGCTTCATATCTATAGGCATTGATTTTTCATCAAAGTCTTTCATTGAAGGATCATTCATAACTTTTTTATTTATTCTATCTCTATCAGCTTTTGATTTATAGACAATGAAAGAAAAAATTACTGTCTCGTTAGCTTTTAGCCCAGCAAGTTTTTTAAAGCCCATTCCCATACCGTTCTTTACTCCAAGATCTTCACCTAAACATTCAAAATAGCTCAGTGCACCATTTTTCATCCACATACTTGCTCCCCATATTGCCATTTTCTTATATGCAGCTAAATCTTTCTTTTTAATCGGTATCACGAATCCGTCTATATATTTTTTACTATTTGTTTTCATGACTAAATTTTATCATATTCCGCTTCAAAGGTGGGAGGTGCTTGAACCTGACTCTAAATCGTTGAAAACTCAACATTATCAACGCAAAAGAGGTACAACTCTTTATAAATTGTCTCAAAAAGGCAAAGACTATTAATGAGGAGTTCGAACCTAAATATAGCCTTGCAAACAAAAGAAAAACAGAGGCTTTTACCTCTGTTGTTCCTACTCTGCTCCCCGGGTAGGATTCGAACCTACGACCAATCGATTACACTTTTATCCATCATTACTGACGGTGTGGACTATATCATCGCCGTGCTCCTCGCTGCTGCGAAGTGTTTAGGCGTAAGGCGCTTCGTGCTGTTCTTCACAGAACTACTCCCTCGCGGGATAGTCTCTGAACCTTCAAGGCATGCATTCATGCCAAGCTTGGCTGCTGATTATCCTAGTTTGAGCATTAGGACTTCCAGCAATTCACCTTATGTTCGACCGGACTTTCGTACCGGAAGCTGCGTTGGTTTGTGACACAGTCGATTGCTCTACCGCTGAGCTACCGAGGAATGCTTTGTTCAGGGCCTTGTCGCCGTCAACCTAGGCCCTGAACGGCTTTCATAATAGCACATTTAATGAGGATGGAAAGGCTGATTTTCGGGCATTTTTACCCAATTTTGGGCTTTTGACACCCTTTAGACTTTTAGGCTCTTAGGCTCTTGCTTTTTTTACACCTCGCATGTACCAAGCCCCCTCTTCATCAAATATTTCTGATGATATTCTTCTGCTGGGTAAAACTGCATCTCGGTGCCCGAAACTAATTTTGTAGCAATTGGCTTGTTGTACTTGCCGCTCTTTTCAAGCGCCTCTTTAGAATACGCCGCCGCCCTCGCTTGCTCTGGTGTTAACGTAAAAATTGCGCTTCTGTATTGCGTGCCAATATCTGGCCCTTGTCTGTCTAATTGCGTCGGGTCGTGCAAGTTCCAAAATATATCAAGCAATTCTTTATACGTAATCTTTTCAGAATCAAATGTCACCCGCACCGCCTCAGCATGCCCCGTTCTGTCTGTGCACACTTGCTCATAAGATGGCTTTTCTATATTACCACCAATGTACCCAACCTCAGTATCAATAACACCCGGCGTCGTGCGGAATTTTTCTTCCACTCCCCAGAAACATCCTGCAGCGAAAATAGCTTCATTTTTCATGAAGCTATTATACACCCCCAGCAGACGGCCTCCAATTGAATATTTGTTTGTTGCCCTGCCAGGTGATTGCAATATTTTACAAACTCACCACCTCCCCACCTTGTTACCTTTTCACCGATATAGATGTAGTAGCCAATTCGCCTTCTGCAGATACTGTTACCCTGCCGTCTGCATCTGCAAGTAGTGAGTAGCCAGTATTATAGTCGGTGTCGTCGGTGTAATGTGCGTTATCTTTTATTGGATCATAAGGCAAAGCCGAGATGTAATCTGGTACAACACACCGTGCGATATCGAACCCTCCGTCGCTTGTCATATTAGTTGCTTCTTCAGGAAATTGAGTTATCTGCCCTTCGCATACAAATGCTCCGCTATGATCGGCCATGTTCTGCCCTACCGCGTTTAGTATTGCTGTAACATTTGCCGTGCGCTGTGAATCTCTGGCAATTTTAAATTGCCTTGCAGGGTTAATTGCTACAAGCACAATTGTGGCAAGAATTGCCAATATACCAATAACCATAAGGACTTCGAGCAAGGTAAAGCCGCCCGCCTTGCTGCTGGCCTTTTTCGCGGCACCTTCTTTAGTACCGCCTTCTTTTAGTGCATTAACATCTTTTAATTCTGGCTTTTGTAATGTTGGGCGAGCTTTTATAGCCCCCGCCACCTTTGGGCTTTTATTTTTATTGGTCATACAGCAATGATACGAAACCGACATGAAGCCGCGTTAAAATTTTTCTAAAGTTTTAAAACTCAAATTTCTTTTGTATATACAAAGTCAGGCAATGCTCCTTGTTCATTGCCCAAAGCGCCACCCAACCTTATTTTAGTTTCGATTGCAAACGTGCTACTGCTTGAAATGTGTTTTCCTTCAATTCGTACAATTCGAATATTTGCGACTGACGAAAACCCAGTTACATTGCACGATACTCCTTTATATATTTCATCAGGAAGAGCATCTGTAGAAGGAACAAACCCAGCGTTTTCAGCCAGTTCAATTAAAAGCATGTTGCGGCACATAAGAGCCGTCATACGAGCGGCGTTGCGCTCGCCTTCTACCTTTCTGGCCAAAAGCCCAGAGCCGTGCGCCGAAACCAGCGAAAACAAAAGCCCCGAAAGGCATATTGCCGTCCATATTACAAGCATGATAGCAGTCATGCCTTTTTGTTTA
>CALMYA010000012.1 GCA_937873535.1 uncultured bacterium | reverse complement strand
CTTTTATATAATTTGTATATTTATATTCGTATGTTTCAGTTATTTTTGCAGAGTGTATTTACACCCTTTAATGTGTTAAAGTAGTGTTCTCATGGGTATTTTAACCAGTGTTTTCGGCACCCGTTCGAGCCGCGAGGTAAAGGGGTATACGGGAAAGATCGCCGCCATAAATGCGTTTGAACCTGCATTGCAGGCCCTTTCTGACGCCGATTTGAAGGCAAAAACAGGCGAATTTCGCGAGCGTTTGACTAAGGGCGAGACGCTCGATGCTCTGCTAACCGAAGCATTTGCCGTAGTGCGCGAAGCATCACGGCGAACACTTGGCCAGCGACATTACGATGTGCAGCTTATTGGCGGTATTATTTTGCATGAAGGAAAGATAACCGAAATGAAAACCGGTGAAGGTAAAACGCTTGTTGCCACACTTCCTACATATTTAAATGCACTTACCGGAAAGGGCGTGCACGTGGTTACAGTAAACGATTACCTTTCGCGTAGAGACGGCTCATGGATGGGCCAGATTTACCACGCTCTTGGCCTTACCGTGGGTATTGTTAACGACCAGTCTTCATATATATACGACCCATCTCAAACTACACCTGCTGATGCAAAAGAAGAAGACGAAATAGGCTCATACAAAGTAGGTTATGAATTTTTGAAAGCGTGTAGTAAGCGCGAAGCGTATCATGCCGATATTACATACGGTACAAACAATCAATTTGGCTTCGATTACCTCCGCGACAATATCGAGCATAGCCCGCGTGAACTTCGCCATCGCGAGTTCAACTACGCCATCGTCGACGAAGTCGATTCTATTTTAATTGATGAGGCCCGAACGCCTCTTATTATCTCAGCTCCTACCGCCGATTCAGACAGTATTTATCTTACATTTGCCAAAATTGCCAAGCAGCTTGAAAAAGAAAAGCATTTTACAGTAGATGAAAAATTTAAGAGCATTGCTATGACCCAAGAGGGAATCGACAAGGCAGAAGAATTACTTGGTGTATCTAATATATATACAGAAGGCGGCATTAAATATGTGCATCATCTTGAAACCGCAGTAAAAGCCAAGGCTTTGTACAATGCAAATGTTGAATACTTAGTGAAAGATAAAGAGGTGCTAATTGTCGACCCTTCAACTGGCCGTTTGCAGCCAGGCCGAAGATGGTCTGAAGGCTTGCATCAGGCTATTGAAGCTAAAGAAGGTGTGCCTGTTCAGCAAGAATCACGAACATATGCTTCAATTACATTCCAAAATTTCTTCCGTTTGTATCCAAAATTAGCAGGAATGACAGGAACAGGCATGACGAGCTCAGAAGAGTTTTTAAAAGTGTATGGGCTCGATGTAATTGAAGTGCCCACGTATCGGCCGGTGGTGCGTATAGACAGCCACGACCAAATTTTTAGAAATGAAAGCGGCAAGTTTAAGGCTATTGCGCGCAAAGTTAAAGAGCTCAACGTAAAAGGTCAGCCGGTGCTAATTGGTACAGTATCAATTGAAAAGAACCAGCTTCTTTCCGACTATTTAAAAAGGGAAGGCGTGCCGCATACCATGTTGAACGCCAAGCCTGAATTTGCAGAAAAAGAAGGTGAAACTGTGGCGGGAGCGGGCCGCAAAGGTGCAGTTACTATTGCCACGAACATGGCCGGAAGAGGTGTTGATATTAAACTTGGTGGGGCGCCCGTTGCCGGAGAATCAGCGGAAGCGCTAGTAAAAAAAGCCGATGAAGTACGCGCTTTGGGCGGCCTTTTTGTGCTTGGAACAGAGCGCCATGAGGCCCGCCGTATAGACAACCAGCTTCGAGGTCGTTCAGGCCGCCAAGGTGACCCAGGCGAAACGCAGTTTTATGTTTCATTAGAAGACGACCTTATGCGTGTTTTTGCCAACGACATGGTTAAAAAAACTATGGACACCATGAAGATTCCCGACGATTACCCTATAGAACACCGCTTCATTAGCCGTTCACTTGAAAATGCCCAGAAGAAAATTGAAGGTTTTCATTTTGATTCACGTCGCCATGTTCTTGAATACGATGATGTGTTAAACCAGCAGCGTATGAAGGTGTATGACCGCCGCAAAAAAATATTGCTCGGTGAGCAGGCTGATGTTGAAAGTATTCTTAATGATGTACTTGCAAAGGCTACACCAGAAGACGCAGCTGAAATTGAAACTAAAAGAAAAGAGTTTCATTCAGGTTCAGTGCAAACAGGTGTCGTTCCTGCTACCGACGAAGCTCAGGCTGAAGCGGTTGGCGATGTAGTATTTTTCAACACTGCTCGCGGCGTTATGCTTCAGGCCATCGATTTATATTGGATAGACCATCTCGAACAAATGGATTACATGCGATCAAGTGTTAATTTGCGCGCATATGGTCAGCGTGACCCTCTTGTAGAATACAAACGCGAAGGCCTGCGGCTTTTTAAAGAAATGGAAGTGAATGTAGACCAAGAAATTATACGATTGCTTAAAACTGTGCAAGGCCAAGTTGGTTTGGGTAATAATATGCCTGTTATTGAGCTTCGCCCCGATGCAGATACTTTTTTACATAGCGTTCAGAATACAAATCATGCAAATTCTACGCCGGCCATTTCAATACCAGAAGGAGCAAGAATTATAGACGTGGCGGCCATAAAAGCAGGGGAGGGCCAGGAAAAAATAGGCCGCAACGACCCATGCCCATGCGGCAGCGGCAAGAAATACAAGAAGTGCGGTGATTTGAATACGGAGGAGCATCAGAGGTTGATGGCGGGGAAAAAATAGCCCCATCCTTGATTTTTAAGCTAAACGCTGTACTCTATTCGCGTACAGTTTTCCATAGCAAATTGACAATAATCTAGGCAACCAACCAAACTCACATGAAGGAGGAGCCATGAAAGCTAAGCCAAAAAACAACTCGGGGAAGTCCGACTTGGAGTCGGCCTCCAGAAGCCCCTTGGCCTTCTGCG
>CALMYA010000011.1 GCA_937873535.1 uncultured bacterium | reverse complement strand
CCCTGCAGGCCCACGAGGAACTCCTGGCCGTAGGTATCGCCCATATTGTCGATGCCTGCAACGCGCTTGAGGTAGTTCGAACTCTCGACCAGCGTGCCGTAAAGGAGACATTTATACGCATTATTCGACAGCCATGTGCCAGTCGGCTCGTCTACAAGAGACCTCGGCTTCTCGAAGAAATTCAACTGCGTCGTATAGCTGGCATCAGGCGTCGGGCCGATGATGACAACCGTGTTATCGGGGTCCGCGTCAAATTGAGCATACGCAAAAGGCTCGCCTTCGTCTGACGCGTCGGGGTAGACCTCACGAATGTACTCGACGTCCTTATTCAGCAAGAACTTCCAGCCTTCAGCGGTCTCGATGCTGATGCTGGACGCCGCGAGAAAGCCGTCGGGAAGCGTGAGGTAAGGATTTCCCTGCGTCATATTACCGGTGCTTGCTGCTCTGAAGAAGGGCGCTTGCACTGTCATGAACACGGTCTCTTCCGTGTTCCGAATGAAGGTCGGAATCATCGCAACAAAATCGGCGTCGTCATAAGTCGTGTATTTTTGAACGTCGTTCGTGAGAGTCGCTAGCGTAGTCATAGAAACAAATCTCTTACGTAGCAGAACACTTTTTCGTCGCCCGCAGTTTTTCTAGCGCCAGACGCGACTCCGCTCACGGTGCCCGTAGAGAACCCGTAAAAACGATCTGCATCACGGCAACTTTCAAAAGCTTTACCGTCAGTTACGCAAAAAACGGGTTCTTTTCTGGCCGCTCGCATGTTTAAGTTTTCGCGCGAACGCGCGGCTAATTCTTTATCTGTTGGCCTTCGAGCTCGTATAGTAGCGGTTATTTTCGCTCTTATTTCGGGCGAGTATTTGTACGGATTTTTACGTTTACCCGCACTTATAGCCGCGCGATGCGCAGCGCTAATAGGCACACCGCGCAAAGGCGACGGGCGACCTTTTTGGACCGCGCTCAATTTGCGCTTAGTCTCCTCGCTGATCGAGCCCCCAGTCGTTCCGCCGCCTCGAAGATTGTACTCGGGCTTGTACTTGGCGATAGCTTCTTCCTCGTAAATCTTACCGAGGTCTTCGTCTCCTTCGAAATCGGCCATCACGCGAAAAACAAAATTCTCTTGCCCGAACTCGATAATGGCTTGGTGAAACTTATGACAGTGTCGTTTCTGACGTGTAGCAGCGCGATGCTGCCATTCGCGCCGCGGCAACCCTTGTGCAGTAAAACCGATATAGCGATGCCCGTTAACGAGGTTTACCGCCTCGTAGACGATAGCTGAATCGACCGCGCGAGGAGGAGCTTGAACCATTACTTCCGACCGCTATCCTTCGTGGCCCGCCCGGCGTGGTAGTTCTCCGCCTCGGCGTAGAGCTTCTTGGCCGCGGGCGTGAGCGTCGAGGGCGCCAGCTGCGGGCTGATGC
>CALMYA010000010.1 GCA_937873535.1 uncultured bacterium | reverse complement strand
AAACAAATACAAAATACTCCTTTCGGAGACTAGCGAGGGCGACTGGCCCGAGCTCGAGGAAAATTTCAGCAGAAATTTATCCGTGCTCCGAAAAGGAGTATTTTGTATTTGTTTAATTTGTGACGTACGGAAGGAGCGCCATGAATCGCGCGCGCTTTACTGCAGTTGCGAGCTTTCGCTGGTTCTTAGCTGTGATGCCTGTCTTCTTTCGTGAAAGAATACGGCCGTAAGGGTTGATGAACTTCGAAAGAATATCGGTATCTTTATAGTCGATATGCTTTATGTTGTTTTGGGAGAAATAGCACTGTTTTGTCATGATAATTTCGGTGTAAGTATGCGTGAATGGTTAAAATGGGATGTCTTCTGGGTTGATTTCTTCTTCAGGGTAATCGACAGTGGGCATAGAGTCAATAGCGTCGGCTTCTTCACCCTTCCCGCCTGCCTTCGAAGATGACGATGCTGATGAGCTGCCAGCTGAGCCAAAAGAGCTAGAACCGCCCGTAGCGCCCGCTCGAGGGCCAAACTGCACGCGGTCGGCGACAACTTCGGTACGGTACTGCTTCTTGCCGTCTTGGCCATCCCAGCTGCGGGTTTGCATGCGGCCTTCAATAAAGACTGAACTTCCCTTCTTAAGGTACTGCGCCACTATTTCAGCTTGTCTGCCGAATACGACGACATTATGGTAATCGGTACTTTCTTGCTTTGCGCCGTTTTGATCTTTCCAGACACGGTTCGTTGCGAGTGAAAAGTTTGCAACCTGAGCACCTGAAGGAAGGGCTCGAAGTTCAGGGTCGCGAGTAAGGTTTCCGTACACCATCGCTTTGTTTATGTACATACTAATCTATTTGTTAAGTGACACTTATAATTTACTGGGAATGGGCTTACGCCTGAACGAGCTGGTCGATTGATTTGTCTATCTGAACTTCATCGATGGCAGGAGTAGCTGGAGTTCCAGCTGGCGCATCAGGAGATTCTGGTGAATCTTTCGGGTTACGCTTGCCTTCTTTCGGAGTAATATCTGCAAGAGTGCTTTCGCGAACAGTTCCGATAAGGATATAGCGGAGCATAGGCTCGAAGAGCTTAAGCTCTTTTTCAAGTGCAGCCACGTTGTCGGGGTTGACCTCGAATTTTATCCATCCGAAATATGCATTGTTATAATGGTGCTTGACCGCCTTTGAGGTTTTGGTTAATTCATAAGCAAGTGCGACAAGCTTAGGAGCATCTTCCGATATGAACGCGCCGTCTTTCTTCTCAATAAGAGACTTGAGATGAGAAAACTGCACGGCAGCATCGGCTTCCGATATGGTAGGCACTAGATGGAAACCGAGTTCGTAAATTCGGCTACCTTCATGTGCTTCTGCTTCCTGTGATTCTGTTTTCTTTTCTTTTGACATGGGCTACAGACTATCACGCCAAAGAGCATAGGGCAAGCCTATTTTTTACACCTTCAGTCAGCACTACCAGCAATACACCTAAAAGCCAAACTGTGAAAAAGCGTTGGAAATTAAGGCTTTTTTGACCACTTCGATGTCTAAGCCTTTAATTTCGGCTATCTTTTTAACAACCTCGCGCACATGCATTGGCTCATTTCTCTGGCCTCGAAACGGCGTTGGCGTAACATACGGGCAATCGGTTTCAGAAAGCATTTTGTCGAGCGGCACCGCTTCGACTAACTTACGATAATCGTCGGCAAAGGTAATAACCCCCGTAAACGATATGGTAAAACCCATTTTGATGAATGCCTGCGCCTCTTCGACGGTACCGGCGAAGAAGTGGACATTCCCCCGTAACTGTATACCTTTGCTGATGAAGTCTCTATCAAAAATTTCTAAAATTTTCCCGTAGGAAGCACGGGCATGGATCATGAGCGGCTTATTGTATTTTACGGCCAATTCTATGTGCTGTTTAAAAACAACTTCCTGCTTCCTAAGCACCTCTTCCTTGCCGACATCGGTTTGATACTGTTCAGGCAAGCGAAAAACATCTATGCCACACTCTCCTACCCCCATAGTTTTAGGATGGGCTACTAGCTTTTCAAATTCTATCGCGTCAAATTCTTCATCAACAACATGTGTAGGATGGAGGCCCACAATTGCATATACCCCATCTTCGTATTTTTCAGCCATCTCTACGGCGGCTTTTGAAGTGGCGAGTGCTGCTCCAACATTTATAACCCAAGTACCCGAATCGAGTGTGCGCTTAACAACCTCGTCGCGGTCAGCATCATATGCCTTAAAATTTAGGTGCGCATGGGCATCTATGTATTGAGGTTGTATTGAATCAGACATTGTGTCAGATATTAAAGCCTTTTAATCCTTCCTTACAAACAATGGCGCTTCGGGCATTTTGTTTGCCTTAATTAATTCTTTAATTATATTTGAGGTGTTAGGAAGAAGCGGCTGAAGCATTCGCGCAACAGTGTAGAGCCTTGCAACTAAATCTTTTATAAGCGCTTCCCCTGCTTCCTTATCTTCTTTAATAATAGAAAATGGCTTATTTTCTTGAATAAAAACATCAAGCTCCTGAATGCGGCTCCAAACATATTGAGAAACTTTTACAAAGTCGTATGAATCATACAATTTAAAATATTCTTCAGTAAGGCTTTGTTCAGGAACAGCAACAGGTGCGACCAAATGGGTTTCAGCCATTTTCATAATGCGACTCGTCAAATTACCAATGCCATTTGCGAGCTTCGCATTGTACGCGTCCTTGAAACGCTCCATAGTAAAAGGGCTGTCTTCAAAAGAAGAAAGTTCTGCTAGACAAAAGTAGCGAAGTGCATCGGTACCGTACTCACTTACCACATCATAAGGGTTAGTAGCATTGCCGAGCGACTTAGACATTTTCACTCCGCCTTCGGCTGTAAGGAAGCCGTCAATGACAATAGTGTGTGTATTAGGAAGATCTGCAGCCATGAGCATTGCTTGCCACATAGCACTTTGCTGACGTAGATTATCTTTACCGCAATACTGAACAGGAGTGCCGTTCTGCCAAAACTGTGTAAATTTATTTGAGGCGTCAGCTGCCGAGCCTACTACATCCTGCCCTTCAGGCCAACCCAGCGTAGAAATATAACTCACAAGAGCGTCAAACCACACGTACATAACATGTTCTTCATCTCCGGGAACGGCAACACCCCACGACATTTTGCTCTTCTGCCGTGAAATGCTGAAATCTTGAAGACCGCGAGAAACAAATGCTTTTATTTCATTGAACCGAAAATCGGGAATAACGAGCGTCGGATTCTTTTCATATAGCGCCAAAAGTTTGTCACTAAACGCAGAAAATTTGAAGAAATAATTTTCTTCTTCAATTAACTGAATTTCTTTGTCAGGGTGAACTGGGCAGCGGCCGTCTATAAGTTCTGAATCGGTCTTTTCTAATTCGCATCCGACACAGTATTTTGCCTGATAATTCTTTTTATAGATATAACCGTTCGCGTCGCATCGCTTCCAGAATTCTTGAGCGGCCGCTTCGTGTTTCGGGTCGGTAGTGCGAATGAAGTGCACATCGTCTGAAATGCCGAGAAGCTCCTTAAGACCGCGGAATTGCTCGGCATATTTATCTACATATTCCTGAACCGGCATACCGTTTTTTTCTGCCGCATCAAATAATTTCTGGCCGTGTTCGTCTGTTCCGGTGTTAAAGAAAACATTATAGCCTTGAAGCTGCTTAAGTCGGGCAATGGCATCGGCACGAACAAGCTCAGTGGCAAAACCAACATGCGGGTCGGCGTTCACGTAAGGAAGCGTTGTGGTTATGTAGAAGTTTTTTGAATTGGAATCTGACATGCTGAATGTAAATAATATTAAACCTGCTACGCATTCGCCTCCCCTTCTCCCGTTTCCTCTTTCACAACCTCAACCTCGGCATCTGTTGAAGGAATATCGGGAACGTAACGCTTGCGGCGTTCGGTATCTTCAATAAATTCAACAAGGGCCACCGAGAGCGGTACAGAGAGTAATACCCCCACAAAACCCGCGAGCTGAGCGCCGGCCAATAGAGAAACGATGACCAGAAGCGGTGACACTCCCACCATCTTTTTAACAATGAGCGGGTAAATTATATGCGCTTCAATTTGCTGAATAAATATATAAACAGCAATAACGATAATACCCAAGCCTATGCCGCTGTCGATGGTGGCAAACAAGAAGGCAGGAATGGCCGAGAGCGTCATGCCTACAACTGGTACAAGTTCAAATATTGCAGCAAGCAAGGCTAGAAGGAATGGGTGGTCGACACCTATGGCAAGAAGCGCAATGTACACAAGAACGCCAACGGCCAATGCCAGAATAAGTTGCCCTTGCATCCACTTGCCTATTTTTGCTTGCGAACGGCGCCACAAGTCACGCACATATTTTTCGTGTTTGAGCGGCGTAACAATGCTCAAGAATTCTCCAATGCCGTCTTCTTTAACAGAAAGATAGAAAGAAAGTACGACAACCATAATGAGGCTGAATACTCCCCCGAAGAAACCGCTGATAGTGTCAAAAATACCGCCCGAAAATTCTGAAACAGTTGCAGTAAACATGGTGGCCATGTCGCCAACTGAAATAGTTGCGGGAATATCAGGAAAGAAAGTTTCTACGTTTTTAAGCGCCACGCCCTGAAGCGGCCGCAGAATGTCTATAGTTTTTATGTACTTCGGTAATCCGTTTACGGCATTTATTGCTTCTGAAAAGAGCGGTGGAATAAGAAAAGCGAATACGCCCGTAACAACCGAAGCGATAAGAAGATACATAATTATGGCCGAGAACACACGCTGAATTTTTCGGCGATTAAGCCACCTGATGCCCGGTTCAATTATCGATGCAATAACAGCCGCACACAATACAAGCAAAATAAGGCTCCGAAGCTCTACAATTAAATAGACGCACAGAAAAAATACGGCAACCTTGAACATGGTGCCGAAGCTGATATGAACTGCCAACCGGCTGTCGTTTTTCTCGTACATTAGGCTAAGAATACCACAAAACAACACAATACAAATACAGGGGGTTCGGTGATTAGATACCTGACAGGAGAGTTAAAAGCCTCTTTTGAACCTCAGGCTTGAAGGGGCCGACAACGGCCAAATTGGCGCCTTTAGCGGTAAATATACTGCGAGCTGCGGCGTCCATCCCCGCCTTCGTTACCTTCTTTATTTTCTCTTCATATTCCGCAATTGTTACTACTTTATTCTTCAAAATCTCATCGCCTGCATACAGGTCGGCATAGTCTTCGGCTGTTTCAAAATGAAGCACAAGCCGCGAAAGGCGACATTCTTTTACCTTCTTATCTTCAGCGAGAGTTATACCCTCTTTCTTTAGTTTCTTTATTTCAGCCACAATTCCCTTCACTGCTTCTTCAAGCCTGTCATTAGCAACGCCAGCAGAAATAGTAAATGTGCCCGTGTTATTGCTTGTATGCATGCCCGAACGAATGTAATAGCAAATACCAAGCTCCTCTCTCATTTTTTGAAAAAGTCTCGAACTCATCCCTGCCCCAAGCGCAGTTGAAAGCGAATTAGCGGCTGTTGCACGTTTGTCGAAATAACCGAAGGCACGAAATGAAAGAATAAGATGCGTCTGGTCTGTTTTTCTGAATTCAATTGCTACCTGAGGTTTGTTCTGCTTCACAATAGTTTTAGGGTATGGCTGCACTTTGCCTGACTCCATTTTCCCGAAAAGCGACGCAATTTGTTTCTTTGCAGATTCTTTATTGAAGTTTCCGGCAATTACAATAAGTGTGTTCTTAGCCGAATAATGTTTAGCACGGTAATTATTAAGGTCTTCTTTTGTAAATGAAGAAACTGTTGTAGGTGTACCAATAATTTCTCGACCCATTGCATGGCCGCCGTATAGCTGCTGCGTAGCCAATTTTTCTACGCGATACTGCGGGTCGTCCATATACATATGATATTCCTGTATGACTACACCCTTCTCTTTCTGCATTTCTTCTTCAGGAAAAGTTGAGTTGAGGAAGATATCGGAAACAATTTCAAGAATTTTGCTCGCATGTTTTTTATGCGCTTTGGCATGATAACCGGTGTATGCACGGCCGGTGAATGCATTATTCTGAGCGCCTATTTCATCGAACTCAAGGGCAATTTGTTTTGCCGTTGGTCTTTTTACAGTTCCTTTAAAACACATATGCTCTAAAA
This sequence comes from uncultured bacterium, assembly GCA_937873535.1. Taxonomy (GTDB): domain Bacteria; phylum Patescibacteriota; class Minisyncoccia; order Phycocordibacterales; family CAIZLB01; genus VEQN01. The sequence continues at coordinate 20,412 of CALMYA010000010.1, read as the reverse complement.
AATGTGCTAGCCCGTTTTCTCGCTCTGATTCAAAATCGGCACCCGTGCGCACCATTGCCATAACGAACACCGATTCTGATTCTTTCATGGGAACCATTAAGTAGCGCAGGCCGTTTTGCAGTTTTCCTTTATGATATTTCATTACGTTATTTTGCGGATTACCGGATATAGATTAACAGTACCGACAGTATATGTTTAATTGGGCGGAATGCAAAACACCCGCTTGCCGTACTGTCACTACGGAGCGGGTGTGTTTTTGGTTGTCTGCAAAGAGTTCTTCAGCCGACATCAGCAAGCTCACCTTCACGGCGACGGGCGACTCGAACGAATAAGTTCCCCATCTCAGGGGGAGCTTGAAACATTTTCCAGCCGTAACCATTTTCGTCAATTTCTCCTGCATCTGCTACCGAGAATTTCTCCGCCGCAAGAAGAATTTCAACTTCACCAAACACTCTCTTCGGCCTGATGGCCAACGGCAAATGGCATTGGTGCATGTTGGGAATCAACGAAACAGTTGTTACCGACTTGATCGTAACCAGAGAAGAGCCCTCCGCTCTTAGGAACAGCCAGAGCATCTCAGTTGGTTGCTTACCTCTCGGTGAACGGCCAAAAAAATGTTGACTAAGCCAGTTTGAAAGAATGGCTTGATTTCCTGTTGTTACGAGAACGCACGGACGGACAATATCTGGTCCGAGATACTCTCTCAGTGTTTTTGTTTCTACTGGCACGGGTATTCCTCCTACTTCTGGTTCCGGAAACCTGAAGCTACTTGGTTTGTTTTAGTTTTGTGTGTTCGATTCACCATTTCCGGTAAGGCTGCATCTGCCGCCTATTCTACACTTCTATACAGAAAGTCAACTAAAGGCTCGCCAGTCTAAAGTCCTTTAATGGCAGCGCGCGTTACTGGCCCAAACAAACCTGATGCGGGTTTAATGTTATTAGCTTTTTGGAATTTTATAAGAGCCTGTTTAGTTTTTAAACCAAAATAAGAAACTTCGTTTCCGGGCGAACCTGCTCCAGTATCTGAAACTGTGAATCCTCGAGCATTCAAAAATTGTTGTAACACTCGGACGTCTTGATTCGACGAACCTAAACTCAAATTTTTATATAAAGAACGAGCTTGTGTAGTTATTGAAGCCGCCGATGCCGCAGAACCTGCCGTTGACTGAATGGGTGCCATAACATAACTAACGCCATTTATCACAACAATACGCCCTGCGGTTAATGCAGCTGCAGTTGCACTGCTCGTTGTTGCTTGGGCTGGGCGATTATAATAAATAATGCCATCACTACTGCCTCCCCCGCCACCTCCTCCACCGCCTCCACTTGAACCTCCGCCGCCACCAGATGATTCAGATACATCTGTAATATTTACAGTTACCATTGTTGTAGCATAATTTATTGAATCAAAAAGGTTCGGGATTCGTGCATTGTCAGTTGAACTTGCTGTTATAGTCAAAACTATTGAATGCCTTGATTCGTAATCTAATGGATATGCACTAGCAACTGTTACGGCCCCTGTAGTTGAATTTATGGCAAAAGCGCCAAGGTCATTTCCGCTTGAAATAGAATACGAAATAGTTTCATCGTAATCTTGGTCTGTTGCACTAACGCTTCCTACAGAACTGCCGGCGCCTGAATTCTCGGCAATTGAAAATGTATACGGTGCTGCTCCAAATACTGGGGGTTCTTCTATATTATAAAAACGAAACCATTTACTAAGATACTTTTCAGATGGAAATTCAGTAATATCTATAGCATATGCAGTAATAACATTATCTACATACTGGGAAAACTGATTTCTATATACTTCTTTTGCGGCTTCATCCGCAAATATATGGTCAGGGTCATTTTCGGTGTACACCATTAATGCATCATAATCGGCTTGCGTCTGAACTGTTTCAAAATTTAAATTTGATGAGTAGGTCAAAATACCAGAACTTGATGAAGTTGAAAAACCTGAGGCAATCAAACTGTTCATGTAAAACCTATAACTAAGAGCGTCACCATCTGGGTCTGTAGCGGTAAAATCAAATAATTGCACTGGTAAAGTGGTTGTAGCTTCATAAGCACTTATAACTCCAGAAAGGCCCCCCGGCCACACTGGGTAATGGTTCAGCGCATACTGTCTAAAACATGTTGGGTTGTACTCTGTAACCTGGTACCATCCGCCAAGTGAAGTCATGGCGGTATTTATCTGACTAATATAATTACCTAAGTTTGGACTATATGTATCAAAATAATGTGCGAACAAAAGAACTGGCTGATTGTCTACAATAAGAAAACTAGGTTGTCCTGAATCTCCTCCTATTAGCCTTTCATTGAATTCTTTTCTTGTACTTGTCGAATATTCTGCATGAGTAATGTATGTACTCGATATCGACGTCATCTTATGAATTAAAGCTTTAGCCTCCTGATCAAATGCCACAATGGGAACATCAAGAGTTTCTCCCTGTATCTTCTGAAACAAAGCAAAAAGAGTAGATGACGCCATTATTGGATAATACGTAATTGAATCGGGCACATCACTATCAAGAACTTCAACCTGTATATCCGTTCCTGTAATATTTGTACTGCCTACAACCACACGCTCAACATGGTTACCTGAAGAATCTATAAAGCCTGTGGTAGAACCTACCGCAATTGCAAAGTGCCCCGCGGCAATAAAATGCCTTGGTGATATTAATGTGGCACCCTGTTGATACTGTATTGCACCACTCTGATTATTCCAGCCCGCCACACCAGTAAAATCTAATGGCGTTCCGGCTGATGTCCATACTGAAGGGTTTCTCGTCCAAGGAGTACTTGTTGATGTTTGCCTAGAAGTAAAAAGTGACAACCCTGTAGTTGAAGCAACTGTGTTTATTCGATTATCTATTTGATTGCCAGTATGGGTAGCTAAGTCGGTTGAATCAATGCTGCCGCAAGATGTTGCTGGTGAAGAAACTATGCCCGTGTGAGCATAGGCAAAAAGTGGCGTTCCTGCCACTAACGTTAAACCGAAACCCCAGCCAAAAGCTTTAAAATAGGGCTTTTATTTAGTTTATTAAACATGCTATATTATAACACACAATGTACTACGAATCAAATTAACCGTAAATTTAGCCGTTGACTGCCCCAATCAAATATTCATTGAGCGCAGAAATTGAAAGGCGCTCTTGTTCGCCGCTGTCGCGGTGACGTATTGTAACTGTTTCTTTAAGGTCACCTTTCTCTCCTCCTTCAACTGTGTCGAAGTCTATTGTTATACAAAATGGTGTACCAATTTCGTCTTGTCGACGGTAACGCTTTCCAACATTACCGTTATCATCAAACATAACTCGCCCTGGAAATGCCTTTTTAAGTGCGCTATATATTTCTTTAGCTTTTTCAACTAATTGAGGTTTATTTTTCATTAAAGGAAATACTGCAACGAGCACCGGCGCAATTTTCGGAGAAAACTTGAGCAACGCACGCGGTTCGCCGCCGAGCTCATCTTCTGCATAAGCATCAGCAAGTGCAGCAAGCATTAAGCGACCAACTCCAAATGTTGGTTCAATGCAATGAGGAATATAACGCTTTTTTGAAGTGTCTGTTTCGGCTTCATCAAAATATGAAAGGTCTACCTTCGATGCCTTTGTGTGGGCAGAAAGGTCGAAGTCTGTTCTATATGCCAAACCAAGAAGCTCTTTTTGCCCCATAGGAAAATCGAACTCTGTGTCGACGCTGTGTTTTGAATAGTGAGCGCGATCGGCAGCTGGTACATCTACCTTATGAATTTTACTTTTAGATAGGCCAACATCTTCTGTAAGAAAGGTCATTTGCTCTTGAAAAAAAGTATCGAAGAGGCCCTTCCACGTATCATCATTTTCGCTTACCGGAGGCTTAATGAAATATTCGATTTCCATTTGTTCAAGTTCGCGTACTCTAAAAATAAAATCGCGAGGAGCAATTTCATTTCTGAATGCCTTACCTATTTGTGCAATACCGAAGGGCATTTTAGGATGAAAAGAATCGACAATATTCTTGAAGTTTACAAAAATTCCTTGAGCTGTTTCAGGGCGAAGATACGAAACCGAAGCTTCATCTTCAGTAGCTCCGATGTTCGTCTTGAACATCATATTAAACTGGCGAACATCGCCGAGCGCGTTGCCTTCAGGGCTTTTTATTCCTTTCTCTTTAATAAGCGCATCCATTTGCTCTATATTTAAGCTCTTAGCTTCAACACCCACTTCTTCAAGTAAGTGGTCGGCTCGATAACGCTTTTTTGTTTTTACGTCTTCAACCAAAGGGTCGGCAAAACCACCTACGTGGCCGCTTGCCTTCCATACATCTGGGTTCATTAGAATTGCCGCGGAAACCCCGTACATATCTTCGCGGTCGAGCACAAAACGCTTCCACCACAAGTTCTGAATATTCCCTTTAAGCTCAACTCCAAGCGGGCCGTAGTCCCAAGTACCGGCCAAACCACCGTAAATTTCAGAACCTTGGTAAATAAAGCCGCGTCGCTTGCAAAGCGAAATGAGCTTTTCCATGGTGTTTTCAGGGTATCCTGCGCCATTCTTGGCACCTACGGCTGCAGTATTGTCGGCGGCTTTTTTAGACATAATATCAATACTATATATCAATTAAAGGCTTTTTGGAACTTGAATAATAGTGGATTTATATTTAACATATTGTAATGAAAACCATATCAATTCCCCTTACAGATGAAATAAATGAGTTCATAGAGGAACAAATAAAGCTCGGTATAGTTACAAGTAAGGCCGAGTTTGTTAGGAATGCGCTTGTCAGATACAAAGACAATGAATTTACAGCCTTAGTTTTAAAATCAAAAGAAGAAACAAGTGACGGAGGTGCTCTTGTTGGAAACTTAGACACATTGGTACAAAAATTTTCAAGTAAGTAACGCAGTTCTCGCGGACACTCTCTAGAAAATAAAACACACGGGCCACAACCTATTTTGAGGAGACTAGCGAGCGCGACTGGCGCGAGCTCGAGGAAAAAGTCAGCAGACTTTTATCCGTGCTCCGAGAGATAGGTTGTGGCCCGTGTGTTTTATTTCCCTCCAACTTTATCATCCCCAAACTTATACGTAGGGTCGCTTTGCATCTTCGTATCAAGAGAATCATATGTTGTCTGAATAATTTGCCCCGTAAAACTATCTTTACCAGATATGCGTGGTTCTTTTATGAGAATAGGGCTAGAACCTGCTTGACTAATACTTGGTGTGACAGATATCTGGAAAGCGAAATCTTTAGGGCTAGAAGCAAAACCTGTTCCGGCAGAAATGTCGCCTAAGTTCCAACTTACTGTGCGCGTTTGAGCGTTATATGAGACGCCGTTGTTATTTGGATATGTTGTAGCAAGCCATTTAACATATGTAGGCAACACAGCGCTAAAGACGGCGTTATTTACGGTATTGTAAGAATTACCGACACTTACCATAACAGTGTATGTTGTTTCTTTTTCAGGCATTGGAGGAATAGGGCCAACATTGTTAAACGGACCAATACTTTTAGTTATACGAGGGCTAAGTGTAAGGCTAGACGAAACTTTAACCGACCTTCTTATTGTTGAAGCAATTTCTTCTGGAACATTTCTTTCGTTCAAGCGTTTTGCTCTAACTGTAATATTAAGATTCATCTCTTGTCTCTGGAATAGAGAATTGCTTGAAGTTGTAGGAGGAAGAGTAGCAAAACCAAATTGTATTCTACCAGCATCACGAGGAGTTATACGCGCCAATTCAGTAAGAGTAGAGCTGTCCCATCTTATAGTGTTATGCAATGAATCATAGAAAGCACTGTCGCCTTTTACGCGAGCTTTGTCTACCATTGCACCAACAAGTTCCGCCTCAATAACAATGTCTTGAAGTGGCACATCAAGATTGTTCTGGAATACAATTTCACCTTTTATCGGCTCGCCCGCTTTTGCAATATATGAAGAAGCTGTTTGACCATCGAGTGCTAGGTCTACACCAAGAAACGGTCTCTTCATGGCAATAGGTACGGCATTTGTAACAAACACAGTACCAATTGAATTTTTGTCTTGTGGGTTTGCGGTTCCAGTATAGAAATTGAATACGCGTTGCTCGTTTGCCCCGCCCATAAGCCTACCCTTAATAACAATACGGCGTTCTTCTTCTGGCTTTACATCACCAAGCACCCAAATACCATCACCTACCGACGCTGACGGTGTTGATGAAAGAAATACGAAGCCGAATGGGTACTCAACCTTAAGAACAAGGTCTTTAATAATTGATGCACTATTTGATTTTATCGTCACTGCAAATTCATTTTCTTGTTCAGGAATAACTTCTTTCACCGTATCTACATTAACGGTTATTGGAGCTGAACCAATGTATATAGGATAGGTCTTATCTTTTACAAAAATACTGTCTGAACCCTGAAGGCGATATTCGATACTAATTTGTATATCTTTACGAACATTCTCTTCTCCGAAAAGAATTGCCTTAATGTTTTGTCGAGTCGTAGCGCCTGCTTTCAATGTTCCAATAGGAATACGGTCGGCGAGCATAGAGCTTGATTGATCGATAGCACTTCGCGTTCCGGGTGGGTACACAAGAACAAGGTCGGCGAGCTCTAGGTCGGCGCTGTTATTGTTCGTTATATCTATGTCTAATGAGAGCACATCACCAGATGGTGCCGAAACAGGGCCAAGCAGGCGCACATCAATATTGCCGCTCGAAATGTCGTTTATTCCGGTAGAAAAAGTAAACCAAGCAAAACCTAGAGCAAGTAATAGTGCCAGCACAGAAACTAAAAGCACTCTCTTTAAGAAAGACCCCTGCTTCTCATCTTCCGACTCTTGGCGCCTAACAACTTTAACAACTTCTTTCGCTGTAACTACCGGGTTTTGCTGAATCGGGTCTTCTTCCCATGATTCACCCACGATAACATTGTGTTTATGCAAACGGCTTCTGCCTTGCGGAGGCAATTCTTCACCTGAATTTGAAAACAGCTTTTTCTTAAGTTGTTCTATTTGGCTGTCATCCTGAGACATATATGTAAAAAGTATATCACAACATAAATGTCGCGCCTGCGGTACAGATAATGCCTAAGCTACAAATGACTACTTTCGAGCGCGATGCGGATATGCATTTCAAGTTCTCTCAATGACTTTTCGGCCGCCAATATTTTTTCTTCTGTAATTCTATGTTTTGTGCCTTCAGCAACGTGCGCGCCGTGTGTATCGTGTGTATCGTTCGTGCCGTTCGAGGCGCTCGTGCCGCAAAGTTCCATCATAAGAGTGTCATGACTACCGTAACCAAGTTCGTGCAATATGCTTGCCTTCCCCAACGCCGTGAGGCCGGCAATGTGTGCAGAAGAAAACGCAGATTTTTTAAGCAGAAATTCAAAAAATTCGAGCGTATACGAGAAAAGAGCATCGTGCTTTTCTTCGCCCTGCACGAGCCTTCTTACAAATTGAAGTATTTCTGCTGAGACTTTTCGTAACGCCATCGGGATGCGACGGTCGGCAAGAGAAATAAGTTTCTCGGCGCTGGTAAGCCGCCATAGCTCCCTTCCGCGCACAAGCGACACTTTTGAAAATGACATTTCCTGTATGAACGGTCGAAGTTTAGATTGCACCAGCCGCACACCTTGAGCCGCCACGTATATAAGACCGAGGTCTTCAGTAAACATCGCTATAAATTTATTTGCCTCGCCTGTGTCGCTACTATCTATAATGAAGGCTCGTGTTTGGTATATATGGTGGGACATCTGCTATATTTGCCTTCTACTATTACTAAAGAGACTACGCCAAGGATATTGCCGCAATTACCTTACCGCATTCTGTTTCTATTTCTGTTCTTTCGTTTAGCGCAGGATCATCGTCAATGCTGTCTGAGAAAGTAACTTCGCGCGCGAGAACTGTTTTCTTTATATCTTCTTCATATCTACCCACTATTTTTTTGAGAGATTCTTCAGCAACAATGTGCAGCCCGATAGGGTCTGATGGAGCGAGGCCTGCCTTTTTGCGCATTTCTTGAATAGCACGAATAATATCGCGAACAGCTCCCTCTTCTTTTAATTCTTCTGTAATAACAGTATCGAGAGCAAGTTCATTGCCTGCTATTACTTTTTTTACATTAAGCTCGTCGGCAAGTATCGCTGCCATATCATCAGAAAGAGAATTCTCATCTTTATTGTATGCAAAACTAGCCAAAGGCTGCCTTACCTTTACGCCTGCAGACGAACGAAGTGCCAAACCAGTTTCCACTAGTTTTCGCGCGTCGCGCATTTCTTTCATATTTTTTTCATCAGGGGCCGAAAGCGCCGGCCATGAACACAAGTGCACACTTTCGGGCATTGCCGCAGATTTTACTTTTAAATATATGTGCTCAGATATAAACGGTGTAAACGGTGCCATTAGTTTTGCGAGGGTTAAAAGCGCGAATCGAGTAGTATCAAGTGCCTCCTTTTTATCGGCTGCACTTTCGCCCTTAAAGCGGTCACGCGAACGGCGAAGATACCATGTAGAAAGGTCGTCAACTAGGTCGGCAATAGGCCGCGTTGCTTTATCTATTTGATACGCATCAAGACCTTTTTCGATTGATCCCTTCAATTCAGAAAGGCGCGAGAGAATCCATATGTCGAGAATATTTTTAGAATGAGGCGCTTCGCTGCTTCCAGTTTCTTTCAAATACGCTTCATCGGCATAGAGCGCGTAAAAAGAATAGACGTTTTCAAGGCGATTGAATATTTTTTTATTCACTTCATCAAGGCTCTTCTCTGAAAATGCAGTTTCTTCGGCGTGTGCTGCAGGTGAAGCTGCAAGCATGTAGCGCAAAGAATCGACACCGAAGGCGTCGAGTGTTGGCTCAAGGTCTGGGTAATTGCGCAGGCTTTTTGACATTTTTCTGCCGTCTTCGGCGAGAATAAGACCGGTGACAGTTACGTTTTTATAAGGGCTCTTACCGAAGAGGCCCATACCAAGAACAATAAGGGAATAGAACCATCCACGGGTTTGATCTAGACCTTCAGAAATAAAATCGGCGGGAAAGAGAGCGCTACCCTTTTCTTCGAACGCCTCTTTATTTTCAAATGGGTAATGCGCCTGCGCGAACGGCATAGAACCAGAGTCATACCACACATCAAATACATCGGGTACTCTGCGCATAACATCGCCATCAGATGTCGTCCAAATTACCTTGTCGATATATGGCCTGTGAATGTCGAGTTCAAAATTTTCGTCGTGAGGCAAAGGCTTAAATTCGCGTTCGTGAGTTGAAGCTGTAGGGTCTGAAACATCGCTCCATCCTGAACGAAGAAGGTCGCGCGCGGTCTTTCCAGAAATAGTGTTCAGCATCATACGCATCGGCAAACCATGAGTAACAATTAAAATATGCTCATGTTTATGATTCTCTTCTATTTCATATAAAACTTCAGCTGTACGGCGCTTCACATCGGCGACAGACTCGCCATTCGGAGATTTCATGAATATTTTGTCATGCAAAGTCTTAAGAAATGCCGCACGATGTGGCCATTCTTTTCCATCGAAGTCTCCGGTGCTTATTTCCCGAAGTCTTGCGTCGAATTGTATATTCTTATGATTGATACCGAGAATTTCTGCGGCAAGCTCGGCGGTTTCGCGCGTGCGGCGAAAATCTGATGCATATATTTTTGTGATCTTATTGCCGCTTTCTTCTACTTTCTTTTTCAAATTCTTAGCCGATTCGAATACCTCAGACCTTCCTCTTTCTGTTAGCGCATACTTTTCAAGATCTTTAGCATTCGAATTCATTACATTGAGCACATTCGATTCACATTCACCGTGACGCATAAGAATAAACGTATTGCCGTTGCTAGGAATATGCTCCTTCAATTCATTTATTGAACCGATGAATTCTGTTTTGCCGGTTTTTTCACCGACCCATACAGGAAGAGGCGCTCCCCAATAACGGGTGCGGGAAACCGCCCAGTCGCGGACATTTTCGAGCCAGTCGCCGAAGCGCCCTTCGCCCACCTCTTTAGGCACCCAGTTTATGGTCTTATTTTCAGCCACTAATTTGTCGCGCAGTTCGGTTGCTTTAACAAACCACGATGAAGTTGCGTAGTTAAGAAGCGGCGTTTCGCATCTCCAGCAATGCGGATACGAGTGCATTATTTTTTCTTTCGCAAAAAGTGAGCCTTGGTGGGCGAGAAGCTTAATAACCTCAATGTCTGTTTGCTGATGATTTTCTTTCGGTTTAGCCTGCATACCCGAAAGCGTGCCATTACCTTCTTTTATTTCTCCACTCGGCGCGACGTGCTGAATGGTCGGAAGATTTTTTGCAGTAGCAAGCTTGGCGTCATCATCACCAAATGCTGGCGCAATATGCACAATACCGCTGCCGTCTTCTGCAGTTACAAATTCTGCCGCGTAAACCTTCCATGCCTGTGCGCGCTTAGGCTCCTGATCTGCAGCTAATGTTCCCTCTTTCGAATAAAAATCAAAAACCGGTTTGTATGAAATTCCTTCAAGCTCGCTGCCTTTATGTATTGAAATATTTTCTACGTCGGCCATCGTAAGCTTAGCCTTTTCAAGAACATTCTCAAGTTTTGCTTTGGCACATATAACTATTTTTCCTGAAAGATTTTCAGCAGCAGCATTAGCTGAAATTTTTACCTTTACATATTCAAGTTCAGGGTTAACAGCAAGCGCGGTGTTTCCGGGAAGTGTCCACGGTGTTGTCGTCCATGCAACAAAAAAAGTATTAGGTTCATCTGTAAGCTCGAACATCGCATATGCAGAAAGGTCGGCGATGTCTTTGTACCCCTGCCCTACTTCAAAGTTTGAAAGGGTTGTTTGGCAACGCGGGCAAAACGGCATCACCTTAAATGCTGTGTACACCAAATTCTTTTCGTTCAACGTTTTAAAAGACCACCACACCGATTCGGTGTAGCTCGGGTCCATTGTTTGATAGTCGTTATCCATGTCGACCCAGCGGCCAAGACGAGTGATAATTCTTTTCCAATCGACAGCATAACGAAAGACGCTATCGCGAGCTGCTTTATTAAATTTATTGATACCGTATGTTTCGATAGCCTTCTTATCTTTCAGGCCGAGTTCTTTTTCAATTATATTTTCAATAGGCAGACCGTGACAGTCCCAACCCCAGCGGCGCGGCACACTAAAGCCCTGCATGGTTTTGTAACGCGGGATAATATCTTTAACAGTAGAAGGTAACATGTGGCCGTAGTGCGGTAACCCAGTTGCATAGGGTGGGCCGTCGTAAAAAACAAAGTTGCCCTTAGGGGATTCTTGCAAAAGGCTTTTCTCGAAAATGCGGTTTTCCTGCCAGAACTGCAAAACCGCCTCTTCACGGAGTGCGGCAGGTGATTTTTCAGTCTTTTTAGTCATGTGTGCCCGCTTATACTAGCATTTTAGGCTTTTATATAAAAGATGAAAAAAAGGCCCGCATCCTCCGGTGCGGGCCTTTCAGTTCAATTGTTGTGTGCGTCTGATTGGGATCAGGCGGCACATGAGATTCTTGGTCGGAAAACCGAGCGACGTTTTGCGCACGGAATCCGAACGAGTACATGGAAACGAGGGTCTGGGGGCTTGTCGTGCCTTCGGCTTCTACTTAGCCAAGGTTTGATTTTTTGCTTTTTGGCATTCGCCTTCTTCTGGCGAGCGCTGGTTACAGCCTGTTTCGGGCTTGCGAATAACGGTATCGTCTGTCGCCTTTGATCCACCACCAGAGAAGCGGGTTCTCCTCTGATTTTTCGTACTTCATCCACACTGGGCTCTATTCCTCCTGGCATCCTCCTTTTTGCCATATTTTGCCTTTCTGGTTGCTGGGTTTTAGAACTTACGGGCTACCGTGTACGAATCACCATCCGTACTAAGCTCGTAATTTAATACTGCCACTAGGCACCTAGGCCGTCAAGGCAACAAGTGTATGCTCTTTGCAGGCCTCCGAACAAAACACATAACTGCCGCAAACACTCACCGGCTCATCATTTCCTTTTTCTTCGTGAATCTTTTTAGCAGCGGAAATTTGGCAAGCATTGCAGCAAAGCATTTTCATATGGCATTCGTCGTTGGCGCAGTTTGTATAAATTTCGGTAGTGCCGTTGCAAATGTCGCACTTCCCCACCACTTCGCGAGGCAAGCCTTTTTGGCTGGCAAATTCTACAGTTTCCCTTCCATCAAATACATATAATTTTCCAAGAAAATCTTCACCAGGATATTTTTCCATATAATTGTGCATGCCGCCGTCGAGCTGGTATACATTATTAAAACCTTTTTTTATAAGATAGCCCGAAGCTTTTTCGCAACGAATGCCGCCGGTGCACACAGTAAGTACTTTTTTACCTTTTTTAGATTCTTCTTTTATTGCTTCAAGCACAGGGGTGCCTACAACTTTCGGTAAATCTCTAAAATTAATTAATTTAGGATTAATAGAATTTTTAAAATGACCAACCTTGTATTCATAATCGTTACGCATGTCTATTACCGTGAATTCTTCGCCCGATTCATACCACTGCTTAAGTTCTTCAGGTTTTAAATGAACGCCGGTTGTTTGGTTCGGGTCTATATCTTCATCAACCTCACTTCCTTCAATACTTGATGCCTCTATAAGCTTAAGCGAAACAACTTCTGGCTTTACCTTCACTTTAAGTTTTGGAAAAGCTGTACCATCTGGCGTACCCTCACTTCTTTTAAATGTAGTACCAGCAAAGTTTCCAAAAGTACCAGCAGAACCGTCTTGCGCCAAAAGGGCTTTTACATACGCAGCGCTGCTTTCAACGGTACCCTCTAATGTGCCGTTTATTCCTTCATGAGCAATAAGAATGCGACCTTTAATGCCAAGCTTGCCGCACAGTTCTTTGTGCCACTTCATAAAACCCACAGGGTCTGCAACATGTGTGTACTTATAATATAGGAGTATTTCGTGCTTATTTTGTGTGTTTTGCATGACTTTATTTAGGCGCCTCAAGGTGAAAGGCGGCTACTAGCCGCAGGTGCCCTCCGAGGTTTTACATCTTGTCAGGAACTTTGATTCCAAGCAAGTTTAGGCCGTTTTCCATCACCACAGAAAAAGCTTTCGTTAAGGCAACCTTATAAGGCACAGCGACATCTTCTTTTACTACAATTTGAGTATTTGCATAGAAAGAATTAAACATGCCCGCAAGCTCAACCAAGTATCCGGCAATGTGGTGCGGCGAGCGTTCGGCCCACGAGCGTTCAATAATTTCGGGAAAGCGGCCAAGAAACTTTTCGAGCTTTTCACCCGCTGCGCCTATTTCGATAGGAGCTTCAGATGCTGTGGCACCAGACGACGTTACCGTGGCAGGCGCTACACCCTCTTTCTCTGCCTTTGAAAGCACAGCTCTGGCGCGAACACATGAATATTGAAGATACGGGCCAGAGTCGCCCTCGAATGAAAGCGACTTGTTAGGGTCGAAAACAATATTCTTTCCTACCGACTGGTGAAGCATTGTGTACTTAATTGCCGCAACAGCTACTTGCTCAGCAGTTTTTTTCTTTTCATCATCGCTCATCTCGCGCTCGTTCATTTTTTCATGAGCCTGCGCAATCATATCCATAAGCAAAGACTCGCCTGAAACTACATTGCCGGTGCGTGAAGACATTTTACCTGAAACAAATTGCATCATGCCGTGAGATATATGGCTCGACTTGCCGGCAAGTTCAGGAAACAAAAGTTCGGTAGCTTTATATACCACTTTAAAATATTCGCTTTGCTCGTTCGCCGTTATAATTATGCTCATGTCGAAGTCGCAAGCTTCGCGTTTTTTTACCACTAGCCCCAAGTCTTTTCCTTCATATGTAGGAAGACCGTCGCGATTTACAAAAACTCGTGTATGTAGGTCGTATTTTTCACCAGGAAAAATAACAGCAGCATTACTCTCTTCAAATATACCCTTACCTTTCGGGGTAGTGTTTTCTTGAACAAGCTTCAGGCCGACGGGTGTCGTCTGGCTTTCAAAAAAATATTGGTCGAACTTTGTGCCGAGAATTGCATATAATTCTTCAAAATGTTCGAGGCTCCATTCTCTGCCTTTATCATATAAAATATTAACCTGTTCAGAGCTTCGCTCGTATATTTCTTTATTGAGCTTTCTCACTTCGCCGTCGGCTACGGCAAAGTCGGGTGATGTCGGTCTGCCATCTGCATCAAATAAACCGCCTGCCTGCGCCTCTTCTTCAAGCTCTTTGTACCTTGTGGCACCAAGGGCATACGCCTTACCGAAGTAACTTACCTTTTCAGAAAGCGGCGCGGTTTCTTCAGGCAACATTTCGTGAGTCGGCATAAAACGTAAGCCCCACATAGTAAGCGCCACATGCCTGCCAACATCACCCTGATAACAGAAACGTTTTACATCGGCGCCTTGTGCCTCGGTAATGCGCGCAACTGCTTCGCCAATGATATTCGTCATTAGGTGGCCAATATGAAAAACTTTAAACGGGTTCGGGTCGGTGTAATCAAAAATAATTTTCTTGCCCGCTTCTTTTTTATTCTTACCGTATTCTGCGCCTACAGAAAGAATGCTCGACACTTCTTTCATTGCCGCATCGCGTGTTAGTGAAAAATTTATGAAGCCATGGCCGGCAACTTCCATCTTTTCAATATTCGGAAGGTTCTTGGCTTTAAGCTTTTCAAGAATTTCGATAGCCAACCCTAGTGGCGCTTTTTTTACCTTAGGAGCCATCACCAATGCAATACTCGTAGCAAAGTCGCCATGCGCCATGTCGGCGGGGCGTTCCAACACTATTTTTGCAGCATCAACACCCTCGATACCGAGTTCGGAAAGGGCTTCAGAAATAGCTGTAATAATAGAGTCTTTCATAAGTAATATTGCGATTATAGCAGACAAACAAGAGGCAGTCCTCCTGAGAGCATGCGTATCTGCGATATGCTCTCAGGAGGACTGCCTCTTGTTTGTTAACCTATGACCGCAATATTCTATCAATCCTAACTGCAATTTTCGCGAAATCTTTTTCTTTCTTTCCGCGCGTAGTTTCAGCTGGTGAACCTAAACGAATGCCCGATGGGTCGAAAGGCGAACGGCTTTCGCCTGGAATAGTGTTTTTATTGCAAATAATGCCGGCCTTCTCAAGCTTAGCTTCCGCTTCTTTGCCAGGAATGCCTCCAACACCCTGAGCGTTTTTAATGCCATCCATCCAAGTGTCTACGAGCAGTAAGTGGCTGTCTGTTCCTCCTGAAACTATGTGCCATCCTCGCTTCTGCAATTCTTTAGCTAAAGTTTGAGCGTTTTTAACAACTTGCTTGGCATACTTTTTGAACGCAGGTGTTGCATCTTCTTTAAGCGCAACTGCCACGGCTGCCACCTGCCCCATGTGTGGGCCGCCCTGAAGCCCTGGGAAAAGCGCTTTGTCTGTTTTTTTATGAAGTTCGCGCTGGTCGATTTTTGAAAAGATAATTGCCGAGCGTGGGCCGCGAAGAGTTTTGTGCGTGGTTGTAGTTACAACGTCGGCATAGTCGAACGGTGACATAGCATACGCCTTACCTGCCACAAGCCCAGCGAAGTGCGACATATCTACCATTAAATACGCGCCACACGCATCGGCAATTTCACGAAACTTTTTGAAGTCGACAGTGCGCGGATACGCGGTAAAGCCAGCCACGATAATATTCGGCTTCTCGTTCATGGCGAATTCCTTCAAATATTTGTAGTCGAGCACTTCAGTTTTTGGGTCGACGACAAATGTCGCAGGTACCCAAGCCTTTCCTGTAATAGAAACCTTTTGGCCATGAGAAAGGTGACCGCCAGAAGTAAGTGCCATTCCCATAATTTTTCCTCCTACTGGAACAAGGCCAAGATAAACAGCGAGATTAGCATTAGCGCCCGACCATGGTTGCACATTCACATGCCACTCGCCTTTTTTTAGGCCGAACAATTTTAGCGCTCGTTCTTGCGCAAGTATTTCAACTTTGTCTGTCACCTGGTTACCTCCATAATATCGCGCCATCGGGTACCCTTCCGCATATTTATTATCCAAAATAGAACCAAGCGCCTCAAGTGTACTTGGTGAACAATAATTTTCTGATGCAATTAAATTGATGACGCTTTTCTGCCGCTTCTTTTCTGCTTCTATAAGTTTTTTTATTTGAGGGTCTTTCATGTGGGTGGAATTGATTATGGGTGGTATGGGGTAATTATATAGGCCGAGGTTGTCATTTGACAAACATCTTGTTTATTATCTAATTGAACATATAAAACGCTACAGGTTTACTTTATCCCAAATAATTTTATGAATGGCGTCTATTGAAAGAAGTTGCCCTTCTGGTGCGCAATCAATTACTGTCCAATTATATTTTTTTGCTACATACAAAAATGCTTCGCTGGCTTTTTTCATATGATTCATATCGGCTTCGTGTATGTCCTGTTTTTTTCCTTTCAAATAATCTTTATCGGCGCGGCCAGCCATGAGTATTTGGTTGGTTTCAGGCGACACGTACAACAAGATAATCATGTCGGGGCGCGGCAAGCCCATGGTTTCAAATTCCATATTATCCAGCCATTCTAAATATGTATCACGCTGAGTCAGATCATCTAATTTTCCGGCCTGATGCCCCATGCTTGCGGAAGTGAACCTGTCGCACACCACCGTCGTCCCTGCAGCGAGCATGTCTTTTATTTGTCTTGAATGGTCATACCTGTCTAAGCTATAAAATAATGACGCCGTATACGGGCCGACTTCTTCGGCTGTGCCGTATTCGCCATGAAGATATTTTTCTACAAAATAACATGAAGGTGTACCGTAACGAGGAAAATCGATTGATTCAGCTTTATGATTTTCAGCCAAGAGCCTCTTCAGAAGCTCAGCGACTTGTGTCTTCTTTCCAGACCCGTCGGTGCCTTCAATAACTATAAGTTTTCCTTTCATTTTTTCAGTATATTTCCGTATTTAATAGTAAGGCGATTCTAACCAGGCAATTATATACTTTGCCAAGTATCCCCACAACGCCAAAACTGGGCCCTTATGCATATTTGAGGCTCTTTGTTATAATCAGCTTATGAATAACCCCACAGCTCCGAGTCAGGTGAACCCCCACGATGGCGAGTATCTTGCATTGCTTCGTCATATAAAAGAACACGGGGCAAAAAAAGAAGACCGCACAGGAACAGGCACTCTTTCTGTATTTGGCTATCAGATGCAGTTTGACCTTCAAAAAGGCTTTCCACTTCTTACAACAAAAAAAGTCTTCATGAACAGCATTATTCACGAACTCCTCTGGTTCATCGCTGGTCGCACCGACTTAAAATATCTAGCTGAACGAAATGTACATATTTGGGATGAATGGCCATATAAAGCATATTTGAAAAAAAATAATATGCCTGTACCTGCTTCAAGCAGCGAAGAATGGAAAACTGGGTTGAAACAATTTATCGAGCGTATTTTGCAAGATGAAGAATTTTCGAAAGAATACGGCGACCTCGGCCCTATTTACGGATATCAATGGAGACATTGGAAAACACCTGATGGAAAGAAAATTGACCAACTTAAGGATGTTGTTAATCAAATAAAGAAAAACCCAGACTCAAGACGCCTCATTGTCAGTGCTTGGAACCCAGCTGATATAGAAGAAATGGCGATTGCTGGCCTTCCCCCATGTCATTGTTTGTTTCAGTTTTATGTAGCGAACGGAAGACTTTCGTGCCAACTTTACCAGAGAAGCTGCGATAGCTTTCTTGGCGTACCATTTAATATTGCCTCCTATTCCCTCCTTACAATAATGATTGCTCAGGTTTGTGGCCTTAAACCAGGAGAATTTGTATGGACAGGCGGCGACACACATTTATATGTAAATCATCTTGAACAGGTAGACGAGCAACTTTCCCGAGAACCGCGACCGGCTCCATCACTTAAAATTAACCCCGATGTTACCGACCTCTTCCAATTCACTTTTGAAGACATCACCGTTGAAAATTACGACCCTCATCCTGCAATTAAGGCTCCTATCGCTGTTTAAGTTTAATAAGTATTCACTATAATTTCTCAAATTAAAATATGAACGTCTTTATCATCGCCGCGCAAACTGCAGACGGTTTTATAGCAGAGAATAAAGACCATCCTGCAATATGGACTAGCAAGGATGACAAAAAAAGATTCGTGGAACTGACAAAGGCTGCGGGCGTCATAGTCATGGGTTCGAGAACATTCAAAACTCTTCCTAGCCCACTGAAAGACCGCTTAAATATTGTGTACACAAGAAATCCTGAAAACTATGCTGCGCAAGAAAATGTTGAAGCTACAAATATTGAACCCGCTGAACTTATTAAAAGTCTTGAGGAAAAAGGCTACACCTCAGTTGCGATTTGCGGCGGGGCAGAAATATATTCTCTCTTCATGAAATCGGGCGTTGTCTCAAAATTATATTTAACCATTGAACCTATGCTTTTCGGTTCCGGTATATCGCTTTTCAGTGAGCCACTTAAGGAGCGCCTCATTCTGAAAGACTCAAAAATCCTCGAAAACGGGGTTATTTTCTTGGAATATGATGTTGCTCGGCAGTAGGCCTTTCCTGGTATATACTTTAGCCAATGGCGACAAAGCGAACTACAAATAGGACATCAGACAAAATTAAGCCTCAGAAGCCGGGCAAAATTCCGGCTCATGCCCGCCCCTCATGGGATGAATATTTCATGTCGATTGCCGATATGGTCGGTACCCGAGGCACGTGCGACAGGGGGCGTTCAGGATGCATCATAGTGAAAGATAAACATGTACTAGTAACCGGTTATGTCGGCTCACCGGCAGGCCTTGCCCACTGCGACGAAGCGGGTCACGAAATGCATAAGGTGACCCACGATGACGGCAGCGAATCTATGCATTGCATACGCACCATTCATGCTGAGCAAAATGCTATAGCCCAAGCAGCGCGCATGGGCATCCCTCTCGATGGCGGCACTGTGTATTGCAAAATGGTTCCGTGCTATGTTTGCGCAAAAATTTTAATGAATGCAGGAATCGTACGTATTGTCGCTGCAAAAGACTATCACGCGTCAAAACAAACCAAACGTATTTTTAAAGAAGGCGGCATAAAACTTTCAATTGTGTCTCCTGGGGCAGAAGTATATACAAACTCTGTCATAAAACCCGCAAAGAAATAACCGACACAAAAATACCATGCAACTCAAAATAAAGAAAATACATCCCGACGCCAAGATTCCTCAATATGCCCACACTGGCGACGCCGGTTTTGATGTATATATTCCCGAACAAGTAACCCTTCTACCTGGTGAGCGAAAGACTATTCCCTTAGGGTTAGCTCTAGAAATTCCCGAGGGTCACGCAGGCCTTCTTCTAGACAAAAGCGGCCTTTCACATAAACACGGCATACAGTCTTTCGGTGGCATTATTGATTCTGGTTATCGCGGGGAATTTCATGCAGGAATCATGAATATGTCAGATAAACCTTATACATTTGAGAAAGGCGACAAAATAATTCAAATGCTCATTATGCCGGTAACGACGGTTGATATCATAGAAGTAGAAGAACTGAGCTCTTCAAGCCGCGGCGACGGAAGGTTCGGAAGTTCAGGTAAGAAATAAAAAAGAGCACCTAATGGTGCTCTTTTTTATTTCTTTATAGAATTTCTTTAGCCTACAACTTCAACCCCCAACGACGCACACGTACCCTCAATCATCTTCATTGCTCCTGCAATGTCTTTTGAGTTAAGGTCGGGCATTTTCTGTTCTGCAATTGCCTTAACCTGAGCGCGGGTTATTTTACCTACCTTTTTTGTATTAGGAGTTCCTGAACCGCTTTCGATACCTATAGCCTTCTTTACGAGAAGCGCTGCTGGAGGAGTTTTAAGTACGAAATCGTATGTACGGTCTTCGTAAACGCTAATAATTGTAGGAATGATGTCGCCAGCCATTTTAGCCGTTGCATCGTTGAACTTTTTGACGAATTCGCCAATATTAATACCTGCCTGACCGAGTGCTGGGCCAATAGGTGGAGCCGGGGTCGCTTTAGCGGCCGGAATCTGTAATTTGAGTTTTTTTATGATTTTCTTAGCCATGTTGTTTTGAGTTCTGCTACTTTACCCTACATCCTTTTAACTTGCAAGAAGTCGAGTTCTACCGGGGTTTCGCGGCCGAACATCGAAACAAGCACCTTAACCTTACCTTTGTCGTTGTCGACTTCCGACACCTTCCCTTCCATTTCTTTGAATGGGCCGTCTGTAATGGTAATAAGGTCGCCAGGGCCGAGGTCGATAGTGTGTTTTACTGTGTCGGTATTCATGCGCTTGAACAGAGTTTCAACTTCGCTTTTATCGAGAGGTACAGGAATAGTACCTGAACCGACGAAACCGGTAACACGAGGGGTGTTTCGCACCACATACCATGAGTCATCAGTTACCATCATATCTACGAGCACATAACCTGGGTATATCTTTTCTTCTTCTTCAACTCTTTTGCTAGCCTTTA
>CALMYA010000009.1 GCA_937873535.1 uncultured bacterium | reverse complement strand
CTAAAGCTGCAAAGATAGCAAAGAAAATTCCTCATATTGTTTCGCTTGAAATAGAGCATCCGTCTATAAAAGAATTACTGAGCACTCTTGTAACAGAAAAGAAATGCAAGGTAACCTATGTGGCGGTAGGCGAGAGCGGTATTGTAGAACCAAGAGAAATTAAAAAAGCCTTGAAGCCTGAGACTATTTTGGTGAGTGTTATGTATGCCAATAATGAAATTGGCACAATTCAGCCAATTCACGAAATTGCAAAAGTTATTCGTGCATTTAAAAAAGAAAGAGCCGGCAATACGAGAGTGGGCGCAATTGCAACTGCGTGGCCCATGGGAGTTTCTGTATACCCATATTTTCATACTGATGCCTGCCAAGCTGCTGCTTACGAAACATTACGAATTCCATACTTAAGTGTAGACCTTATGACGCTCGACGGTTCTAAAATATATGGCCCACGGGGTACGGGAGTTTTGTTTGCTAGGCGCGGGGTGAAAATTTCGCCGCTTATGTTCGGCGGCAGCCAAGAAAAGAATTTGCGACCCGGAACTGAAAATGTTGCAAATGCCGCGGGTTTTGCTTTGGCGCTTGAGCTTTGTCAGGAGGAAAGAGAAAGAGAGTCGGCGCGCATTGCAGAACTTCGCGATGCAATGCTCGCATCTATTATAAAAGAAGTGCCAGAGGTTACAGTGAACGGCGCAACTGCGAGCAATAAAAATAATAACGCACATTGCCGCCTTCCTAACAATATAAATATTTGTTTGCTTGGAATAGACGCCGAGTTCGCGGTGCTTAAGCTTGATGTTGCCGGAGTATGCGTTTCTTCGGTTACGAGTTGTCGGTCACAGAATGAAGATTCTTCGTCATATGTTATAGAAGCACTAAGGAGCGACGTGGTGAGCAATTCGCCGCACGTTACAGGTAAAAGTTTCGACTCGCTAGAAAAATGTTCTAAAAGTTCCCTTCGCATTACTTTGGGTCGCCACACCACTAAAAGTGATGCCGAGAAGGCCTCAAAAGCCATTATAAAAGTGTTGACAGGCATGATATAATGGCTCTATAACATGTAATTAATGGTCGTTTACAGGAAGGGTTTATTAAGAGTAGATATTTACACCAAATATGCCCCCATTCACACATTTTACAACCAAGGCCAAGGAAGCCATCAAAAAAGCCCACGAACTCGCCATTGAGCGGGCTCAAAACCACGTTAACCCCCTTCACTTGCTTACAGCATTGCTTGTTCAAGATGACAGCATAGTACTTTCAGTACTCGACAGGCTCGATGTAGACACTATTCTTTTAACAGACAATGTTCTTGAAGGAATTGAGACTGGCGACGCAGGTTCTACGCTTTCGCCGTCATATCAGCTTTACCTTACGCCAGAGCTCGCACAAATAATTGAAAACTCTGCGAAAGTTGCATCTTCTATGAAAGATGAGTTTGTTTCTGTTGAGCATCTCTTTATTTCAATGTTCGACCAGCCTAACTTGGCTAAAGATTTAATCGCGCGCTTTAAAATAGACCGCGAGCAGGTTGTGAAGGCCCTGCAAGAAGTGAAGCAGAATAAAACAGCCGGCGTTCCAGACCACAGCGGTTCAAAAAAAATGAAAGCTATCGCGAAATATACGCGAAACCTTACAGCGCTTGCTCGCGAGCATAAACTCGACCCTGTTATTGGCCGTGATACTGAAATTGGCCGCGTTATACAAATTCTTTCGCGCCGAACTAAAAATAACCCTATTCTTATTGGCGAAGCGGGTGTTGGTAAAACCGCAATTGTAGAAGGTTTGGCTAATCGCATTGCCATTGGCGATGTCCCTGAATCTCTTAAAGAAAAAGACCTCGTATCGCTCGACCTCGGTATTCTTATTGCCGGCACAAAATACCGCGGCGAATTCGAAGAGCGACTTAAAAATATTTTAAAAGAAATTGAAAAGGCCGAAGGTAAAATTATTTTGTTTATAGACGAAATTCATACAATTGTTGGAGCGGGAGCCGCCGAGGGTTCGCTCGACGCATCTAACATGCTTAAGCCAGCATTGGCTCGCGGCGAGCTTAGAGCAATTGGTGCCACAACTTTAAAGGAATATCAGAAATATATAGAGAAAGACCCATCCCTGCAGAGGCGTTTTCAGCCAGTGTATGTAAATGAGCCTTCAATTGAAGATACTGTTGCCATGCTTCGCGGTATTAAAGAAAAATACGAGCTTTACCACGGCGTGCGCATTACAGACGATGCCATTATTTCTGCGGTCAGCCTTTCAAGCCGATACATTAGCGACCGTTTCCTTCCAGACAAAGCGGTCGACCTTATTGATGAAGCTGCCTCAACGCTTAAAATTGCCCTCGAAAACAAACCGCTTGAGCTTGAAGATGCGCACCGAAAAATTATGCGTTTAGAAATTGAGAAGCAGGCGCTTAATAATGAGCTCGATGTTTATGACAAGAATCATAAAAGCTCTGGGCATAGTGCTAACTCTTCTTCGGCGGGCAGCAATACCGGAAAGGGCTTTAAGAATATGAAAGAAAACAGGGAAGCGCGTGAAGTGGGCGAAAATGACGAAGCAGAAACATCGGCGACAGTACGAACACGTCATCGTTTGAAGGAAATAGAAAAAGAAATTGCCGACCTACGCGAAAAAACTTCAGAGGTTGAGGCGAAGTGGGTAAATGAAAAAGAAACACTTTCTGATATTAAAAATTTGAAGAAACAGCTTGAAACTGCACGGCAAGAAGGCGACCGCGCCGAAGCCAAGGCTGACCTCTCTAAGGTTGCCGAAATTCGCTATGGCCGAATACCTATGCTTGAACGCGACCTTGAAACTAAGTTGAAGCGTTTAAAGAAATTGCATATGTCGCGCCGAATTCTTAAAGAAGAAATTACTGAGAATGATATTGCTACTGTTGTTGCACGTTGGACGGGCATTCCAATTTCACGAATGCTTGAAGAAGAGGCGAAGAAGCTCTCTCGCATGAAAGAAGAGCTTACTAAGCAAGTTGTGGGGCAAGACGAAGCGGTGCAGCGAATTGCTGATACTATTAAGCGCTCTCGCGCTGGTATTAACGACCCGGCTCGCCCTATTGGCTCATTCATTTTCCTTGGCCCAACTGGTGTAGGTAAAACCGAACTCACTAAAGCTTTGGCTAAATTTATGTTCGACGATGAGAAGGCACTTATACGTGTCGACATGTCTGAATATATGGAAAAGCATGCCGTTTCTAAAATTATAGGCGCGCCGCCTGGCTATGTTGGGCACGACGATGCAGGCTCTTTAACTGAAACGGTGAAGCACCGCCCATACTCGGTAATTCTATTCGATGAAATTGAGAAGGCGCACCCTGAAATATTTAACGTATTGCTTCAAGTTCTCGACAACGGCCGTCTTACCGACTCGAAAGGCCGCACCATCAACTTCAAGAACACAATTATTATCATGACATCGAACCTCGGCGCACAGTATATCGACCGCATGCAGAAAATAGGTTTCAGCGCCAGCACCAACGACCAGGAAAATTACGGCGAAACAAAAGAGAAAGTGCTTGAAACTTTGAAGGAACACTTCCGCCCAGAATTCTTGAACCGTCTCGACGAAATTGTTATTTTCGACATCCTCAGCCCTGCGGCCATTCGCAATATTGTTGAAATTGAAATTAAAAAAGTGAAAGAGCGTTTGGTAGAAAAAGAAATAACCCTCGATTTTTCTGAACCTGCCGTCGCTTACCTCTCCAAAGAAGGCTACAACCCGCAGTACGGTGCTCGCCCTTTGAAGAGGCTTATTCAGAATAAAATATTGAACCAGGTGGCTTCGCTTATTATCGACCAAGGCCTTGTGCGAGGCGGTTCTGTAGCAATTGGCTTGAATGCGAAAACTAATGAGTTTACGTTTGATGTGAAGAAGGGGAAGAAAGGGGCTATTGTGAAAGAGAGTTTGGTGGCGATGAGTGCGTAAAGTGTTGTAAGATATGTGTATATGAAAGAATTCATTGGTGACAGTGATCGATTTTCTGAGGAAGAGCCTTTTGCCGCAGAGATATTTAGTCCGACCGGACCCGAATCAATGGAGTCCTTTGTTCTTCCCCAAATAAAGCCTGAAGAACAAGTAGAAGAGTATGTAGTGAGAGTGACAAAAGAGAATGAGAGGTATAGAAAAGGCAGCGGTATATCACTTTCAAAGGCGATGAATGACCAGGCTCTGCCTGAAGTGAGGCCTTATATTGTAGAATCTTTAGCTTTGGTAAAAGCAACGGCAGAACAAGCTGTTAAAGAAAAATTTTCAGTGATAAAGAGGCAAGAAGTAATCACTGCAATTGAGAATGCAATTAAGTTTGCGTTAAATGAGCCAAAAATTATTGATGGAGGACTACCGTCGTTCAGTCATACAAAAATAAACCGTTGGTTCGGTGATGCAGCTAAGAGTACCGACAATGTGCCATATTCGCAGCTGCTTTTTGGTTTATTTTACGACCAAGGTTTTGATTTTTCCCCAGAAGTGCATGCTTATTTTAAAGAAATTCTTGATGGAAAAAATGTATTACTGCTTGGGGGAGGCGATTCAGTTCACGATTTAGTTGCAGGTTTAAGTCAGGATGATGTTGAAGCAATTAACCCAAAGAGAATTATAAGCACAGACAGTATGGCTGGATTTGAACAAGTAAAACTTGAGCCATTAGTGCAAGCAGTCCTTGATGAGGGCTCATATGTAAGAAAACAGGCTCATGCAGAAAAAAGTGAAGAGGTTGCTGCAGTATTAGCGTCAGTTGGTTTAGAAAAAGGTGCTGACGAAATATGGGCATCGTTTTCCGTGCCTTACTATCTTGAAACACCCAAGCAATTGAAGGGTTTGTTTACAACGATCAGAAACAATCTTGCCAAGGGCGGCACCGCCCGAATCGCCCCTATCGCGTTTCAGGTATCAAATGATAGACTCATGAATAGGCCGGAGGAAGTGGATGAAATGAAAAAGACTTTGCTAGATGAGGTAAGTTCGCTTTCAGAAGACCCAGAGTTTAATGTATATGTTTTTTCGTCAGGAGTCGGCAGTACGCTTGTCATTAAACGGTTGAAATAAGCCCTATAAAATGATACTATGCCCTTTATGCGCAGGTGGCGGAGTGGTCAATCGCATTTGACTGTAAATCAAACGCCCAATGGGCTTCGCAGGTTCGAATCCTGCCCTGCGCACAATATTTTGATTTTTCCCGGCCTTTGTGCTAATCTGACATTCTAAACACATAAACGCCACATACGCTAATATATACAGCCATGTCACAAGATAAACTCATAATGCTCAGGAATAAGAAGACCGGCGAGACGATTTTTACGCGTAAGAACAAGCGAAAAGTAGAGAGAAAGATCACCCTCAAGAAATACAGCAAAAAGCTCCGAAAGCGAGTTGAATTCATTGAGTCGAAGAAGTAATTTCGAGACAGTCAAAACAGAAGCCCGAAAAGGGCTTTTTGTTTGTTGAACGTCTACCAAACGCCAGACATGCATGGGCTCCATTTCAGTGCTATTATTTTCCATATGAAACAAACACAAAAGGGAATGGTTCCGTACAGCGTTTATGTTCTTATAGCCATCATTGCGCTGCTTATTATCGGCGTAGGAATATATGTGTATGGCAACAAGAATGTACCGGCCGCCGCAGAGCCTAACCAGAATGCGACAAGTACTTCAAACGTAAACACTTCTACCACTACAAAACCAGTTGCGGTTAATGGAAAGTGCGGTTTGAATATTCTGACGCCACTTAAAAATGCTGAAGTAAGTTTTCCTCTAACTATTAAAGGAAAGATAGATAATACAAACAGGGAAGCAGCTGGGTGCAGCTGGGGAATGTTTGAAGCAAATGCGGGTTCGGCGCAGCTGCTGTACTTTAGTAATGCAAATAAGAAATGGAACCCTTTGGGCGTTGCGGTGCCAATTCCTGTCGATACTGACAATGACACATGGATGTCTGACAAGGCGACTTTCTCTTTGGTTATGAATTTTAATAACGATGGCATAGGCCTTCCAGCGGGCACTCCATTGAAAATTGTTTTTTCTGAAGATGACCCATCTGGCCGATTTCCTGTAGACACATATGAATTGCCTGTAATTCTTAAATCTGTAAATAATTCTATGTCTCTTAGTTTGTATTTACAGGATAAAGAAGCCGCAAGAACAAACGATTGCCGCGTTACGAAAAAAGTGACGTATCAAGTTCCTAAAACTGCTGCTGTTGCCGATGCGTCTTTAAAAATACTTTTCGGTGATGAGCTCGCGAAGTACGGTATATATAAATCGGTTAGTATTTCAAACAACGTAGCGAAGGTAATGCTTCAAAGCGATATGACTCAAGAGCGTAAGTCAATAAGCGGGCTTAGCAGTTGCGAGAAAGGTCACTTGATGGCGGTGCTTACTGACACCCTAACGCAATATAACAGCATCAAATCTGTAGTGTTGGTTCGACCCGACGGCAGCAAAATAGAGCTGTAGGAGGCTCAAAACATTGAGTTTTAGTCCAAAATCGCATAGAATGGCTCTACAGGCCGCCCAATAGGTAAATTAGACAGATTGGTGCGCGGCACTGCAACGGGTCCATAGTTTCAATGGTAAAACATCGCACTCCAAACGCGAGGTTCTAGGTTCGAGTCCTAGTGGGCCCGCCAAAAAAATTCTAATATATTGTATGAAACGATACAAAATAGTCGTATATGTCCCAGAAAAAGATGCTGAAAAGCTACGTGAAGCTATAGGTAATGCCGGTGCTGGAATAATAGGAAATTATTCTCATTGCACATTCACTATAAAAGGAACGGGAAGATTCAAACCGCTTGCTGGTGCAAATCCTACCATTGGAGAAGTGGGTAAGCTAGAAGAGGTTTCTGAAGATAGAATTGAGACGGTTTGCGAAGAGGATAAGCTTGATTCTGTATTGAAAGCTATTAAAGAGGTGCACCCTTATGAAGGACCCGCAACTGATGTTTATGTTATTGAAGTAATTAAGTAAATAAAAGTCATCATACCCGTCTATGTAAATGTGCTAGAATAGTGCAAACCACCTCTAAACTACCTATATACCACGCCCTTTCCCCGCATGAACACCTACCCCTCATCAATTCTCGACATCCTAAAAAAATACAAAACAAGTATATTTTTTCTTGTCTTTTTTGCCGTTGTCAGCAACGTGCTGAGCCTTGTCTTTCCTAAGTTAATCGCCAAAGCTATCGACACATACGTGGCTGGCACATTCGACGCGGCCACAATTTCATTTCAATTTTTGGGTGTGTCTATAATTATTCTTGCTTCTACATTTGCCCAGAGCGTGCTGCAAGCATATGTTTCCGAAAAGTCGGCCCGCGATGTGCGTACCGACCTCATTCGAAAAATATCGGGTCAAAGTTATATGTATACGCAAGAAAAAACACCGGCGTATCTTCTTACAAACCTAACGTCTGATGTTGACGCCATAAAAAGCTTCATCGGCATGGCCGTGCCGTCGCTAATTTCTTCGGTGTTCGTGCTTATCGGCGCCAGTACCCTTATTTTATGGACAGACTGGAAGCTTGGCCTCGGAGTGCTGTCTATTATTCCTATAATAGGTATAGCTTTTTTTGTGGCTTTCGCCAAGATGGGGAAACTCTTCGCCAAGACTCAGCAAATTATAGACAAATTGAACTCGGTTATTAACAGCACCATTGTGGGTGCCGCGCTTATTCGCGTCTTGAATTCGGGTAAGACAGAATACGCCAAGTTTACTGAAGTTAATACCGAAGCGAAAGAAAATGGCATGCGCA
>CALMYA010000008.1 GCA_937873535.1 uncultured bacterium | reverse complement strand
TGATTTTCTGTAATTAAAGTTCGTAAAGCGGATCATATGCTATATCTTCTATTTCATGCAACCTTCGTACATGCCGCGCATCTCCAGAAAATGGAGTATTGAGCCACAACAAAACCAATTCGAGAGCTTGGTCATCAGATAGAAAGCGCGCACCGAGCGACAACACATTCGCGTTATTATGCTCGCGACTCAGCCTCACAATTTCTTCAGCTTTTTCGCCGCCGTAACAAAGTGCGGCGCGCACATGCGGCAATTTATTGGCCGTAATTGCTTCACCCTGCCCTGAACCGCCTATAATTATAGCCCTAGTATCGTGATCCACAGCCACATTACCAGCCGCGTCTTCTGCTGCGCATAATGCTTCAGCTTCGGAAACTGCACGCGCTGCTTTGCTTATATACACCGGGTAGTCATCTACTTCATTGTATATGTACGCTCCGCAGTCTACCGCCGTGTGCCCTATTTCTTGCAGCGACTCAATCAAAAAATTCTTAAGTTCGAATCCGGCATGGTCTGAGGCGATGTAGATGTTCATTTAAAGATACTTCGCCGCCTCCACTACATGGCGCAATAATGCATGCGTATACCCCATCTCGTTGTCGTACCAGGCGAGCACTTTCACTAAATTGCCGTCGACGACGCGGGTGAATTTAAGGTCGACAATTGAGGCGTAAGGCGTGCCGATAATATCGCGCGAAACGAGTTCTTCGTCACTTGCAGCAAAAATACCTTCCCAGCGTTTTTCAGCGGCAGCTTTTGTAAGAATTGAATTTACTTCTTCAGCTGTTGTCGGCCGCTTTGAAATAAATGTTACATCTACTATTGAGCCGGCAATAACAGGCACGCGCATAGAAACACCGTCGAACTTACCTTTAAGGTCTGTAAGTACTTTTGTAACTGCAATTGCCGCACCAGTTGAAGATGGCACAATGTTCATTGCCGCTGCCCTACCCTCTCTCCAATCTTTTTTGTTAGGAGCATCAACCAAAGACTGACTCGCAGTGTAACCATGCACGGTATTCAAAATAGCTTTTTCAATTCCTATAGTTTCTCCAAGAATAGCAATAAGCGGGCTTGCAGCATTTGTTGTACAAGATGCATTTGAAGAGACGGCGGCCTTAGGAAAATCGCCGGCGTTTATTCCCATAAGAACTGTAACCGCCTGCTCGGCGTCAGCTTCGTCTTTTGATGGAGCTGTAATTACCACGCGTTTTGCACCCGCTTTAATATGTGCTCCCGCTTTTTCAGCTGAAGTAAAAAAACCAGTAGACTCTAGTACGATATCTATTTTATTAGCAGCCCATGGTAAATTTGCCGGCTCTTTTTCGCTTACATACTTAACTTCTTTACCGTTTATTGTAAGTGTGCTCGCAGCTTTATCGGCCTTAATATTTAAATTACTTCTGCCGTATGCGCTGTCATACTTCATTAAATATGCGATGTTTTCAATATCGCCAAGGTCGTTAATGGCCACAACTTCTATGTTAGCGTCGCCTTTTTCTGCCGCTTCAACCGCTAATTTGAGAAATGCCCGCCCGATTCTGCCCGCGCCGTTTATAGCTATTCTGGTTTTTTCCATATCTGTACTTTAGAAATTAAATTATTGCCTTTTGTAATTGCTTTGCAATCGCCCGCTGCGACCACGCCATTATAGATACAGTATATCATGCGCCCTCAGCGGCGTGTCGTACCGCAATATATTACGATATATTAGATATATTAACCGAGCATCGAGATAAGCGTATCTTTGGCCATAGCCGGGTTCACTGAGCCTTTTGTTTCTTTCATCACCTGCCCTATCAAAAACTGCAAAGATGCCTGTTTGCCAGCCTTATAGTCGGCAACCACCTTTTCATTCGCCGCAATTATGCCTTCAATAACTTTCTTCAGAGCTTCGGGGTCATTTTTTTGTATCAAACCATTCTCTTCGGCAATTTCCTTCGGATTTTTTGACTGGTTTCCTTCCCAGCCTGACCAATACAACGCGAGAACGTCTTTCGCTCCGCGCGAAGAAAGTTCACCGGCAGAAATCATGGTTATAAGCTCAGCAAACTGTTCTGGTTTTATTTTAAATTCATTAGCACCAAAAGCTCCTGCGCCGGGGCCCGCACCGATGATTGCCTTTTTAATAAGCCCAGCAATGTCGGAAGTAATATAGTTGACCGCGAGCTTCACCTGTTCGACATTCAATTTTTGCGCGGCTGTTTCAAAAAAATTCTTGAACGCAGAGTTCTGCACGAACATTTCCGCGTCTTCTTCCTTCATACCAAAAGTATTCACGTATTTTGCGCGCATTTCCCAAGGAAGTTCTGGTAAGGCCGCCTTTATGTTTTCAGGGTTACATTCAGGAATTTCTGAAATAAAAAGTTTAGGAAGATCAGGGTCAGGGAAATATCTGTAATCATGCGAATCTTCTTTGGCGCGCTGAGAAAATGTTTTGCCTGTAGCTTCGTCGAAGCCTCGAGTTTCCTGTTTTATTATTCCCCCGCTTTCAATGAGTTCCATATGACGTTCAAGCTCAAACTCAATAGCCCGTTCAACCGAACGGAATGAGTTTAAATTTTTAACTTCAACTTTTGTACCGAACTTTTTGAAATTTAATGGCAATTCTCGGCATGAAGGGTCGGCTGAAACAGAAACGTTCGCTTCAACACGCATTTCGCCTTTTTCCATATTAGCATCGCCTGCACCAAGAGTTCGAAGTAGAAGCTGCAATTCTTTGGCGAAGTTCGCGGCAGTTTTCGCATCGTGTATCACAGGTTCTGTCACCAATTCCATTAACGGAACGCCTGCTCGATTAAAGTCGACAAGACTGAAATCGCCTTTGTCGTGAGAAGAACTTGCCGTGTCTTCTTCAAGATGAATACGTGTTAGCGCTACTTCGTGCTCACGTGCTACACCATCAGTGTCTTTTTCGCCGCGCACTTTTACAGCGCCTCCCTGCACCAAGGGGTATGCGAACTGCGTTATTTGGTAGCCTTTTGGAATGTCTGGGTAAAAATAATTCTTTCTGTCCCATTCGGTATAGTCGGCAATACTCGCACCAACCGAAACACCAACCTTAACCACATGCTTAATAGCCTCTTTATTTAATGTAGGAAGGGTGCCAGGGTGGCCCATGCACACAGGGCAAATATTCTTATTTGGAGCCGTTTCATCGGCGTCGTTTTTACAGGAACAGAACATCTTCGACCGCGTTTTGAGCTCGGCATGAATTTCAAGACCAATGACAGGAAAATACTCTTTTCCGGAGGCGCTGGTAATTGAATTTGAGGTTATTTTTACAGCAGATGCTGCTGCCGTTCCTGTCGCTTCAGTCATAGTACGGTTATGGTAGCACGGCGAACTATTTTTTAAAATGGAAACGCATGATATATTATTGGCCGAACCCGGAAACCCATACCCCCAGAATCAACCCCATAGTTCATTCGATGACAAAACCAGTACTTGCACACCCGCTCATTGCGGAATTGTTTGCACCGCACCAAATACAGCGGCACGAAGCCAACCCATACGGTAAGGGCCACAACCTCCGCTACGGCAGTGAACAACTCACTGATAAACAACCGGCGGCAGAGATGATGAAAAAGTTCGAAAACTTGCCTACGATATGCTCTCGCAGTATCTACGGCAATGTCTTCATCTATTCAAATGGCAGATGGCGACGAGAATAAAGCTGAAAACAGCAAACAAGAAAACAACCAAGAGCAACAAAGAGAAACGTAGCCAGCCCTTCACCGGTCTGGCTAC
>CALMYA010000007.1 GCA_937873535.1 uncultured bacterium | reverse complement strand
GTCTTCTTCAAATTTTAAAATGTTTCGAATGTCTGCGCCTCTCCAACCATAAATTGATTGATCCGCATCCCCCACCACAGCAATGTTTTTATGTTTTTCGGCAATCATTTGCACGAGCCGATACTGCACTTCGTTCGTGTCTTGATACTCATCTATGTGAATATATTTCCATTTCTTTTGGTAATATTCGCGAACCTCAGCGTGGGTGGCTAGAAGCCGCGTTGCTTTGAACAGCAAATCGTCGAAGTCTAGGGCCTTTTCTTTTGTTAGCGCTGCATCATATTTTTTCCACACTTCTGCAACGACCCCGCCGACGTAATCATCACCATTCTTTGCTTCGTATTCTTCTTGCGAAACGAAATTACCCTTCTCACGCGAAATTATTGAAAGTATTTTGTTGGGCTCCATCTTTTTTGGGTCGTGTCCGAGTGAAACAAGTGCGTCTTTGACTACCTGCCGTGAATCGCCCCTATCGTAAATAACGAAGTGCCGCTGCACACCTATATGGCTGCCCGATTCTTTAAGAATGTGCACAGCCAACGAGTGAAAAGTTGAAACAAATGGTCGGCCAAGTGTTCCGGGCAAGCCCGATGATATAGGTAGGTTCAGTTCTGGGTCGAGCGACAATAGTTCGGTAACCCTTTCGCGCATTTCTTTGGCCGCCTTATTGGTAAAAGTGATGGCCAGAATGTCTTCAGGCAGAACCCCAGACTTTATAAGGTGAAGAATTCGTAATGTAAGAGTTTTTGTCTTTCCCGCCCCCGCCCCGGCTAGTATGAGCAAGGGGCCTTCAAGGGTGAGTGCCGCACTCTGTTGTGCCGGGTTCAAAACCTTTAAATATTGAGGAAAATCAACGTCAAAATGAGCCATGTCCACACACTATATATGTGTTTATGTCTATTGACAAACAGGGTCTATTTTTCCTATTATAGTAAGTATAGACGCCCAACCGAAAGGAAAGGCTTTTTCTTTGGAACAAGAAATGTTCAAAAAACCAAGGAAATAAGCCGTTTTTCAGATACTCTGGCACCCTCCCCTAATACAAACCCATTCTTAAAAACATTCACGTCGGTCAAAAAGCTGGTCAGAAAGACAGCAAAAAGATGAAAAAGTCCCTGAAAAGCTCCCGCCAGGCTTTTATTGCCGTTCTCGTTAGTGCAACCGCTCTGGTTGCTATTTTTTATCCAAAAGTGTCTTCAGCCGATTTTGTTTCAATGCTTTCCTCGGTTTTTGTGAACAAAGGCGTAGAAAAAGCCCAAGAAATAAGCCTTTCTTCAAAGAATACCCAAACAATGTCTCTCCTCAGTGCACCGCTTAACCCTCTTCCTGCGTCAAGAACTAAAAATATTTTGGCCAACGCCGTCGTCGGTAACTCCGCCCTTACGAACGAAAACAGCCCGGTCGGCAGCGGCACAGGTGTTGTCGACTCTTACGCGTCAGACAGAATTAGTTTGTATACCGTGCACCCAGGCGACACCATCCAGCAAATTGCTGAAATGTATAATGTCAGCGTCAGTACTATTTTGTGGGCGAACGATATGAACAAGGGTTCAGTGCTCCAACCTAATCAAGTTATCGTCATTTTGCCTATTTCAGGAATAAAACATACTGTAAAAAACGGCGACACCATTGCTTCTATTGCTAAAAAATATAAGGCAGATGAAGAAGAAATTTATCGTTTCAACGACCTTGTTTCTGGAGCGAAACTTGCTGTCGGAGACGAAATCATTATTCCTAACGGTGAAATCGGCGAGGCTCCTGCTACAAAAACAAACACTAGTTCTTCTAAAGGTGGCACCACAACCGGCCCATCAGGATCAGGAAATTCTTCGGGTTACCTTACTCGTCCTGTCATTGGCGGCGTTCGAACACAAGGCATTCACGGCCATAACGGTGTCGACCTCGCCTCATCATATGGCGCACCGATTCTTGCCGCAGCCGACGGTCAGGTTGTACTTAGTAAATCTGGCGCATGGAATGGCGGATATGGAAACTACATAGTAGTAAAACACAACAACGGTATGCAGACACTTTATGCCCATCTTAGTCAAACTTTGGTTTCAGCCGGCGACTTTGTTTCTAAGGGTCAAACTATAGGCAAAATGGGCAGCACAGGAGACTCAACAGGAGTTCACCTTCACTTTGAAGTTCGAGGCGGAAAGAATCCTTTCTAATTTTTTAGTCTTTCTATTCTCATAAGCCTCGGTTTTTAAAACTTTTTTCTGTACGTTAGCGCTTCTAAGATATGTTCAGGTTGAATAACAGCCGAATTTTCTATATCTGCAATTGTTCGTGCCACCGCAAGCACAGAGTCAAAACCTCGCGCAGAAAGTGCTAAATTTTTCGTTGCGTCAGCCAGTATTTTTTTGACTTTTGCCGATATTGTTCGCCGCACCTCTTTAAGAAGTAGAACGCGTGTTTTTCTTTTGTTATTTTTAAATATTGTTTTTGGTTCTGTGCTTAGCAGCAGTTGCCGTTCCTCTTGTATCTTTCTTACAGCTGCAATTCTTTTTTTGATTTCAATACCCGTGTTGCCAATTTGTGCTACCGCTTTATTTTCATTGTGTTGACCGATATTTTGTTCTTGAACGGCAACCCACAAATCTATTCTATCGGCCAACGGCCCAGAAATTCTTTTTATATAATGCTCAACATTCAAAGCCGAGCACGTACATCTTTTTATTGTGGAACGATAGTTGCCGCATCTGCATAAGTTTGTTGCCGCAATTATAATTGAATCAGCTGGAACGGTTTGGGTTTTTCCTACGCGATGACTTTTGATATAGCCGTCTTCCATGGGTTGACGTAATGATTCAAGTGCTCGTCTGTCGAATTCGGCAAGCTCGTCCATAAATAGAATGCCGTTATGAGCGAGGCTAAGTTCCCCCAACTTGTAAGGTGTTCCAAGAATTGAACTATAGCTCGACGTATGGTGCGGGTCACGAAATGGCGGGTTGAAAAAATCTTCAGCTAAAATGTCGTGCGGGTTATGTAACCCCGCTGTTTCTTTTAAGATTGCATGTTCAACAGCTTCTTCTTTTGAAAGTGGTGGGACAAGCTCGCTCGCGGCTTTTGCTAAAAGAGTTTTACCTACTCCTGGCGGGCCATAAAAGGCAATATGGTGCTTGCCTGCCAGAGCAATTTCTAGCGCGCGCTTTGCTTCAGTTTGGCCAATTACAGCATCAATATCCATAAATGCCGCCGCGCTTTCTTTTGTTGTGCGCGATACCGTTATTGAAGGCGTGTTTAGTTTTTTATTCGTTGGTTGTTGTGAGTTGTTTAAAATACTAACAACATCAGCCAAAGTTTCTATTCCAATAATTGAAATGCCTTCAATAAGCGAAGCCTCTGTAAAATTAGCAGCGGGTACCAGTATTTTTTCATAGCCTAAATTCTTTGCCGAAAGAACCATAAGCAAAACATTGCGCACGGGCTGTACTCTTCCGTCGAGCGACAGTTCGCCTACTGCAGCAATAGTCACCTTGTTTGAAAGTTCAATATATTTGCAGGTTACAAGATATGCAATTGCTATAGGCAAATCAAAATGAGAGCCTTCTTTTTTAATATCAGCAGGGCCGAGCAATATAGTAATTTTCTGCCCCGCGGTTTTTGGCGAGACAAAGCCTGAATTTTTAAGCGCAGCCAATATACGCGATTTAGATTCTGTAACAGCTTTGTCGCCTAGCCCTACTATATTGAAGTAAAATATTCCCCTACCAATATCTGCTTCAATAAAAACAGGAAAAGCCTCAAGGCCTCTTGTGCCTATAGTTATGACTGACATTTTATTTTTATGAAATAAGTAAAATTTCTTAGCTAGCCGAAGGCATTTTAAAGCTCCCCGAGGTGCTCTTTGCACGTTCGTGCTGAAGGGTCGGCGTTTAGGCGGTCTTCTTCTATTGGTGCAACGCAAACTTCGCATGTTCCATATGCGCCATTCTCTATTTTTTCGAGCGCTCTGTTTACTTCGTTAAGCTCGGTTCGAAGCGCTACCACTGCACTTTCGTTGTCTTCGTAACTTTCAATTGCTTCAGCTACGTCTTCTCTGTCGCCTGTATCTTCGCCGGTTTCTAGTTGCACAGCGTCGATATTGCCTTCGCCCGAGCCCACCTGCACTGTTATGTTTTTAAGCTCTTCTGATATTCTTGTTTTTTCAGCTTCTAATAATGATTTAAAATGTTGTGTGTCTGTTGTCATGATGACATTCTATCAAATGCCAGATGAAGCTCCAATAAAAAAATTATAAAGAAAAACCGAAATTAGCGAACTATCCGGCCGACTGTTAGTCGAAAAGCCACTTCCTTAAGGGCCTTCTCGCTTGAGGCTATTACAAGCGTTTCTTTATTTAAAAAGGTATATAGCATTGAAGGGGTCCCGTCAGAATCTACCAAAATGCGCACATCTTTATTATCTATAACCCTGTCTATCCAAGTTCGGTCTTGTATAACCGGAGCCTTTGTCGTAACGGCAGTTGAAGATGATGCTATGGCATTTGCTGCGCCCGCCAAGCCTGCCGTGCTTGTAGCGCCAGCTTTAGGCAGAGTGGTGACGGTAACAGGAACAGGAGGTCTCTTGGTTATCATAAAATTTCCTATGTCGTTTTCGATGTCAGGTTCCCATTGAAGCATTCCGGCAAAAGCGCTGTCGTATGAATCTACGGGAACAAGAATGAAGAAGTCGTTCGGGCTAAATGAGTATATGCCGAGTAAGAAGCGTGCATTTAATGAGCGAATAAGGCTATCGGGTGCCCGAGACTGTAGCTGTGCAAAAAAGTCTGAAGTACTTACCTCATGAGTGCTTGTTCCAACTCCTGAAACCAGTACCAACCCTTTCATTTGGCCAAGTTCAAGGTCGGGGTCGTTTAGTTCTCTTTTTAC
>CALMYA010000006.1 GCA_937873535.1 uncultured bacterium | reverse complement strand
CTGTGGTTTTGGGAGACTTGCGAGGGCGACTGGCCCGAGCACGAGGAATTTTCTAGCAAGAAAATATCCGTGCTCCCAAAACCACAGAGGAAATGCTCCTTATTTACAAAAATACCGCTATTTGCTATATTGATATCAACGATGGAACTCAAAGCCATATTGCCTATTATCCAGATAGTGCTGGCCGTTCTCATGACGGCAGCCATACTTCTTCAGCAGTCTGAAGCTGGTTTAGGCGGTGCTTTCGGAGGCAGCGATTCCGTCTCATCATGGAGAACCCGACGCGGGTTTGAAAAATTCCTGTTCATAGGCACTCTTGTCTTGGGCGTGCTCTTTATAGCATCTGCCCTCTTGGCGCTTCGAATAGTATAGGTTACGTCGTGCAGCAAAAGTAACGATACGCGACCTCACCCTCCATAATAGACTTCTCTTCTCTATTTACTCTATTACACATTTATATACACCGAAGATATGACTCCTGAAACAACAGAGCTCTCTTTCATGGGAAAAATACAAAAATCGGTTGGCGCCATGCGACCTACAGAAAAATTGGTTTTTGGCATTATTTCCATAGTATTTATAGCGAGTATTTTATATGTTCTTCAATGGCTCAATCTTTCATATTCAACTGAAATACCAGCACATGGCGGCACATACAAAGAAGGCGTTGTAGGGTACCCACGGTTCATAAACCCTGTTTTAAGTTTTACTGATGCAGACAAAGATATGTCGGCGCTCATCTATTCAGGCCTTCTTAAACCTACACCAGAAGGAAAGCTCGCTCCCGACCTCGCTGAATCATACACAGTTTCTGAAGACGGCCTGACATATTCATTTACCCTTAAACCAAATATTACTTTTCATGATGGTAAACCTGTCACTACTGATGACATAACATTCACTATTGAAAAAATTATTAACCCTGCCATAAAAAGCCCTAAGGCCGAAAGTTGGAATGGCGTGAGCGTAAGCGTTACAGATGAGCGGCACATTTCTTTTACTCTCAAGAAGCCCTATGCCCCATTTCTTGAAAATCTAACTATTGGAATTCTTCCTAAACATGTTTGGCAAGACATTACAGACGATACATTCGATATAAGCGTTGCCAACCGCGAGCCAGTTGGTTCAGGGCCGTTCATGATAAAGAAATCTTCTAAAGATTCTGCCGGAATTTATGAATCGTACGATCTAGTACCTTTTGCACACTATGCGTTAGGCGAACCATACATTAGCCACTTTGTAGTACATTTCTACAAAAATGACGCTGACGCCTTAGATGCTTACAAACGCGGTCGCATAGATGGCCTTGGCGGAATTTCCCCAGATGCTGCCGCTATCTTGAAGAAATCTGGCGATTATATTGTAAGCACACCTTTACCTCGTGTATTCGCGGTATTCTTCAATCAAAGTGTTGCGCCGGTATTGGTGCACAAAGAAGTTCGCCAAGCTCTTAATATTTCAATTAATAGAAACGAACTTATTAAAGAAGTATTGAAAGATTGGGGCACACCGGGTAGAAGCCCTATACCAAGCGGGCTTTCGGGAACATACGACATAACTTCATCTTCAAAAGAAACTGCGACAACTACAACTTCCGATTCTCTCTTGGTAAGCGCCAAAAAAATTCTTACTGATGCAGGATGGAAGACAGGCACGAACGGTTTTCTTGTCAAAGAAAAAATTCAGAACAAAAAAGTTGTCAGCACAGAAACTCTAAGCTTCACTATTTCTGCACCTAATATTCCCGAACTTATAAAAACAGCGAATATCGTAAAAGAAACATGGGGTAAGCTTGGTGCCGATGTAAAGGTTCAAATATTCGAACCAACCGACCTGACGCAAAAGGTCATCAGGCCTCGTTCATATGATGCGCTTCTTTTCGGGCAAGTCGTCGGTCGCGATCTCGATCTGTACCCGTTCTGGCATTCGTCTCAGAGAAACGACCCGGGTCTCAATATCGCCCTTTATACGAGCATTAAGGCCGATAAAGATTTGGAAACTGCCCGCGCGGCTTCTGACGACGCCAAGCGTGCAGCGGCATATCAGGCATTTGAAAGCGAAATAGCTGACGACATTCCTGCTGTATTCCTATATTCACCCGATTACGTGTATGCAGGAAACAAAAATGTTGGAGGTGTAAGAATTTCGAACATCACTTCCCCATCAGAGCGTTTCATGGGCGCAGCCACATGGTATGCAGACACAGATAGAGTGTGGAACATATTTTTAAAAAAATAGAAGATAGAGCTGGCACGAAAAAACATTTTAGTACAGGACAGAAAAAATTATAAAGATTAAAAGCAATTAAAATAACAGAAAAATTATGAACAACAGACGACCATATCACGGCAGACCGGTTATAGCGCCGCCGCAGGCGGCGCAGGCTTCTGGCCCAGCAATATCATCGGTAGCAACAGCACCGAAGGTACACCAGCCTGCTCCTTTTGTAGCCTCAGGCAATTACAGCAACCCAGACGGCATTGCAGTAAGCTCATCAGGAGGTCAAAACGGCAGCCAAAACTTCGGCCGACCAAGCGGCAATAACGCGGGCCAAGGCAACAGAAACGGCGGCAATCGCGGAGGCCGAGGTGGAAACGGCGGTGGTGGTGGCCGAGGCGGTATGCGTGGCAAGCACATGCGCCGACCAGAACGCCCAGAAAGAAGCCTTATGAATACAACACCAAAACCTGCAGAATCTTCACACATTCTTCCTCCGGCTCCAGGCAATGTCCGAATTATTCCTCTCGGTGGTGTAGAGAAAATCGGCATGAACATGACAGCAATTGAAATCGGCAACGACATTCTCGTCATCGACGCAGGCTTTGGTTTCAGCGATGAAAACACACCGGGTATCGACTACATCCTTCCTAACACTAAATATTTAGAAGAAAGAAAAAGTCGCGTACGAGGCATTATCATCACTCACGGTCACCTCGACCATATCGGTGGTATTCCTTACATTATGGAAAGAATCGGCAACCCGCCAATGTACACAAGAAACCTCACGACTTTGAT
The DNA here is from genome assembly GCA_937873535.1 of uncultured bacterium. Taxonomy (GTDB): domain Bacteria; phylum Patescibacteriota; class Minisyncoccia; order Phycocordibacterales; family CAIZLB01; genus VEQN01. Next base: position 16,953 of record CALMYA010000006.1, on the reverse strand, counting down.
GATTAAGAAGCGACAGAGCGAGTTTCCACATCAGGAACCTATCGATTATAAAATCGTCGAACAAAACGACCGTATTAAAATTGGTGATATGTCTATTCAGTTTTTTGGTGTAACTCACACTATCCCCGACTCTATGGGTATTGCCATTCACACACCGAACGGGCTAATTGTTACGCCTGGTGACTTCAAACTCGACCATGTAGATGAAGTTCCTACAGCTGAAGAAGAAAAAGCATATTCAATATTCGACAAAGAAAAAGTGTTGCTGCTTCTCGGTGAATCTACCAACATTGAAAACCCTGGTTTTTCTACGCCTGAACGTCTCGTTCTTGAAAACCTCGACGGCATTGTACGCGACATTAAAGGCCGTCTTATTGTCGGAATGTTCGCTTCGCACTTCCACCGAATTGCCGCAATCATCACCTCTTCTGAAAAGTACGGCAAGAAAGTTATTGTCGAAGGCCGAAGTATGAAGAACAACATCGACGTGGCCATCGCTGCCGGTATCCTTCATTTGCAAAAAGGTACCATTGTCACTCCGGCAGAGGCAGAAAAATATTCACCCGACAAAATTGTAGTACTTGCTACTGGTGCGCAAGGCGACGAATTTGCAGCACTTATGCGTATGGCAACTGGCCAACACAAGAATGTGAAGATTACGAACAAAGACACCGTTCTTCTATCAGCTTCTATTATTCCAGGAAACGAGCGAGCTGTAGATAAGTTGAAAGACAAGCTTGCACGCATGGGAGCGAAAATCGTCCACTACCGAACATCTGAAGTATTTATTCACTCAACAGGTCACGCCAACCGCGGAGAAATTGAATGGCTACACAGAAAATTAAAGCCTAGATTCTTTATTCCTATTCACGGCAACCACTACAAACTTAAGCAGCATGCTGAACTTGCAATGCAAATGGGTATGCCCGCCGATCACATTGTAGTTCCCGATAACGGTACTATTATTGAAATTCAAGACAACGGCGAGCGGCTCGTGCGCCTTGCTGAAAAGGCGCCAGATAACGTGGTTATGGTAGATGGCTTCACTGTCGGTGACATTCAAGATGTCGTCATCCGCGACCGTCAGGTACTTTCAGCCGACGGCATCTTTGTGGTTATTGCGCTTATAAACGCTTCAACCGGCAAGCTAAAGAAGTCTCCCGACATTATCTCGCGAGGTTCAGTGTATCTTCGAGAATCACAAGAGCTTTTGCGCGAAACACGATTCTTGGTTAAAAATGTTGTTGAACAAAACACTCAGCATATGCATCCAATAAATATTGATTACATCAAAGATGTAGTCTCCGAAGCCATCAGTAAGTTCGTCTTCCAGCATACGGCTAAGCGTCCGATTGTGATTCCGGTTATGATTTGCGTTTAATTAAAAAATACAAATAGCCTGCAGTAAGAGCATGCGTATCTGCGATATGCTCTTACTGCAGGCTATTTGTATTTTTTATAAAATCTTCAAAGACACCCGCAAATTATTAATAAAACAGAAAATCCTGACGCAGGGCCAAGATATGTTAAAATGTAACCTCATATGAACCCCACCTCATCGCAACTTAAGAAGGTCAGCCAGCTCACCCTACTACTTGTCGCCGTGCTCCTGCTTTCCTTCCACTACTTTTTCTGCTACTTCATAAACTCCACCTACCTCCATCAATCTCTTTCAGAAGGCACCGTTGGTTTCGCTTTTGCCGCTGGCGCAGTGCTGAACATTTGCCTTTTCTTGTACGCTCCATATCTCTTGCGGAAGCGCGGCGATTTCAAGTTCACTTTATGGCTTGCCCTACTTGAAATCGCCGCGCTTATAGGCATGGCATTTTCTCCAAGCGGGGCGGCACTACTCTTCTTTTTTGTCATCCAACAAATGACGGCGCCCGTTCTTTTGTATTGCCTCGACATGTTCCTTGAACGCTTCACCTCACAGGCAGAAATGGGCAGCGTGCGAGGTATATCGCTTACTATGTTCAATATCCCGCCAATTGTGGCACCTTTCATTGCCGGGCTCATTCTAAGTAAGCCAGACTACTGGAAAATTTACCTTATATCGGCTGCATTTCTTGTGCCCTTTCTCGTTATTCTTATGACACATTTCAGGCACTTCAATGACCCTGTCTATCCTGTTACCACCATTAAAGACGTTATTCAAAAATTTTACGAAAAGAAAGAAGCTTTTGATGTGTTCGTAGACCGCCTGCTTCTTAACATTTTCTACGGCTGGATGATGATATATATGCCCATATACCTTCTAAATCATATAGGCTTCACTTGGTCTCAAATTGGTACAATGCTCGCAATTGCGCTTCTTCCTTTCATACTTTTTCAGGCGCCTATTGGAAGGGCGGCCGACAAATACCACGACGAAAAACAGGTGCTTATAATAGGCTTTCTTGCACTCTCAATTTCAACCATGCTTATGGCTTTTTTAACCGAACCAAATTTGGTTATCTGGACGGCTCTCATGTTCGCGGCATATACCGGCGCCAGTCTCATCGAAGTATCAAGTGAAAGCTATTTCTTTAAGCATGTGCACCCTGAAAGCGCAGGGTTCATTAGCATTTACCGCATGACCCGTTCAATTCCCTATTTAGTCATTTCTCCTATTGTTGCCGTCACACTTTATTTTTTCGATTTCAGATACATGTTCGTCCTCCTCGGTATCATCATGCTGCTCGGCATACGTTATGCACTTCTACTCAAAAGCGACCCTGTTTAAAATTAAGATTCGGTTCCTATGCAATCGTTGAAAGTTCTGACTGAAGCATTGTATGTTTCCAAATGACCCTTGAGAATTTCTCTTGCCTCGTTGTAACTGGTCACGAGTGCGTTATATGTATCAACTTTAGCCCAATACTCTGTAGTGCCTGCCGAACTGTCGACATCGGCTTTTGCTGTACTTATACGTTGCTCAAGCGCAGAAAGATTCTGGCTTTCTTCGGTTATGGTCTTTTTAAGACTAGTGCTCGGCGATGGGCATGACGAAAGAGGTTTTCCAAAATGCTGCACAATAAGCCACTGCTTTCGCCCTTGATACACACCGCTTCCCACTGCTATACCAATTTCTTTATATCTTGAATCAAGAATATTTTTCTTGTGTCCTGGGCTGGCCATCCAAGCTGCTACAACAGAAGCGTCGCTCGGAAAAAGACCAAGAGCCAAGTTTTCACCGACAACAATATAGTCGTAACCTGCGCGATTCACAACGTTGGATACATTTTCGCCCGAAGGTGAAACGTGGGCAAAATATTGGTTCTGAAACATGTCTTGCAGCTTCGCTTCCGCGGATGAAGTAAGTTTTTCGTTTCTGCTTAAATTAGGTAAATTAACTTTTCTGCGTTCGCTGTTTGTATCGGAAATAATGCCGCTGGCCGAAAGTGTTCCTTCACCTTCGTTCGATGTCACAGGCAAAAGCACGTTCAGATTCTTTACGGACGTTCCGGCAGTCGAACCGGATGAAGCCGATGCCGAAGTTCCGCCTTTTGCCGCATCAGGCAAGCTGTTATCTGGCTCGCCGTTTGCAGTTGAAGTTGAAGAAGACTGGTCCCACGGCAAAGAAGATGTACCGGCCATTCCCGGAATATAATTTTTATAACCGCCGATGACGGATGACGATGTGGCGTGCAGAATGCCGCTGAACATTGTCTTGAACGATTCTACGTACGGTGAGTGGAGCGCGCCAAATTGCGCCGGCACATTACTTAAAGGCACTTGAAAATAGAACAATGCGCCGAAAAATATGATAAGTACTATGAGGAGGCGCGTCATGTTTACAGTACGGCTATTTTATCGCTCTTTTATGTTTTCTCAAAATGGCGCGCCTGTGCAGGTTTTAAGCCTTGTCACCCTTCGCAATAGCCAGGTACGCCATACGCACGGCGCTCTCTTTGGTTTTGGCTGCGCCAAGGAACCCAGACAGGTGGCAGAAAACGGCGTCTGGCACGCCGGAAACCGCTGCCAAGTCTTCATCTCTCTTGCCTCTCCATTTCTTAGGCAGTGAAACTTTCGTTTCGGTTGTACCCTTTCGTATTGGAACTGTTTCAACCGCCCAGTTGCCGCGCGGATGTCTGTATATATAAAATAAGACTTTAGGAAAATCGCTCGAATCGCGCGGCGCGTATTTTTCGGTGACAATGATGCGCTTGTCTTTCGCTTTCGCATACGCCTTGGCAATAATCTTATTCGCCTGCACTCTCATCTTCGCCTTGGCGATTTTTAGAGTGATAATTCTCTGCGCCAGCGGTATTAGCTTCATGAATGTCGGGTCGTAATTTTTCTTGCCCGCGGCATCTTCCTGTATTCCTGAAATTTCATCGCGAATGTAATCTAAAAAAAGATATGGCGAAGCATCTTCATTCAAAGTTCTGTACACGTCAACGCCGTTATCGAAAGCATCTAGGCCCGCAACGAAAGAAGTATCTAGTGAATCGGCAACTGCCTTTGAACCGGCAATAACCTTGCCGTATTTTTTCCAGAAAAGACCGAAGGCCGCATATGGCACGCCGCTTTTTCTCTTCCCTGCTCCGCCCTCCTGGTGATGATCGAAGCGATTCTTGCTGGCATTATGCGTAAAACCTATATCAAGAAGAATGCTGGCTTCCGCCCATACTTTCGGGTCAAGAGAACGAATGACTTTCCATTTCTCGCCAGCCGGACGCGTTTTTTTAACCCAAAGCAATGCTGCCGAAACAGCAAAAAGATCATCGGGGTGAAAATTAGCTCCGTGCGTAACAATTGTTCTAACGGGTGCGGCTTTTTTCATTTGTCTTCAGAAAGCTCTACCACTTTAATAAGCACGAAAAGGAGGCTGATGACCAACGGGCCAACAAGGAAACCGGCAGGGCCAAATAGCTGCAAACCGCCGAGGATGGCAAAGAGCACAAATATTGGATGGATGCGAATTCCTCTATTAAAGATAAGCGGCACGAGAAAATTGTTCATGACGACCGTAAAGAATATCGACCAGATAAGAAGCACAACCCATGCACCGCTCCATCCATAAAAATACAAATATATGACTGAAGGAATCCAGACAATGGCCGGGCCTATGAAAGGAACGAACGAGGCAATAGCCGCGGCCACAGCCCACAGCGTAAAGTTAGGCACACCTACAAGCGCCAAACCAATGCCGTTTATAAAGCCGTGAATGATGGCAACAAGAATGGAACCCACCAGAACAGAATGAATGGCTGACTCAAGCGAATCGATGATGATTTTATCTTTAGTAGCAGAAAGCGGGCTGAATGCCAGCATATTCTTTTTAAACTCTTCGCCGTCACGCAAGAAGTAGAAGAGCGCTACGAGACCGAGGATGAACTTTATGCCTAGGTCTATTGTTCCTGAAAATACGCCCTGCAGGTGGCCGGTTATCCATGTTGTAAATGCTTCAAGATACTGCTTCGGTTCAAATGTGAATGTCGGAATATATGGCTGCACGGCTGTTTCAATGCGCTCAGAAATAACATCAAAAGAAACATAATCGGCATAAGAGCTGTCTCCGGAAGAAAGCCTTTCATACAGGCCCTGCCCTTCATTAATTATTTGATTGCCAATAAGGATGAGCGGGACGATAATTACAATGAGAAGCAACGCTACAGTTATTGTTGCAGCTCCGTTCGGAGATTTAACTTTGCTGAGAATTCTTTTATATAAAGGTTCCAGTATGACCGCTAGCATTACCGCCACCGCCAAGGCCATGAGGTATGGCCGGAATATAGCCACAGATAAGATAATAATGACAACGAAAGCAATTATATAGAATATGGTCTGTTTTACTTTAGGATTCATAGTAATGAGTATAACATATTAGGACACACAGGTTTTAAGGCCCGGCCGAGGCTTCTAGAGGAGCTAGCGGCCGACGTTAAAGCGATTTTTGGCCTATATCGCGCCTGAACTGCTTACCTTTAAAATTAATGCTCTCAGCTGCCTTATATGCTTTATCAAGCGCTTCGTGCAGATTGGCTCCAACCGCCGTTACTCCGAGAACCCGACCGCCGGAGGTTACTGTTTTGCCATCGATTGTTTTTGTTCCTGCATGAAAAATTATTTCATTCGTGCCGCTTCCAGTTCCAACATTGTTAACTGCCTCAAGCCCGATAATTTCAATTCCCTTTTCATATGCGCCCGGGTAACCGCCAGATGCCAGCACAACGCAGCACGCCGCTCCGTCATTCCATTTTATTTTTGTCGATTCACTTGCTTGAATATCGCTAAGAGTGCCATCTATGCATGAGAGCATTACGTCAACTAAATCGGTTTTCAAAAACCTCATATACGATTGAGTTTCCGGGTCGCCGAAACGCGCGTTAAATTCAATTACTTTCGGCCCTTGTTCAGTAATCATTATTCCGGGGAATAAAATTCCCTTGAATGGCGTGCCGGCAGCCCTCATTGCCACCAACGTCGGCTCGATAATTTCTTTTTGAATTCGCTGCATTATTTCATCGGTCATCCACGACAATGGCGCCACGGTGCCCATTCCACCCGTATTCGGCCCTACGTCGCCCTCGCCTATCCTTTTATGGTCTTGCGCCGAAGGAAACAGCACGCCGGTTTCGCCGTCACAAAAAGCGTGCGTCGAAATTTCTCGGCCCGTTAAATATTCTTCAATAACCACCGTTCTGCCTGCATCACCGTGAAGCGTGCCCGACATCATTTCTTCAATTGTCTTTACCGCATCTTCATGCGTTTCGGCGATAACCACGCCCTTGCCTAGCGCCAAGCCGTCGGCTTTTATTACTATAGGAAGAGTTATGGCTGCTGCGTACGCGAGTGCTTCTGCCTTACCCGCGCCTTCTTCACCTGTAAAGACTTTGTACGCTGCAGTTGGTATACCATTCGCAATCATAAACTCTTTGGCATACGACTTCGACCATTCGAGTTTTGATGCCGCCTTTGTCGGACCGAAGGCCTTAATACCTGCCGCGGTTAAGCTATCAGCAAGACCTTCGGCCAAATAATCGTCTGGAGCAATAACAACAAGTTCTATTTTTTCTAGGGTGCAGAAATTAATGATAGCTTGGTGGTTTTTTAAATCGATAGCAGCATTCGTGCCAATAGATGCCGTTCCGGCATTTCCCGGAGAGAAAAACAATTTTCCATCAGCACCAATATGGCGCGACTGATTTATTTTCCATCCCAATGCGTGTTCCCTGCCGCCACTGCCGATGATTAAAATATTCATAAACTTTATAAATTACAGATGCGCGTCAAATACTTCTATTAATTGTGGAAAGACTTCAAAGCCGTCGTCTGTAGTAACATGCCCTGCGACTTCTAAAACTATAACTTCCGAACCAAGCTTCTCTTCAAATTTTTTATTGGTTATTTCAAACGGCACCCACGGGTCGTTATCACTTAGTATTGCAACAGAATAGCCGAGGCTTTGCCGTACTTTTTCGGTATCAATGGGAGTTTCAATCCATGGCTTGGCAATTTCTTCTTGTTCTTTTGTTTCAAGATTTGTGAGATCAAACCAGCCGGCAACAAAAATAGCGCCACCTGCTTTCACCTCGGCGTTAACGTTTACCTTCTGAAGAAACCGCATAATTGTCTGGCAACCTATGCTGTGGCCAATAAAATATGTATCTTCATCGATAGTTGTGACAAGCGAAGCGAGATGACTCACCCACTCTTCAATAACCGGTGTCTCAGTATTCGGCATATCTGGCGCCACCACTTCGTACCCTTTTGCCCTGAAAGCCTCCGCGGCAAAATTTATCCAATCACGGTCTGATGCCCCTTCCCAGCCGTGGATAATATAGATTTTTTTCATAGGTTGATTATAGCTTACCTATCCATTCATTTACATATCCATACAACTGCTTCAAATGCGCCTCTTCTCTAATGGTATGCGACGCCCCTTCTATGACGACTAATTCCTTCTTGCCGGGAAGCGCGTCAAATAATATTTTCTGATGTTCAAGCGGCGTGGTGGTGTCGAGCGAACCGACTATCAAAAGCACCGGCATCGTAAGTTTGACGACTTCAGGCATAAGATCGTATTTAAGCCTATCCTCCATGTGCGACCACTTTATTTTCGCCTTGAGCCACGGGCGCGAGGTGCTCACTCTTTCTTTGTATCCTATGCGTTTCCATTCTTTCCACGTGTCGTCTCGTTCTAATGTTAACTGCCCAGAAACTACAGTTGAGGCTGGAATAAGACCTTTTACGCGCTCTGGGTGTTTCTCCGCATAAAGAGCAGTGCAGATTCCGCCCAGACTAGAACCGGCCAAGCAAAACGGCTCTATATACCATGGTTGGCTTTTTGCCCATTCAATAACACTCATCAGATCTTCGTAGTAATTTGTCGTCGTCGCATCATCTAAACTGCCGTCACTTTCACCGAATGTGTTTGTAGTATCGAAGGTTACAACAGTATATGAGTTGTCGAGAAAAGCCTGCGCCATAGTTCTAATTTGCTTTTGCTCTTTGTAAGCGCCGAGGCCATGCATAATAAAAGCCAAACCTGCGACTTTTTTATTGGCTGTTTGCTGCACGCCTTCAGGCTGTTCCAACACAACCGCGATTTTCTGTTTTTTTCTATTTTGTATAAAAAGTTTTTCCATAGGCAAAATTGGATATCTCCCACATTCTACTCTACCGCCCCAAAACCTCAACTATCTTAGACGGCGTATGATGCCCTGTTATAATGCGAATCGCGGCGGTAGGCACATTTAATTCCTCAGCCATTAAAGACATCATTTTTCTGTTGGCCATATTGTCTTTAGCCTCTTCCTTTACCGTAACAATATACGAGGTGTCATTCTTCTTTTTTACGGAATCTTTTTTGGCGCCAGCAGTTACTTTTATATGGATGAGCATTGTAGATAGAGTATAACAAGAAATAAAACCCGTCATATTCTAGAGCATGCGTATCTGCGATATGCTCTAGAATATGACGGGTTTTATTTCTTGATTTATTTAATCTCAACCACCACATCCTCCTTAGGAAACCTCGTCTTAGGCAGCGATGCCATTTTGTCTGTAGCGGAACGGAAACCGACAGCTGCGAGCACGCGAGATTCTAAACCAAGAGCATCGAGCCCGAGAATGTCGTCAAACTTTTTATTATCAAAACCTTCCATCGGGCATGTGTCTATTTCTTCAACTGACGCGGTTGCAAGAAGCGTGCCAAGAGCAATATACACCTGCCGCGAAGCCCATTCTTTCGCCGCTTCGGGGCTGCTTCTTCCGTTAATCGAACCGTTTATCATATCGGAATAGCCTTTGAGCTCGGCAATGTCTATGCCGCGAGTTTTAGCAATTGATTGCATCCATGTATCTACAAGGGTGCTGTCGACATTCTTTCTGACACAGATAACTATAAGCTCGGAGGCATCTGTAATTTGACTTTGGCCCCATGCAGCTTCGCGGAGCTTGGCACGAACTTCGGGGTTCGAAACAACCACAAAACCCCACGGTTGAAGACCGAATGACGAGGCCGACAAACGAAGTGCCTCTGTTAATGTATGCAGCTGTTCCGAAGACAGTTTTTTGCTTGTATCAAACTCTTTTGTGGCGTAGCGCCACTGTAATGCTTCAATGATGTTTTTCATGCTTCGCATTGTACATATTTACGGCATCTTCGTGTATTGACCGTAAGCTGGCCGCATTGCTTATTTAAAAATTCAGGACTGGTGGAATGATCGGCGCCAGGATTAGTGCGAATGCGTATGAGAAAGATGCTCAATTTCCTCAAGTTCTCGCTTGATGACATCCGCGCTTGCCGAGGCACCGAGACCTGAACTTGCGCCAGTGCCATTATTGTTCCGTATCAAAATAAAGATAGCCAGCACCGTTGTTATCGGCACAGCCAGCACCAGGCCGATGCTGCCTATAAGGGTACGGATTATTTCCGCGGCAAAATTCTCGCGGTTTATGAGCTGGAGTATTGGTATATCATGCGATGAAAGCAGAAGGAGGAGCGGCAAAGACACGCCGACATAGGCGATGGCCAAAGTATTCACCAGGGCGCCGATATGCTCCTTTCCCATGCGAATGGCGCGCCTATATATGGTTAAACGTGAAAGATGCGGGGCGACGCGATGCAATTCTTCGACGGCTATCGCCTGACCGATGGCCGCGTCGTACAGCACGCCGAGAAGGCCGATGAGCATGCCTCCGAGAAGCAAGCCGACGAAATCTATCGTGCCGCTAGTGCTAAAATTAAGATACACCGACTCTTCGCTATCAAAGCCTGTAAGTTGCGTCGTGCTGACGGCAATATGCGCCAAGATTCCGACAAGGACGACCGTGGCTATCATACCGACGACAGCCGATGATGTAGTTTTATTGAAACCGTGCGTGACATATGAACCCAGAACTATTATAAGAGATGCCACGCCGATGCTTATGAGCAGAGGCGAATATCCGTTAAGGATGCCCGGCAGAAGCACGAAGGTGATGAGAAGAAGGCTGCCTATAAGACTGGCGAGGCCTCGAATGCCCTGCTTGCCGCCGAATATAAAAACCAGAACAACGAACAACAGCGTAAAAAATAATATCTGATTCAACCTGTACGGATCAGAAACTGTGTAAGCAGCCTTGCCGCCGTCGGCATAGTGCACCTTTCGAAGATAGAATGTATCGCCTTCCTTTAACTGTACGGGGTAATCATTTTCGAATGAAACACTCGTACCCTTTTCAGCTCCTTCAAGAATCATTGCGTCTAATTTTTGCACTCGGGTTTTAGTGTCGGTACCGCCAATTTCCCTCTCGCCTTTGTCTTCAACATGCGTGACCTGCGCTTTCACCACGGTTATCTCATCTTCCATTATTGTTGCGGCAGAAACAGTTTGAATGTTTGACGCAAAAGAAAACAGCGCAAGAAAGGCGAAGGCAACTGCGAAGACAGGCGCACATGCAAACGTTTTCATATAAATTCTCATACGTATATATTTTACCTTTTTGAACATGCCTTGCATACGCCGAAAAGTTCAAGCGAGTGCTTGCTTACGGAGCTGAATTTTGAAGATGCCGCCAAAGCCTTTTTTGAAAGCGCTTCAACATTGCAATCATCAAACCCTTCAATGAGGCCGCACGCCGTGCAGACAATATGATGGTGGTGATGTTTCCTTTTGCTGCCCCCGTCAGCCGTTCCATCGGCCAATTCGTAATAGGCGGCGCTCTTGTGAAGGTCTACCTTTTTCAATATTCCCTCTTTTTCGAATGAAGCGAGCGTGCGGTACACGGTTACAAGATCTATTTCGGCCTTTTTAAGCTTCTTCAATTTCAAGTGAATGTCGTCAGCGCTAAGCGGTTGACATAACGAAGACTCAAATAGAGCAAGAACGGCCAGTCGTGCAGGCGTTAACTTTAGCTTACGTCTCTTAAGGATTTCTGCTGCCATTGTCATAGAGCCATAGTATACCATATGCAAATTACTTGCAATTAAACCTGGAACGGGCTATATTAGTAAGTGCAATTAGTTTGCATTTAAATGATTATAGGATTTTTAGGAAAAGGAGGGTCGGGAAAGTCGACACTGGCAACCGCCATGGCAAGGCATCTTCATGCTGAAGGAAAACGGGTGCTGGCAATTGACGCCGACCACAACATGGACCTTGTCTGGAATCTGTCTGGTGAAGATATCGACGGCAGCCCCCTTCCCTATCTTGGCGAAAGCCTCGGAGACATGAATGAATATGCAGGAATCGGCAAAAATGATTCTTACAAGGACATTTTTTACAAAAATATTTCTCCCAGATTCTGGTTTAACCCATTAGACCCTTTTACGGAAAAATACGCGAAGGAAATAGGAAAAGATTTGTACTTGATGGCATCAGGCCCGCATACCCACACCGTGCTAAGCGGAAATAAATGCAGCCATTCGCTTTCTACGTCGCTCAAGGTATATTTGCCCTTCCTTGAATTGAAAAATAACGAGGCAGTAATAGTGGATGAGAAAGCCAGCAACGATGCCGCGGGTACCGGCGTTCCGACAGGATTCACAATTAGCTATATCGTTGTTGAACCGACGCCTCATTCTATTAAAGCCGCGCACCAAATAGCAGAAACACTGAATTTTTATGATGCTCCTTATGAATTTGTCCTGAACAAGATAACGAGCGAAGAATCAAAAAACCTTGCTCTCTCGCAATTGAAAAAGGCTCCTATTGCATCTTTTTCTTTCGATGACGGGCTGCTGAGCAGAGAAGAACTTCGAAAACTTGCAGCGCATGCGGGCGCGTTAGAAGCAAAAGACCCTACTGCCCGCAAGAGACGTAGCATCCAAAAATTCAGGGCCGGCAAAGAATATGCCGAGGAACACGAGCTGTCATAAGATTGCTGTTTTAAAGTCAGGTTATGTAAATACGTAATTTGAATTAAAACCGGAATCAACGCACATTCACATCTTCATCTTTTACGGTTTTAAGATGAAAAAATATAGTACAAAAACACCACACAAGAAGGAGAAATATGTCACACACCACACCATCATTCGCAGCGCTTCAACAGTTGGGATTCTACCCCGACATCCTCGCAAGCTTGCAGGGCTTCATGGAATTCATGCACAGCAAAGGCTACTGCAGCCTCGGAAAAGAAATCACGGAAATATATGCCGGCGGCTATCTGACGGCAAAAGCCTTCCGTGCAGAAGAATTCCTGCCAATGCACGAAGACGAATTCTCAGGGCTGAAACGGCAGTACCTTGAAGCTCTGGCGGCCATTCATAACCGTTTCGGCGACAGGCTGCCGCGCCAGTTCTACGATACGCTGGCGTTCATGGCAATTCGTCACGACCCAACCAAAGAGGAACGAATTCCAGACCTCGAGCATCTGCTGCCAGGGCAGATGAAATGGCAAACAGCAGACGCAGGGCTTCATGCCATGCCTCTTTGCAGCCGTCTCTATTTGGATGTCCAAACTGAGATCAATAAAGCGACCGGTCGGGTGCTCGGCCATGGATGCGGCTGTTCATGCTCAATGGCGGCGATGCCGACGTGCATCGTCAGCGCGGCCATGGGCGACAGCACGGAAATTCTGCTTGAAGAGACAGAGTCGTTTCTTCGGCATCTCCTGGGCCAGTGCTTTCTTCTTCACTTCGGACTTCCTCAGGGCATGGGGGCGTCGGTGAAAATGAATTTGCATGACCTACTCGGTCTCGGCCGCGAGCTTTCCATGACGGAACGGCTCGTCTTGAAGATATCAGCTCATACACCCGCGTAGCCGCAGTGGTCAGTAGTTGCAGTTAACAGTTAGCAGTTCTTTGAACATGCCCCATCGGCGGCACCTGGAAGTTCCCGGGTGCCGCTTTTTTATTTCTTACTTATTGCTTCATTTAAAACTGCGCCTATTCTTCAAAACCCATTCTTCCGAAAACCAGTTCTTGCGCAGCTCCCCTGCCAGAAAAAATGAGCCGGTGGCCAGGATGCAGTCTGTTTTACCAGCCAGCTTCCTCGCTTCAGCGAGCGCCTTGTGCGGGTCCATTATTATTTCAATAGGAGTGCCCACTTTTTTATTTTTACGCAAAGCCGCTTTTATATATGGAATGAGCGCCGCGGGATGAACCGATTTTCTATCTTTACCCGAAAGCGACGTGACGATAATGTAATCGGCAACGGCCGCGAGCGGCGCAAGAATGGCTCGGTTGTCTTTTTTGGTATCTGAAATGGCGACAATGACAATAAGTTTTTTGAAGCCTTTTTTGGAATTGGTTTTACCGCGAGCGTGAACGCGCAGCTTCTGTATATTGCCAATAGTACTCGAAATTTTCGCCCGGTTATGTGCGCCGTCGAGAATAATAAGAGGTTTCGTATCTATAATTTCAAAGCGGCATGGCAGCCGGGTGTTTTTGATACCTGTGGCAATTGCTTTTTTAGGTACACCGAATGCCCCGACGATACTTCTTGCGAGCATCTTATTGTATTGCTGATAATCTGATTGCTTCCCTATGTGATGATACGTCGCTCCTTCCTCTTTACAGATTTTCTTGAACAATGCGAGCAACTCGGGCCGCTGTTCTGAAGTAAAAAACTCACTTCCCTTCTTTATAATACCGGCCTTATCGTATGCAATTTTTCGCAGGGTTTTGCCCAGTATTTCGGTGTGGTCATGGTCTATTGTTGTAATGGCCGTAACCTTAGGGTTTTCAATAATATTAGTGGCATCGTAGCGGCCGCCAAGGCCAACCTCGAGCACCACCCATTCGCATTTCTGCTTTTTAAAATATACCAGGGCGATAGCCAGAGACAGTTCAAATGCCGAAGGTGCGCCATACGGGCTTTGTATAGCAGCCTTTCTAATGGTCGGCTTTAAAGATTCTACAATTTCCGTAAACTCTTTCGGTGAAATATATTTGTCACCGACCTTTATTTTTTCTATGCTAGCTGTCACATACGGCGAAGTAAAAAGCCCGGCTTTCTTGTTGGAAGCACGCCCATCGGCGCTTAGTATTTCATGCACCATAGTTGAAACCGTTCCTTTCCCTGCTGTTCCGGTTATGTGAATGTACTTAAAACCTGAAGCGCCGGAACCATTATCAGGGCTGCCGATCATATCCAAAAAATGCCGCGTTCGTGCCAGAAAAAAAGCCGGGTCAGTTTTGCCGGGCGAATGCGCATTCAGGTCGTTATCCAAATCTTTCCTGTACTCTTTTTATATTTTTTCCTTGATCGACGTGTTTGAAAAACTTTCAACAAAAACTACCGCTTGTTTGTAACGCTCAATTATTTTAGTATCGGACTTTTGATTCATTGTGGAACCGGCTTGGCCGCGCGCAATATCGACTACAATATTACTTCGCCGCCTGGTTCTTTGAATCTTCAATTTCAACCATGCAGCATGCGCTGACCTTCTGTGCAGAACCGCAAGGGCAAGGCTCATCTTTTCTGCAGCAATTGCCTGCGAGCTTTCCGGCTCCGCATGTGCATGGTTTATCCAAACCTTTCATGTCTAATTCCATTTCCATACGTTCAGTGTAACAGGATGGAAATGGGCGTCAATATGCTCTAAAATGACCCCTGTCACCACTTCCCCGCTCAGGCGTCTTATATAGTGCACAAAGGTCGCTCTACATTATAAGAATCGGTACATAACCAAAAATAATATGAAAAATACACTTATTGTCCTCATGGCAATGGCAGCCTTTGCTGTTGCTCCGGTAGCTACATTTGCTTCAACCTATGCATATGTTGCTGCCAACGGTGCAGTCACTACGGTAACTGCAAACAGTGCGGCAGAAGCTCTTATTGTCAGCAACCTTGCAGACACTAGCGGTGTGATGCTTGTCTCAGGCGACACCCTCATCATGAGCGGCTTCGTTCCTATCTCAGGCGGAACTTACGCTTACGTTGACGTAAACGGAAACGTTTCAACGGTAGTCGCAAGCAACCCAGCTCAGGCTTTGACAGTTAGCAATCTTGCAGACACAAGCGGTGTGATGCTCATTGCACACTAGTCTATGCATAGAAACCTAAACACAAGAGCTTCTAAAGCAATATAAAATACCTGCAAGGAATTGCAGGTATTTTATATTATTTCTTTTTATTTACTTTACCAAAAGCAAAAACTGGTGATGCGTTTGCACTCGTGCGCACCACGCTGAAACTTGAGCCGCCGTCACCGAGCGCCGATGTAGCAGCGAGCACCTGGTTAGCATAACTCAGCATGTTTATGGCCCGAGCTCCGAGCTGCTGAATATTCACCTTAACACCATCTTTAATTGCCCATGCATTATTAAAAGCTACTGAGCCGAAATCATCGAGCGGCACCACACTGTTCGTACCTGAACTAAGCGGCGCTTCTTGAATCCATTCGGCTGATGACATCGAAGAAGCATAATATACGGAAGTCTGATAATTTTTATTTGTAGTTATATTTTGAAATGATATGAGCCAGGTATTCGGCGTCTGCATGGTTATTGAAACCGTTATGGCATCGCCGGGTTTTATTGCTACAGGAATTGTAACCGGCACGCTCGGAAGAATTTCGTACCATGCCTTATATGTAAAATTAACTCCTGAGTTTGTTGCGTTTACTGCATTTACCGTTGCACCGTCCGCAACCGCATGCGTGCCGACCTGTATTAAATCGGGCTTACCCATACCGCCGATACCGACCCATGTTGAATCGGCCGAATATACATTACTTTTCGCCTGTGGCACTACCCAGCTTGAACCTATGCCGGAATACACACCACTTGCCGTAGCCGTATACCCTGCCCAGTTACGCGACACATTCGAGGAACTGACGCTTGATACGTTTGAGACACTTGAAGCAGAGGCTTTGCTATTTAATATTGCGGCGGTAAGAGAGCTGTAAGAACTGAGCGGGGTTACAGAGGCTGCATCGGCGATATTTGAAGCGCCTGGGAAAATAACAGGAGAGAAAAAGAATAACGTTCCGAACATTACGCAGAGTATGCAGGCACACGAACAGGTATTTTTGAATGCGGAACTGATTTTCTTCACTTGCCGAGCAATTCTATCAGGCCGTCATTTTAATGCAATCATTAAAAATATGGCTAGTAGTAAAAGTATTTTGGAACAAGTGTATTTTGATTCCTTATAAGGCTTATTTTATAAGGATATTTTATACTCTTGATTATATACGCAAAATATTGTGTATATAATTATTTAAAAACAAAAAACCCGCCTACCCAATGACGACAGACGAATTTTCTGTGTCACTGGTGACGGGTTTGAGCGCGGAAAATGAGCTACTTCAACAGATGTCTCCTACTCGCAGACGCGGCGCGGCACATTGCCGTTTATATCATCTACGCGTCGTTTGAGGCGGAGCGGTCGTGTTTTCGCTACTACCTTTGGAATTTCATCATCCTTTGGATTTGCCAGTGCTGATGTCGCCCACAAGTTCACATCCTCACGCGGCAGCAGTGCCGCCGCTTGTTTCTTGGCGAGCTTGAGTGCAGCCTCGCTCATCGGCATCGGTTTTTGCGGCATAATGGGTACTTCATCCTCTGCCTGCTGTTTGTGATTTTTGTCT
>CALMYA010000005.1 GCA_937873535.1 uncultured bacterium | reverse complement strand
GTTCCGGAACATCTTCCCAGGTAATTGCGTCGATCTTGTTTTCTTTGTACTCCAAGTCATCGATAATTGCCTGGAATCGCTCGTTAGCTTTTTCATGGGCAGCTATGGTTGATTCGCTGAGCTGCCTGTGTAACTGGTCTTGAAACTGGGGGTAGTCGATGTCTTTCCATTTCTGCTTGCCAACGAGTTCGTCAACGAGCAGGACGGTTTTCAAGGAACCCTGCAGGTCTTTGCGAATATCATCGGAGTTCTCTCCGAGGAATCCGCTTATTCTGCTTAGCCGGTAGGAATACACAGATGGGAGTTCTTTATTGTCATCGAGAACTCGCATATCTTCGATCCTCTCTCCCGCTTTCTCTTCGAGATTATCGACGACCTTTTTGTATGTGGCCGCCAATTCATATACGAGGTTTCCCCTGGCTGCGTGCTTTTCCCACGCGACTGTCGTGTCGCGTTCGGCTGCCGCACTGCTTGCGACCTATGATCTGAAACATGCATCAAGTATGGAGAAAACCTCGGCGGTGAGATCTGTGCAGAGGCAACTTCAGGAGGAAGAAAGAACGGTAAAAGGAACCGTATGCGGTGAGGAAGTTGTCGCTGTGGTAGAAAACAGCGAACTTTTCGTTACAGCCTTTTACCCCAAAACACGGGGGGCAATTACGGCGGCCGCAAATCTTATGGTTTCGCCCGACGATGAGGCATTCTTCGCACTCAGCGGTCTTCGCATCAGCTTCGTGCCTGCAGACGGTACGATTCATATCGAATGAAGCGCGCAGCCTAACGGTAGATTCTCTACCCGGTGTAAGAACCCGTAAACTTTCAAACAGCGCTACCTCTCACAGGGTGGCGCTGAAACTTTTTATGGATTTATGCTGTGAAATAACCATGAATACGTGTGTTATACTGGCATTTCGTGAAAGTCATCAACCTCAAAAAAATAGCCTATTCCTACGGTGAACGGCAGGTGTTTACCAATGTCTCTTTGAAATGCAACGAAAACGAGCGGCTATGTATTTTGGGCGAAAACGGTACTGGTAAGTCGACGCTCCTTAAAATTATTTCCGGCCAGCTTCAGCCTGAAACGGGTATGGTCGAAAAAAACACGCACATTCGAGCGGTGTATGTTCCTCAAGAATTCGAGGCCGAATTTACAAAGCTAAGCGTGCAGCAATATATAGAAAAGCGCGCTGGGTTGTCGCTTCTCAAAAAAGTGCACAAAGAGGCGAAAGAGCTTGGCTTTAATACCGAAAGCCATGCAACATCTTTGTGTGGTTCACTTTCAGGAGGTCAGCAGAAAATTTTGGCGTTAAGCGTTGCTTTTGCTGCGAACCCCGACTTTATACTTTTAGACGAGCCAGAAAACCACATCGACATTGTCAGCCGTATGATTCTTATTGAATCGCTTCAAGAATATAAAGGTGGCATTATTTTTATTTCGCATGATAGGCTTATTATCGATTCTATCGCCACGAAAGTTGCAGAGCTTGCTCGCGGCGAAATTCATGTTTCAGAAGGTGGTTACGACGACTATATTGAAGACAAAATGGCACGCCTCGGTGGTATGCAGCGACAGTTCGACGCTGAATCTAAAAGAATTAAACAGCTCGAATCTACTATTGTAATTTTGCGTCAAAAGGCAATAAGAGGAAAAGAAATTTCTGCATACCAAAGAAAGCTTGCAGAGCTGAACGACCTCAAGGCTGCACATAAGGATTCAGGCCGGCCAGACGACAAGAAGAGTAAAATAAAAATACATCAGCATGGCTCAACCTTGCACGACGGCAAATTATTGTGCCGCGTGAACGGTATTGCTTTTCACTACCCTAAACATAAAGGAAATATTTTTCAGGGCGTCGATCTCGAAATTCGCACGGGCACGCATATTGCGCTTCTCGGCCGAAACGGCTCGGGCAAGTCTACTTTTTTAAAATGCTTGATAGGGGAATTAGAGCCATCAGAAGGCGGAGTAGTATGGGCCGACAACATAAAAAAAGCTTACTTCGACCAGCACGCACATTTCGACCCCGACGAGCTCCCGCTCGGTATTGTTATGAAAAGGCTTAATTGCTTCGATGAAGAGGCTCGCGCGGTTCTTGGCGCCATGCGCTTTAATTTAGATACAATGAACACGCCCGTTCACGACCTTTCAGGAGGCGAACGTATGCGCCTTCGCTTCGCCTTGGTGTTCGGCCTGAAGCCCGACCTCATAATTTTAGACGAGCCAACAAACCATCTTGACGAAGTCACATGGGAAATTCTCCTCGAAGCTTGCAAGGCCTCAAAAAGCACAATTTTATTGGTAAGCCACGATTACGAATTTATTCAAGAATTCAACCCCGGCATGTTCTGGGTGGTAAAGCAACAAGGGGTAGTTCCGCGATACAAAGACTTGAGTGAGCTTTTAGAAGAGATGAGTTCATAAAAACACTACAGTATCCACACCTACACCGTTATACAGGAGACTTGCGAGCGCGACTGGCACGAGCACGAGGAATTTTCCAGCAGGAAAATATCCGTGCTCCTGTATAACGGTGTAGGTGTGGATACCCCCTAGACATATCATTTTAGAGCGGTAAAGTGGAATAATCGAGTAGGAGAGCTGTTTGTTTACGACAAGGATGCCTCTCAACTGAGCCTCATTGTCTTCCGTGTTTTTCGGAAATCAAACGCCCACCTCTTCGTCATACTGTATGGGCGATCTCAACAAGACATTTCTTGAAGCCTATAATTCCCATGCCGACGCATTGTTTCGGTTCTGCTTTTTCAAGCTGAGCGATAGGGAAATGGCAAGAGATTTCGTCCAAGATACCTTTACAAAAGCTTGGAGCAACTTGGCCTCAGAAAAGTCTGGTAAGGGAGGGGGAAAGAGCGGCGCTCATGGCGGAAAGGACATAGAAAATATGAGAGCATTCCTGTATCGCATTGCGGGTAACCTTATAATAGATGAGTACCGCCGCCGTGGCAGCAGAAAGCCCCAAGAGTCACTCGATGACCTTCACGAGCTCGGCTTCGACCCAGGTGAAGATGAAACCGATTCTTGGGTCGACCAAATCGACGGCGAGGAGGCCATAAAGCTCATTGCACAAGTACCCGAGCCGTATGGCGACGAAGTATTCATGAGGTATGTGCAAAGCCTCACGCTTGAAGAAATTGCCGAAATGACAGGTGAATCTGAAAACACAATTTCCGTTCGCATTCATAGAGGTTTAATAAAGTTGAGGAAATTATTTAACCATGAATGTGAAGGGAAGAAATTTAAATAACATGAACGAAACACACAACAACAATTCAACACAGAATGGTATGCAGGGCAGCTTTAAAATGAGCGACGAAGAAGCCCCCAGCCAGCATGCTCAGCACATGACCCCGCGTGTAAAACGCGTGCTTGAAAAAGCTAATAAAATTTCTCTGACTCATGAAGAAAAACTGCATGGCGCATCCGAATTCAGTAAATTTATGGAAAAACATCCAGCTGGAGTGGCATCGCCCGCCATTCTTGGTCTTTTGAACCCCCGGCGATTAAAGAGCCCGTATTTCAATTCTACGACAGCATTTTTTGCTTCAATGAATCTAAAAAGAAAAGTATTAGTACCAATTGCCGCGCTGCTTATTTTTACGTTAGGAATTGGCACAACAAATGCCGCATCCGATGCCTTGCCAGGAGATGTTCTGTATGTAGTTAAAACAAACATTAATGAAAAAGTTGAATCGCTTTTGGCTATAAACTCTGAGGCTAAGGCTCGTGTCTCTGCTTCGCATGCAGCAAAACGTTTGGCTGAAGCCGAAAAACTAGCAGAAGAGGGCAGGTTGAGTGACGATGTTCAGGCAGAGCTTGAAGCCTCGTTTTCAGAGCAGGCAATTGAGTTTGTTAAAAATACTGAAACATTAAGAACAGAAGGAAACGCCGAAGCCGTTCTCGCCGTTAGCTCAGAGTTTGAAACATCGTTAAGTGAGCATCAGAAGTCACTCGCGGTGTTTTCAGCTACGAGCAGTCTGAACACAGTAGTCAAAAGCCATTTGGCGGCGGCTTCAGAGCGTCGAGTTGCCTTTGAAGCATCTGTTGCTTCTACCAGCGCTACAATACAAAAAAGAAATTCAGCGCAGAATGCCCTTGCTGTTTCAAAAGATAAACTAAAAAAAGTAGAAGGGTATATTAGCGACGCAGCACGTTCAGGTTCTGTGGTTGCACGTGCTGGCAAAAAGGCCAGTAGCACAGTACCCACTGTATCTGCGCCGGCAGTTGCTGGAGCAGCGGGAGCAGACGCGACAATCGAGAGTGAACTTGCAGGCGTTAAAAAAGCATTGAATGAAGGTCAGTCGAAGTTCAATACAGGTGCCTACAGCGAAGCCTATCTACTCTTTAGGAAAGCTAATGAGGGCGCCGACAGTATAAACAGTGCGCTGCAAATAGTTACCGACAAAAACAAGAAGCGCCCTTTGTTAAATAAAGGTTCACAAAAGAAAAGTTTGCTTGTCAGCACAAGCACCAACGCAAATGCTGGGGCAAACGTAACTTCGGTGCAGATTGCCACTACTTCTGGTACAATTTCAAGTGGTGCCGCAGTGCAGGCGGCAGCTTCTGTATCGTCAGAACCTGCCCCTGCCGCCTTGGCGCCCGCCGTCGTCACCCCTGCAGCTCTACTTCCTGCAATACATGCAGTGCCGGCCGTTCCTTCAACAGGAACAGCCGGCAAGGCTCTTGGATTGTAAAGAGCTGCAAGAGGGAAGCATCGATCTATTAAAAAAAGACAGCATTATTTAACATAATTTTTAGCAATGAATTCAACAACAAAAAATACGCTCTATGTCGTGATCGCAATTGTGGTCATCGTCATCATCATAGCTCTTGTCGGAAAGTCAGGTTCAAGCGCTCCTGCAAACCAGAACGCGACAACAACAGACAGTATGGCAACTACAACCGCTAGTGCGACAGGCGGAACTAATACAGGTTCAGGCTCAAACGTGGTTTCTCCAGACGCTACAACTGCTGCACAGGCAATGGCTATCAAACTTCAAGATAAAGCGTTTCTCGCTCCTCTTGTAGGAAAGGTAACTATGCGTGTACCTCAGACGGGCGTTGACGTAACTCTTGTCGGCGGTGAAGCAAACTACACAGACACAAATGGCACAACTAAAGGCCATGTTTCTGTAGGCCCTGTTGTCACTTCTATTAGAACTACAGACGGATTCGATGTATTTACAGACATGACCGTCACACGAAATGGCGAACCACAGGTTCAGCATTATGCTGCGCTCTTCCATGTTGTTAACCCTGAGACTGTTAAATTCAAGTCAACAGTGCTTATTGGCGACAGACTTCCTATTACTTCAATTATCGCCAAGGCTGATAAGTCAGTACAGGTTAACCCTTCACTCTCAATTATGAACAGTGAAGTTGGCTATTTTGTAGAAGTAAGTTACCTCACACGAAAGAACGGCGAACCTATTACCGCTGCGCCTACACTTCCTAAGTCTATTAGTGTAAATGTTAAGGGGCACATTGCTTCTAAATAGGCTATAAAAAGTTAGGGAATTAAGAAAAGACGGTAATAAGACGGGAAATAGAACAAAAAGGCCCCAACTGGGGCCTTTTTGTGTACCGGTGGTGAGGCTTTGCTAGTTGGGCAGGGTACTTGCTTTTTTCTTCAACTATGGTATAATATATCTATAATCTAATAAAAACTTATAAAAACCATGCAAAACCTCACTAAAACAGCTCATATCATAGGTTCTACGGTTGTCTCATCTATAGCGTATGCGGGCGTCATTGCTGCACTCTTCCTCTTTGTTGGAGTATCAGTAGCGCATGCCGATACTAACTATGTTGTAGACAGCTCAGGTACTTGTGGAACAATTTGCCAGAATCTTCAGAATTATTTGGATGGTAAGACAGCACCGTCTTACGATTACTCTAAGTATTCTTCAACCGACGTTCCATTCTTCGATGCCTATACTGGCGGAAATGGTAGCGGTAACACAACAGGAACTACAGCTGGAACTAACGGGTCATATTACCCAAATACAAGCACAGGTTCTAATGCTTCAAACTATGGTGGTAACAACGCCGCAGTTGCACCATATCTTGTATACAACTATGCTCCAACTGCAGCACCTAAATATACCAACACAGGCTTGAACGATTACAATTCTCAGTATCTTAACCCTCCTGTATATAATTATTACGGAGCAAGTAGCCCAACAACTGTAAAATCATACAGTCAGACAGCGTACGGTCAGCAAGGCCTTTATGGCCAGAGTCAGGGTACGTATCAGCCGTATGGCTATACAAACCCTACAAGTACGGGTTCAGGGTTCAGAATAACATCTGGCTACTAATAGTATTGCAAATTATATTGGTTGTAAGAAAACTAATATACAAACAAAAGGCCCCTTCGCTGGGCTTTTTGTTTGTATAGAATGGTTGGGTTTTAACCTTGTTGTTGGCCCTTGTATAAAAGTATAAGTAATGGTATAAGTTGCACGTATGAAAACATCGCCAGTAGCTTCTTCTGTTGTAACCCTCATTGCACTTGTGGCATTTTTTCTGTTATTTGCCCTAGACCCAGGGGTAGCAGCAGCCTGCAATACAGGGTGCGGCAGTAGTAATGGTGGATATAACTATGTGCAGTACCCTTACACTTTATATAATTATTCAGCTCAGCCAGCTCCAAGTTATAGTAATGGTAGTTCAAACGGCAGCGGCTATAAGTATGTTCAATATCCATATACTCTTTATACTTATTCTCCACAACCAGCTCCAACATATTCTTCAACAGGAAGTAGTGGCAGTGGCTACGGTTACACTCAGTACCCAAATTTAACTTACAACTACAACCCAACGCCTGCACCTACATACAGCGCCTCTTCAACATCACTTTCTAATTACTCGTATGTGTCGTATCCGAATCTAGTTTACAATATGAACCCCACACCAACGCCAACATATTCAGGAAGCACTGCAGGTAGTGGCTATAACTATGTGTCATATCCTAACCAGGTTTATAACTATTATCCAACAAGTGCTGGAACGCAGTCATCTTCTGCTTCATCCGCGCAAGCATACTCTTATCAACCTTCATATGGCGGAACAAACGGCGGAACAAACGGCGGCTTCACTCGAACATCGGGTTACTAATGCGGTAACTCAATAAAGGGTAGATAAATGGGCGCCAACAGCCAGTATGATATTATGTTTGCATGAACAATAATCTCTCGCCTTGGATCCATCAGCTGAAGATAACCAGGCAAATAGACACCCTTGAAGGTTGTGTAAACACCGGAGTAGCCATTGTGGGTGCAGGTATTGCCGGTGTGATGACATCATATTTTGTACTTAAGAATACAGAAAAACAGGTTTTTTTAATTGAAGGCGGGCGAGTGGCGCATGGGGCTACCGGGCATAATGCCGGGCAATTAGTATTTGAATTTGAACGCGAGTTTTACTCGTTGGTTGAAGAGTACGGCCTTGACCTTGCGGCCGATGCAGAACGTTCGGTACGAGGTGCTTGGATTTTGCTTGAAGAAATTTATGCCGATGCCAACCTGACGACGCCTATGTCATCATTTATGGGTTACAACGGATATGCCACCGTGGGCCGTGTTGTTGAAGAGCTTAAGAATAACGCCTTGCGTGCCGAAGCTGGAATTCAGGTGTCACCAATTTACGTTGCAGAAAATGCCGAGGGAATTGAAAATATTCCAAAAGAATATGCACACTTATATAGCATCATTCCTAAAGAAGACATTTTAGCTTTGCTTGAAACTGAAGACACCGAGTATGTGGCGGTTGTTTCTGAAAGGAAAGGCTGCGTTAATAGCGCGCTTTTAATTGAAGAGCTCGTGGGTTATTTGCTGGTTACATACAAGGGCAGGTTTATGCTTGCTGAGGATACATATATTTCGCGAGTGGTGCTTCAGGCAGATAAAGCCATACTTGAGTCTGGTGTAAATAAAGTGACGGCAGAAAAAGTAGTGATGTGCACCAACGGTTTCGAAAAGTTCGCTATCGACAATCAGGCAGGTGAAGCAATTAATTTAAAATTTCATCATATGGTGAAGGGGATGGTGGGGTATATGGCAGCATACCTTGAAGAACTTAAAGCCCCGCCAACAGCTTTAGCATTTT
>CALMYA010000004.1 GCA_937873535.1 uncultured bacterium | reverse complement strand
GGGGGGGCGCAAACTGTGCAAAAAAGCTTAGGTATAAACTGCCTCGCCCTGATATAATGCTAGATATATGAACGGAGATACTCCATACAAAATACTTATAGTAGATGACGACAAGTTCCTTCTGAACATGTATTCAATTAAGTTTCAGAAAGAAAAATTTGAAGTTGTTACGGCTGTTGATGGCGCCGATGCAATTAAAAAATTGCAAGAAGGTTTTATTCCCGACTCTATCGTTCTAGACATTGTCATGCCCGTAATGGATGGCCTAGAATTTCTTGAAAAAATGCGTCAAGAAAACTTGGCTAAAGACGCGTCAATATTGGTGCTCAGTAACCAAGGCCAGTCTGTCGATATAGAGAAAGCTAAAAAATTCGGCATCGACGGCTACATAGTGAAGGCCACTACAATTCCGGCCGAGGTTGTGGCTGAAGTGCTTCGTTTGCTCCAGACGCATAAAAAGTAAGAGAATTTAATATTATATTTACACAATGAATTACAAAGATGAACTCGATGAACTTTTAGCTACGGTGGTCAAGGAAGGCGCTTCCGACTTGCACCTCTCTGAAGGCCGGTGCCCAACAATCCGCATCAGCGGCTCTTTGTTTCCTTTGGTAAAGAAACCTTTGCTTACGCACGAAGATATAATGGGAATGCTTTTGGTTATGATAGGCGACGAAAAAGAGAAAAAGTTTATTGAAACGCGCGAGTGCGACTTCGGCTACACCTTCAGCAAAGATGCGCGTTTCCGCGGCAATGCTTTTATGCAGCAAGGTTTTTATAGTATTGCGCTCCGTCTTATTCCTAAACAAATAAAAACAATATCAGAACTCAACTTGCCCCCGATGCTTGAAACATTTGCAAGAAGGAAGCAGGGTTTCTTTTTGGTGGTAGGGCCGGTAGGGCAGGGTAAAACAACAACTCTTGCCAGTATGATAGAGCTTATTAACCAAGAAAGGGCCGAGCATATTATTACTATTGAAGACCCTGTTGAATATGTGTACGACCAGAAAAAGTCTATTATCGACCAACGAGAACTTGGAACCGATACCGACTCATTTGAGCAGGCTCTTACATCGGTGCTTCGCCAAGACGTGAACGTTATTCTTCTCGGAGAAATGCGCGGGCACGAAACAATGTCTGCGGCTGTAACTGCAGCTGAAACTGGGCACATGGTTTTTTCGACACTGCACACAAACAATGCTGCGCAAACTATCGACCGAATCATCGATACCTTTCCGCCTTCGCAGCAAGACCAAATTCGCATTCAACTTTCTGCATCACTTTCAGGAATATTTTCTCAGAGGCTTATCCCTCGCATTTCTGGTGGTATGATTCCAGCTTATGAACTTCTAGTAGCGAACAATGCGGTTTCGAACTTAATTCGCGAAAAGCGCACGCATGAAATTAATACTGTAATTGAAACGGGTGCTCAAGAAGGTATGATAGATATGGACAGAAGCCTTGCCGACCTAGTTCGTCGGGGCGAAATCAGTATCGAGAATGCGTATCAGCATTCGCTTAACCCGAAAGTTCTCGAGAAATTGCTGTAAATTAAAGAGATAAAAAACAATGTTATTCAAATACAAAGCACTAAATGAATCAGGGGCGGAAACAGAAGGCTCTATTGATGCGATAAACATAGACATCGCCATTAACTCGCTTCAGCGACGCGGTTTTGTAATTACTACAATAAAGCCGGCCGATGAACAGGGCGGTATTTTTGCCAAAGAAATTACATTCTTCGACCGCATAAGCAATAAAGAAGTAGTAATTCTTTCAAGGCAAATTGCCACATTGTTCGGCGCGCAAGTTTCGGCTCTTCGCGTATTTAAGCTTCTTGCTTCCGAAACTGAAAGCCGGCCACTCCGCAAGGTATTGTTTGAAGTGTCAGAAGATATTCAAGGAGGAATGACAATATCGGGAGCTATGTCTAAGCACGGAAAGGTGTTTTCAGGCTTTTATGTGAACATGGTTAAGGCTGGCGAAGAGTCTGGTAAGCTCGATGAGACTTTCGAATACCTTGCCGACTATCTCGACAGAAATTATGAAGTAACCTCGAAGGTTAAGAACGCCCTTATTTACCCGGCCTTCGTCGTCTTTACATTTATTGTGGTGATGGCACTTATGCTTACGGTGGTTATTCCTAAAATTAGTACAATCATTACCGACTCTGGGCAGAAAATTCCTATTTATACACAAATTGTAATTAATCTCAGTAATTTTCTTGTAGATTTCGGCTGGTTTTTCCTTATTGCTGTTATTGTCGGTATATTTCTCATCATACGTTTCGGTATGACCCCAGCTGGCAAGGTTTTCTTCGCGCGGCTTCGCATCGACACGCCATATGTAGGCGACCTCTACCGCAAACTCTACCTTTCGCGAATATCCGATAACCTTAACACTATGCTCGGAAGCGGTATCCCGATGATTAAAGCACTCGAACTTACCTCAAATGTTGTAGACAATGTTATTTATGAAGATATAGTTAAGCAAAGCTTAGATGCCGTTAAAGGAGGAGCGCCACTTTCTGACGCCATTGGCCGATACCCTGAAATCCCTGGTATTTTGGTGCAAATGATAAAAGTTGGTGAAGAAACAGGCGAGCTCGGTAATATTTTGAAGACTTTGGCTAGGTTCTACCAGCGTGAAGTGGTAAATGCCGTAGACACCCTTGTAGGTCTTATTGAGCCGGTGATGATAGTACTCCTCGGCTTAGGTGTAGGCTTCCTTCTTGCGTCTGTCCTCATTCCTATCTACAATATCTCCTCCAGTATTTAAAAGGTTCCGAAAACAAAATACCTCATTTCCACCGTATATCGCAGATACGCATACGCGGGAAATGAGGTATTTTGTTTGAGGATGTTATCCACATAGACCTAAACAAGCACCCCGCGCAGCTGTTATAATGTAGGTACATTTTCGATCTGTCGAAGAACGGAAATTATTAGGCTAAAATTAAAAATAACAGAAATAGATATTTATTATGAAGAATTCTAAAGGTTTCACTCTTATCGAGCTCTTGGTGGTTATCGCCATCATCGGTATCCTCTCATCAGTAGTATTGGCTTCACTTACAACAGCACGATCACGAGGTACAGCTGCGGCTGTTCAGTCAGAACTTGCTAACATGCGAGCTCAGGCAGAACTTTACTACAGTACAACTGGTAGTAACTCTTACCTCACAAGCGGTAACACAACGACTGTAACATCATGTTCTGGCGCAAACTCGGTATTCGTAGGAGCAAACAGCCTCTCTAACTTGCTTGCAGGTTTGGCGGCAAAAAGCGTAACACCTACATGTGTTGCTTCAACAACTGCTTGGGGCGTTAGCGCGACTCTTAACGGTATGAACTATTGCGTAGACAGTACAGGTAAATCAGAAGCTACAACAACAACTACAACTGTTAGTGCATCTGCACTCTGCGTATAGTTTAGTAGGTTATCTTTCAGGTTTTCCTGATTCAAAAAACCGCCTTCGGGCGGTTTTTTGTTTTGAGCGTTTCGTGGTAAGATATAGTGAATGGAATATACAGCAATAGCGCTCTTTTTTGTCTTCGGCTGCATTATCGGAAGTTTTCTGAACGTGGTTATCTTTCGCCACAATACCGGCCGCAACCTAGGTGGCCGTTCAAAATGTTTTTCATGCCGTCGCTCTCTCGGCGCAGTCGACCTCGTTCCTGTATTTAGCTTTTTAATGTTTAAAGGAAGATGCCGCACCTGCAAAAGCAAAGTATCTTGGCAATATCCGGCTGTCGAAATACTCACAGGTATATTATTCGCAGCTGCAGCTTTTATTTCTTTACCTTTTGCTGCTGTGAGCTTTTCTCAGTTCGTTATAAGAACTGCGTTCTTGCTTGTTATTCTTTCAGTTCTCGTCATCATTACTGTCTATGATATTCGCCACAAAATTATTCCAGATAAATTTGTTTTTATCTTTTCAGGCTTGGCATTCGTAAATATATTTTTTTCTTTTGATGCGCAAGGCATGCTTCACATGGTATGGCCGCCAGTGCTGTACATTGCTGCGGGTCTTATTTTGGCCTTTCCATTCTATTTACTGTGGCTTGTTTCGGGTGGAAGATGGATGGGCCTTGGCGATGCGAAGCTGGCGCTCGGCATTGGCTGGCTCTTGGGGCTTGGTGCCGGCGCTACGGCAATAATATATAGTTTTTGGATAGGCGCGGCTGCGTCTTTAGGCATAATGCTTTTGCGCTTCTTGTCGAAAGAAGCGGGCGAGGCAGAAGGGGACACCGAGAGCACAAAAACACCAGGTTTGCTGTCTTTTTTACCGCGGCTGTCGATGAAGACAGAAATACCTTTTGCACCGTTCCTGGTTTTAGGCCTCCTCATTGTGCTCTTTTTTGGATATAATATGTTCAGTATCTTCTACATCTAAATGTACGTAATTCCTTCCATGCAAACCCATTCAACTTTTTTGAAAAATACAAAAAGATATAAAAATCTTAAAAAGATAAAGCAGGCGGGTTTTACAATTGCCGAGCTTATTATCGTCATTGCCATTTTTACCATCATTACCACTGTGGCATTGCTCGACCAGAACCGCCTGAACAGCGGCGTGCTTATGACCAACCTTGCTTACGAA
The DNA here is from genome assembly GCA_937873535.1 of uncultured bacterium. Classification (GTDB taxonomy): domain Bacteria; phylum Patescibacteriota; class Minisyncoccia; order Phycocordibacterales; family CAIZLB01; genus VEQN01. The sequence continues at coordinate 32,790 of CALMYA010000004.1, read as the reverse complement.
ACGGCGCTTTCAGTTCGTGAAGCACAGGTATATGGTGTTGGTGTGCGTAATTTCGGCGGCACCGAAGTGTTCAGCGGCCAGTTTGGTACTTATTTTACGATAAACAGCCCTGACCGAATTATTCTTTTTAATGATAAGAACGAAAATACGGTATACGATTCTGACTTAGACGAAGCGCAGTATCAGTATGTGTTCACTGAACAACGTGGAAATAAAATAAAGGCCATATGCCTCGGTGCCTTGAATGGTTCACCATGCAGTCGGGGCTCTAGTGCAAGCGTCGATTCATTACGTATTTTGTTCAAACGTCCGAATCTTGAGGCAAAATTCTATGCAGGAGACACTGGAGGAGCGCTCTCTATAGGCCCTGCATATGTCGTCGTCGACAATGTCGACGGAACTAATTGCCGTGCAGTCATTATTGAACCTACTGGCCAGATACGCATAGAAAAAGCTAGTGATAATGGCGCTTGTTGATTAAACGAATATGAAACTTTCACAAAACAAACAGCATATGTACAAAAATAAAGGCTTCACCCTTGTTGAAATGATGGTGGCCGTCGGTCTCTTTGCTGTCGTCATGCTTCTTAGTACTTCGGTTATTTTCGGTATCATAAATGGGAACAGAAAGTCGCAGACTATCAACTCAGTGGTGAACAACTTGAACTTCTCTATTGAAAGTATGATTCGAGATATAAAGACGGGGTATTGGTACGTATGCGCCGACTACGGCAGTATCGGTGAAAGTTTTAGTGATTTGCTTTCGTTCAAGCAGCGCTATGTCAGCGGCACATATGCATGCTCAAGCTCTGCAAAAACATATATTACATTCATTTCAACTCTTACTGGCCAGCCACGCATTGTTGAATATTATTTTGTTCCCGGAAATAGCACGGATACGGGAAGAATTTGGAAGACAGTTTACGACACCACAACAGCGAGCCCTGTTACGGCGCCACTTACTACGCCAGACATAGACATTCTCGACCTCAGCTTTTATATAAATAACCCGCAGCCGGCGAACACCTTGCCAGATAAGTCGGTGGCCACCCAACCCGACGTGTTTGTGACGACAAAAGGAAACGTACGAATAGGCAACAAAGATACCGACGTATCTGGTTTCAGTATTCAAACATATATATCGCAAAGGCTTCTCAACATCTAATACACATTCATGTTAAAAGAATCATCAAAATTTTATAAAGAAAAGGAAGAAAAAAATTTGTTTAGCGGTCGATGTGGCCGCGGCCGCGGAGGTTTCACTATTGTTGAAACACTCGTGGCAATTTCCATCTTAGTAATAGCGTTGACCGGCCCGCTATCTATTATTTCTTCGTCGCTTAAGTCTTCATATTTTTCACGCGATGAAATAACGGCGGCATATTTAGCGCAGGAACCCATAGAATATATAAGAAATATTCGCGACCAGAACGGTTTGCGAGAACCGAGTTCTGCGACGTGGCTTAAAGAAATAGCCGCCGACCCATTAGATGGCGACCCATATATAAATGCAGCAGAATCAAAAAATATAAAACTTGGCTTGTTGCGCCGAAACGGGCATTTCGTAATTGAACAATGTGTTTTGAACTGCAAGCTGAAATACGACGAAGTAGCCGGTGTGTATGGCGATGACAACGATCTACTTCCTGACTCTCTTTTTACCCGAGAAGTTTATTTGAGCCGTGCTGCTTCCGACCCTGACCTGAACAGAGAGCTAGTAATTACGGTTATTGTCTCATGGTCAACAGGCTCTATTGCGCACAACGTAACGGTAACCGAGCACCTATTTAATTGGCAGCTCGAAAGTGACGAATAGGGCACACTGCGGCATTCCACAAATATGAATTACAAAAAACACATTACATTTTCAAAAAAAGTTCAGGCTCGCGCAAAAACAACCAAGGGTTTTACTCTGTTCGTTGCTCTCATAGTAACAAGCCTTCTTCTTGCTATTGGCTTTTCATTGAGCAATATTATTTTGAAGCAGCTCATATTTTCGCAGTCGAGCCGTGAATCGCAAATTGCTTTTTACGCAGCCGATAGCGCTGCCGAATGTGCTCTATATTGGGACAGAAAAGGTGAGAACGGTACAACAACGGCATATGGCGCATTCGCCACATCAACCGAATATGAAGCTTCAATAGGCGGAAGATACGAAATATATTGCGGCGATGGAACAGATTCGACAGGCAGAGTGGGAAGCTTCGTTAAGGTGCTTGAAAATGACGGGGTCGACCCTGTAAATGCGGCAACGACGACCTTCAGCATCGATTTTGCAGATACAGTGTCGGGTCTTGAAGTGGGCGGCCAAAAAGGCACATGCGCCAAGGTCCAGGTTGCAAAATGGGTAGATAATTCATCAGGACAGCCTGTAGAAAGAACTACCGTTGATGCCCGCGGATACAATACTCCATTTTCGGGCCCTGTAGGCATTGGGCTCATTAACGGCGGGGCAGGCGACGGTACATGCAATATAACCAGCAACAGGGTGGTTGAACGTGCCGTGAGAATAGACTATTAATAGGGTAAGATACAGGCATGCCATCGGCTAAAGACAATAAAAGGAATGATAAGGGCCACAACGAGCCTAGCGGGCGAAGGTCTGAGCCGTCTAATGGCAGCGCTTCGCGTGAGCTTTTTGCTCGTGCTGAAAATCTGCGTACAGCTATAGAGAAGCATCGCTACAATTATCATGTTCTAGATAAAAGCGAAATTTCACCCGAAGCCCTCGATTCTCTCAAGCGTGAACTTGCTGAACTTGAGCGCGATTACCCAGAGCTTGTTTCTGCGGACTCACCGATGCAGCGCGTTGCAGGTGAGCCGCTCAAGCAATTTGAAAAAGTACCGCATAAGGTTCCTCAGTGGTCATATAACGATGCATTCAACGAGCAGAATATGCGCGACTTCGACGCACGCGTAAAACGTTTTATAAAAGACGAATTTGGCGAAGTTGGTACTGCTCGAGTGCCTAACCCAACATATGTTTCTGAGCTTAAAATTGACGGCCTAAAAATTGTACTTGAATACGAAAAGGGAATGCTTATTCGTGCCGCAACACGCGGTGACGGCAAGGTGGGCGAGAATGTAACATTTAATGTTCGCACTATAGAATCGGTGCCCCTAAAGCTTACGCGCCCTGTTTCAGTAATTGTTGAAGGCGAAATTTGGATGTCGAAGAAAAATTTTGAAGCGCTAAACCGTGAGCAAGAAAAGAAAGGTTTGCCGCTGTATGCAAACCCACGCAATGTGGCGGCAGGTTCAATTCGCCAGCTCGACCCGCGTGTTGCCGCTGCGCGAAAGCTTGATGTTTTTGTATATGACCTCGCAATGTACGAAGGTTCGACGCAGGCAGAAAGCGCCGAAAATGTTGGGTTTCCTAAAAGACAAATTGACGAGCTTCACTTTTTACGCGAGTTAGGGTTTAAGGTAAATAAGCATGCGCAAGAATGTGAAAGTATTGATGAAGTTCTTAAGTTTTGGCACATATGGAAAGATAAGATGAAAAAGGAAGACTATTGGATAGACGGTGTGGTAGTAAAGGTGAACGAGCATAGGTATCAAGAAGCACTTGGGTATACAGGAAAGGCGCCACGTTTTGGTATCGCCTACAAATTTCCGGCTGAGCAGGTTACAACTGTAGTTGAAGATATAAGGCTACAAGTAGGGCGCACTGGCGTTATTACACCAGTGGCGCATTTACGCGCCGTAGAGGTTGCAGGTTCTGTGGTGTCGCGCGCGACCCTTCATAATGAAGACGAAATTGCCCGTCTCGATGTGCGCATCGGCGACACTGTTATATTGCAGAAGGCGGGCGATGTAATTCCTGATATTGTTAAAGTGCTTACCGAATTGCGCCCCATAAAAAATGGCAAGCCTATGCCAGCATACAAATTTCCTTCACATGTCGCCGAATGCGGAGGTGATGGCAGCATTGAGCGCATTCCGGGACAAGCGGCCTACAGATGCGTTTTTCGAGGTGGAGCTGCTGAACATCGCCGTAAGCTATATCATTTTGTTTCTAAAAAATGCTTCGATATAGACGGCCTTGGCCCCCGCCAAATAGACGCCTTCCTTGAAAATAATTTAATTTCTGCCTACGACGATATTTTTACGTTGAAGAAAGGTGATTTGCTCGCATTGCCGCGTTTTGCCGAGAAGTCGGTAGAGAATTTAATTGTGGCTATAGAAAAAGCGCGCACGGTTACTTTGCCGCGCTTTATCTTTTCACTTTCAATAGACCATGTGGGCGAAGAAACCGCCGAAGACCTTGCTGAACATTTTGAAATATTTGAAAAGTTCGAGAAGGCGAGCGAAGATGAACTGGTGGCAATAGACGGAGTGGGCGATGTAGTGGCACGCTCAATTATTTCGTGGTTCAAGGCCGCCGATAATAGGCACCTTGTGCAGCGGCTTTTAAAACATGTAACGGTGCAGAAGTTTAAAGGTTTTGGCGTAGGCGCAGGTGGTGCTGGCGGCGCAGGAAGGGCTCGAAAATCTAATTTAAATATTTCAGGAAAGACATTTGTGCTTACTGGCACGCTTGGAACCTTGAGCCGCGATGATGCCAAGCTTCGCATAAAGGCTGCGGGCGGAACGGTGGTTGGTTCGGTATCGAGCAAGACAAGCTATGTGGTTGCCGGCGATGAACCTGGTGCTAATAAATACGATGCGGCAAAAGAGCTTGGCGTTCCAATACTCACTGAAGATGAGTTTTTAAAAATGCTCGGGTAATGGTATTATCCAAGGCATGTCATTAAGCCAGTCAGATATACAAAAACTCGCTTCACTTTCGCGCTTGAAGCTTTCAGACGAAGAGCTTGCTCAATTCACCAAAGAAATTGATTCTATTTTGGGGTATGTTGAGCAAATTAAAGAGGTGTCTGAAGGTGGCGGAGCTAACGTCAAGAAACCTTCAGATATTCTTCATAGAAACATATTGCGTGAAGACGTCGATGATCGTGAGCTTATAGCTTCGGGCGAGAAGCTTATTTCCGCTGCTCCTGAATCACAAGACGGCCTCGTGAAGGTTAAAAAAATTCTCAATTAAATATAAATAAAGATAAAAAGATACATCTGCCATGACCCTCGATCTGCAAAAACTTACAATAGCTAAAGCGCGAACACTTATGGAAAGCGGCGAGCTTACGAGTGAGGCACTTGTGGCGGCGTATTTGAAAGAAATTGAAACGAAGAATGGCGATGTGAACGCCTACCTTGAAGTTTTTAAGGATGCAATTGAGCAGGCTAAGGCTTCTGACGCTAAACGTGCTGTGGTTGGTACTGATGCGGCTGCACTACAGAACATGCCACTTCTCGGTATTCCATTTGCAATAAAAGACAACATTACAATTGAAGGAAGAGTGGCAAGTGCCGCGTCTAAACTGCTTGAACACTACGTTGCGCCCTATGACGCAACAGCAATTAAAAAATTAAAAGCGGCAGGCGCAGTATTTATAGGAAGGGTGAACATGGACGAATTCGCGATGGGCGGTTCTACTGAAAACTCGGCGTATGGTGTTACTAAAAATCCGAATGACTTGTCACGCGTTGCAGGCGGCTCATCGGGCGGCTCTACTGCGGCCGTTGCTATGAATAGCGCTCTTGCTGCAATAGGTTCAGACACAGGAGGCTCAATACGTCAGCCGTCGAGCTATTGCGGCACCGTGGGGTTGAAGCCAACATATGGAAGAGTTTCGAGGCATGGTCTTATGGCAATGGGTTCCTCACTTGATGTTATCGGCCCTATAACAAAAACGGTTGAGGATGCTGAAATTATTTTTAATGTTGTAAAAAACAGCGCAGACGATTCTGAAGGAAAAGGAGACAGATACGACGGCACTTCGGTTGGCGAAACTGAAGCATTGCAGCGTGCCGCAACGCACAAAACAGAGGGCGAAGGTTCGGCTATGAAAATGAGAATAGGCATTGTTCCTGAACTTATGAATATCGGCGGCATAGACCCAGCAGTTTTAGAAAACTTGAAGCAGTCTATTGAAAAACTTCGCGCGGCTGGGTGCGAAATAAAAGAAATTAGCCTGCCTCACATCAAATACTCATTGCCTGTTTACTATATTATTATGCCGGCAGAAGTTTCTTCGAACATGTCGCGATTCGATGGAGTTAAGTATGGTGGAAAAGTAAGCAAAGAGGGAAGCGATTTGTTGGGCGACTATTTGAATACTCGCGGTGAACTACTTGGCAAGGAGGTTAGGCGACGCATCATGCTCGGCACATATGTGCTTTCGAGCGGTTACTATGACGCATACTACAATAAAGCGAATATCGTTCGCGAACTTATTCGTGCAGATTTCAACAAAGCCTTTGAAGATGTAGATGTTATTTTGACACCTACGGCACCCACACCTGCGTTTAAAATTGGTGCACACTCCGATGACCTCATACAAATGTATCTTGAAGACGTGTTCACTATAACCGCGAACCTTGTCGGCATCCCGGCCTTGGCCGTGCCCTCGGGAGCTGTTTCTGTAAAAGATGAAGCTGGCGAACACATGTTGCCGCTCGGTATTCAGTTTATGGCACCGCATTGTAGAGAAGATATACTTTTTGAAGTTGGAAAGAAATTCGAGTCGATTCGCTAGGGTCGTAATTTGGTGATGTATACTATATATTGATATATGGCAGAAAAAAAACCTGACAAAGGGGGCGGCGGTAAAGACAAGGGCAAACCTGCTGGAAAGCCGAGTGGCGGTTCTGGAGGGCCATCGCTTGAGGGTACGCTCGGAATTATTGCTTTGGTTTCTGTTATGGTTATTTTTATTATTTTGCCGGCGGTATTTAAATTGTTCGGCACAACGAGCGAGCAGGTATTTCCTTCAGATCTTGGCGAGCGAATTACGGCAGGGTTTGAAGGCACAGTAACGGCTGCAAGCTACATTTCCATTTTTCTTTCTTTGGCGTTCATATGCGGCATTATGTATGCGCAAACAATGTACAGCGAAATTCGAAGAAAGATGGATGAAGCGGCTATGCCTAAAAAGACTGCCGCTCTTCCAATTCATGAACAGCTTGTTTCGGCTGCCCCAGACCCGCGTTGGAAAGATATAGAAGGTTTGATGCAGTCGGGGAACCCGGCCGATTGGCGTGTGGCTATTCTTGAAGCCGATATTCTACTTGAAGACATGCTTGGTCAAATGGGCTATTCTGGCGAGTCGATAGGCGAGAAGCTTAAGCAGGTAGACCCAGCTCACTTTAAAACAATTCAGGATGCCTGGAAGGCTCACAAGGTAAGAAATACCATTGCGCACGAAGGCGCAGCGTTCAAGCTTTCTCGTTCATCTGCCGACGAAGTAATAGCCGATTTCAAGAGGGTGTTCGACGAGTTTTATTTCGTGTAATAGATGTAAGCGATTTGGCATCTCATTTTCTTATTATCATGAAAGAAATCGAAATCAAGCTTCGCGTCGACAACTTTGAATCGCTAAAAGGTGAATTTAAAAAGAGGGGAATTAAGCTTTCGAAGCCTATTTCCCAAAAAGATGTTACTTTTGTAAATTATGAGGGCGACTATATGCTCTTTCCGAAAGATGCGAATTACTTGCGCATACGTGAAATGTCTTGGGACGAAGACGGTGCAATTAAAACATCATCTGAATTTACTTTGAAGCGGTCGTTAAATAACAAGGACGAGCTAATGAATATCGAAAAGGAAATAGACATTACCGATACTGCGACCATGAGAGACATTATTGTATACCTCGGCTATCACGAAGCGGTGACGGTGCATAAAGTGAGACAGAAGGCGAAATACATGGAATATGAGTTCTGCCTTGATGTTGTCGAGGGCTTGGGTACTTTTATAGAAATAGAAAAGATGACAGACGGTGACCAATATGAAGCTGAAAAAGAACTTCTAGGGGTGGCGCGCGACTTCGGTTTGGATACTGAAAAAAGGGTGATGAATGGTTATGATACTCTTATGTACTTGCAGAACGCGAAAAAAGACATATAATACGCAAGTCTTTCAAAAGTGCGCCAAATAGATGAAAAGGAAGATGAAAGCGACCCATATCGCGGGTGAGTGTCACAGTAGCACACAAGGCTCATAACCTTGCAGACGTGGTGCAATTCCACGACCCGCAACAATTAAAACAAAAGACGTCCTATTAGGGACGCTTTTTGTTTTTAGTTGATAAGTAAGTTTTTTTATACTATAGTTCTCACACATGTCGACGTAGCTCAGCTGGTTAGAGCGGTGGACTCATAAGCCACAGGTCGGAGGTTCGAGCCCTCCCGTCGACACATTAATAGTTTAGAGCACATCTAGTGCAGTATCGATTTGGTGTTTTTTATAAATTATAAAATAATATCCATACTTCATGTATAGTGCATTAGCCTGTCATTTGTTATGATTGCTCATGTGCCTACATCTAAAAAAGTTAATAAAGACTTTTTCAAAAAATGGACGCCGCAGATGGCTTATATCTTAGGCTTTTTTGCTGCGGATGGTTACATCACTGTCGGCAAAAGGGGTGGTCAATATTGGTGTTTACATATTAACGATAAGGAATTGCTAGAAAAAATTAAATCGGAAATGGGGTCTAGCCATAAGATAGGTTTAAGAAGTAAAAAGGGAATTAAGAATATTTCACATAGATTGCAGATAGGTAGTGTTGAAATGTGCAATGATCTTAGAAAACTAGGTTTTCTTGAAAGAAAAACAAAGAACCTTGCCGTCCCCAATGTACCTTTGAAGTTTTTATCAGACTTTGTGAGAGGTTATTTTGACGGTGACGGTCATGTATGGGTAGGCTATGTAAATAAGGGTAGATCAGTGAAATCTTGGACTATTCAGACTGGATTTACATCAGCTTCGCTGGATTTTTTGAGTATATTGAAAGGCAGATTAAGTCGGGTAGGTATACTCGGTGGGACATTAAGGAAAGGGAAGGGGGATTTTTACCGTCTAAACTACAGCGTCCATAGTTCTTTGAATTTACATGATTTTATGTATAATCATAGGGATTCTTCGAATTCAGGACTTTTTCTTAGCAGAAAGAAGGTTGTGTTCGATAGATTCATAAAAATGCGGTTGTAGCTCAGCTGGTTAGAGCGCCGGCCTGTCACGCTGGAGGTCGTGGGTTCAAGTCCCATCAACCGCGCAAACGAAAAACACCCATTTTATATGGGTGTTTTTCTATGCAGTAATTAAGTACACAAAGCATGCTACAATTTAAGTATGAATATATTAACAAAAGATACGACTCTAACGTGGTGGCAGCTTGGTATTTTAAAAATTGCTGTATTGGCAATAGGTATTGTAATAGGGGCAAATTGGTCAGAAGTGTTTGTGCCGCAAACAGTGCCGTTACTTATTGGGGGTGTTGTTTTGTCGCTGTATCTAGGCTTTGTATGGTTTAAGAGATAAGGGGGAACACAGGGGATATTAAAAACGGTGTAAGTGGTATAATTGTCTGTATATTAGAAAATTAAGTCGGTAAGTAATTATAAATTAATAAAGAAATAAAATGTTACCAATAAATTTACTTGCAGTATTAGTAGCGGCAGTTGCTTCGTTTGTTATAGGCTTTCTATTTCACGGCCCGGCGTTCGGAAAAGTTTGGATGAAATTAGCTAATATTCACCCTACAGGCAATGAAAAGTTTAGAGATATGATTCCTCAGATGGTGAAAAATTTCTTGATGAATGTTGTATGCGCTTACGTTTTGGCAATGTTTATATATGTAACCGCGAGCTTCTATGGCAATGTAGGAAACGTGGTGGGCGGAATGGGAATTGCATTCTGGGCGTGGCTTGGTTTCCTTGTAACATCATCATCTATGGACGTCATCTGGATGGGTAAGTCAAAAAACCTTTGGTTATTTGAAATAGTCGCATCTCTGGTTTCGTTTTTGGCAATGGGAGCTATACTTGCGGCTTGGTAGCATATTAGGGTGCTATACTCTTCCTCATGACGCAGGAAACCGCCCTCGACATTCTTAAACTTGGCTATAACGTGTACCTAACCGGTGCGGCGGGAAGCGGCAAGACGTATGTGTTAAACGAATATATATCGTATTTGCGGCAAAACAATGTTGATGTGGGTGTTACTGCCTCAACTGGCATTGCTGCCACGCATATGGGTGGGGTTACCATTCATTCCTTCACAGGCCTCGGCATTCGTGACAAGCTCACCGAGCACGATATTTCGGCGCTTACCGACAAGCAGTATTTGCATAAACGTTTTGAAAAACTGAAGGTGCTTATTATCGATGAAGTGTCGATGATGCATCATTTCCGAATTGATATGGTCGACGAACTCCTCCGCGCGTTTAAAGGAAATGACAAGCCTTTTGGCGGCATTCAGGTTGTGCTTTGCGGCGACTTCTTTCAGCTGCCGCCTATTTCCCGAAAAGGCGAACAGGCGTCGCGTTTTATTTATCATTCTAAAGTATGGCGCACTGCAAAATTTAAAATTTGTTATTTAGAAGAACAGCACCGCCAAACCGATGATGTGTCGCTACGCGTATTGAACGACATTCGCAACAACGAAGTAAATGAAGATACATTTGAAATATTGCAGACACGGTTTAAAGAGGAAGTTGATAAAAATAAAGAAAACGGCTCTGATGCTGGCGCAGAAAATACTGACGAAGAAGGTTTGTCGAGAAAAATAGAACCCACACGTCTATTTACTCACAACGCCGACGTCGACACTTTGAATGATGAAGCCCTCGACAGCATAGAGGGAGAAGAGTTCGAATATTATATGGAAAGTTCAGGCAAAGATATTCTTGTAGATCTCTTGAAAAAAAGCTGCCTTGCGCCTGAACACTTGCGGCTAAAAATAGGGGCGAAAGTAATGTTCGTGAAAAATAACTTTGACGGAGGCTATGTGAATGGCACGCTCGGCGTCGTTGTTATTGCTGACGAAAGCGGCCCAACTGTTAAGACATTTAAAGGCGACATCATTAAAGTAGAAACAGCCAGCTGGGATATTGAAGAAGATGGCAAAGTAAAAGCCTCTATTGTTCAGTACCCGCTTCGCTTGGCGTGGGCAATTACAGTGCATAAAAGCCAAGGCATGAGCCTCGATGCTGTGGAGGTTGACCTTTCTCGTTCATTTGAAAAGGGAATGGGTTATGTTGCATTGTCGCGCGTGTGCACTCTCGAGGGTCTTACAATTTTAGGAATAAACGATACGGCGCTTCGCGTACACGACGAAGTGATAATGGTTGATGAAAAATTGCGTGTGGCATCCGATAGGGCAATTACGGAACTTGAAGAGCTCGAAAAAGGCAAAAAAGGTGAAAGTGAAAAGTTGCGATTGCAAAAAGAATACATTACCAGCATCGGAGGCCACGCTGTGAAAGTAAAAAAACTTTCAACATTTGAGCAGACAAAGCTTCTTGTTGAAAAACGCCTCGACCTGAAAAAAATTGCTAAAGAAAGGGGGATAAACGAAGAGACCGTCATCGACCATCTTGAAAAATTAGCAGAAGAAGACCCGTTCTTTTTAGATACCGCTATTTATTTGCGCAAGGCTGTTCCATACAAAAAGCAGCAATTAATTATGGACGCTTTTGCCAAAGCTAACCCCGATTTAGCCAAAGAAGCGGGCACAATCGGAACGCCCGATTATAATGCGCGCCTTTATGCCAAAGCACCGCTTGGCCCTGTGAAGCATGTACTGGGCAGTAAGGCATCGTATAAAGAAATTAAACTTATAAGGGTTTTGGGATAAGTGTATTAGTGTGGGTATACATTTAAGAGGTCTAGCACGCGCTATAAAAAGTGCTAATATGAAAATATGACAAAAACAACATATTCTTATATTCTCTACGGTCTCTCTTTGGCAGGAACGCTTTTTTCAGGCTACTTAAGTGGAGTAAAATTTTTTACTAAAACATGCGCTTTTGGCGAAACTTGCCCCCAGTTTTTTGGATACCCCGCATGTTATTTTGGATTTATTATCTTTGTCTCTCTTTTTATACTTTCAACCCTTCTTGTTTTTCGAAAAGATGGTAAGATCGCAATAGCAAACTCAATTCTTGCCCTGTCTTTACTTGGCGTCGTATTTGCCGGTACGTTTGTGGTGCAAGAACTTATTCGTTTTGCAGTTGAGGGGTTTAAGTTAGCCACACTTGGGCTTCCGACATGTGTATATGGTCTTATCTTTTATATGTTGGTTTTAGTATTTATTCTTCGTTACAAGAAGACATACGTTAATGAAAAAACTTTTTAATTATCAAGGTTTCTTCACAAAAGAAAGAACTAGGTCGCTTATTTCTGGATTAGTGATTTTTGTTCTGGCGGCCATCTTTCAGTTTTACGCTTCGGCATATTCAGATAGAGTTTCTAGTAATTTTGTTCATGATATTTTTCTCGACAATATAAGTGTTATAGATTTGACCGCTGCAATAGTAGAGGGAGCCTTCGCTATAATAGCTATTACATTTCTTTTGGTTGTGTCGCGTCCGAAATATCTTATTTTTTCTATAAAAGCAGGCGCGCTATTCATGGCTACCCGAGCAATGTTTATAGCCATGACTCACCTCGGAATTTACCCCGACCAAGTAATGGTAACCACAGGTTTCTTCGACAGTATTTATACCGACTTAGGCTTGGGCGCCGGTTTTTTCTTTTCTGGTCACACAGGCATGCCGTTTCTTATGGGTTTAGTGTTCTGGAAAGATAAGTTTTGGAGATATGTATTTTTTATTCTTGCGGCCATAATGGGCTTTTCAGTTCTTCTTTCCCATATGCATTATTCGATAGATGTATTTGCGGCGCCGTTCATTACGTACAGTATTTTCAGGGTAGCGGTGTACCTGTTCCCCGAAGACTACAAGTTGAGCCAAACACCAGAAGAGGTTTAGTTTGGTATACTTACTATTATGAAAATTTCAAAAGAAATCTCAGCAGTTTGTCTGGCGTTGATGGTTATTCTTGCTGCGCTGGTTTCCTACCTTTATTTTGCATCATTATACGATGCGCCTGCAGACACAAACGTCAGAATTTATTCTGGTGTTGCCAGTAGTAGTGATACAGGTAAAAAAACTGAATTATATAAAAATCCTGTTAAACCAATTAAGACTGCACCTTTGGTCGATCCATTTAAAGTTTGCAACCAGAAATCTGAAAGCTTCATATGTGCTCCTGTGACCCAGGGGTATACATCAGATACCAATAAAGCTCCCTTAGTATGCGGTTGCGGCCCGGCTTCATGCAAAGCAGGGCAAGCTATTATTGCGTCAGACGCTGGCGGTATATGGCCAGATAGTTCTCGTAAGGGTACATTTGTCTGCAGTGATCAATTTCCTTCATAATAACGTGGTGGATGACAAAGCTTAAAGCGCGTATATACTTAAGCCCATGTCAGAAATACAGCGAGAAAATCAACCAGAAGGTGGGCCTGAAAAGAGCTCTTATATAGAGAGCTTACTTAGCCATGCGGGAATAGCTGAACGCCTTAGAAAGGCCGAAAAACAAGGGGATTCTGGAGACCAAGACTTAGAAGCTTCTGGTGCTTCTCCGCACGCGAACGGCGACCTGCATCCAATGACCCAAAAAGCTGCTGGGTGGTACGAGAAGGTCCGAAATGCTATCGACTACGGCGAGGGCGACCAGATACGCCGTCGGGCCATTGAGCGCCTGCTTAAGCGCCGGCTTATTTTTGAGAAAAACGAAGACATGGGCGCCAGCTTGCTTGAAGACCTGGTTACGGCTGGTTATGTTGATGCGGCATTGGCTACCGATGAAAATGCGGCAGCAGTCGATTTTATTGTAAAAAAATATACTGCGCTTTTTACTTCTAGAGAGCATTCAGAATCTTCCGATCCGTTCAAGAAGTGGACGCGATCGATGGCGGCCATAGAAATATACCGGCTATTATTTCCTAATGACCTTGAGAAAAAAGTTCTTGAGACCTGGCTTTCTATTTTGAAAGATTCAATAAAAGTTGACCCGTCCATAGGTCGCGCGCGGTTCACTTCGTCGCTTCGGTTTGTCGCGTTGAGGTCGCTGTTAGAGCAGAGCAACCCTGAGCTTCATTTTGCGGCGCTTGAAGAAGCCTATCCGACATGGACGACTCTTTCAGGCAAAGATGAGACATTCGAGCTTGGAAGTACGGCTAGCGAACTTGCACCCCGCATATATGACCTTTCAAGAAACGTTGATGAAAAAATAAACGACCCGCTTGTTTGGTATCTGATTAAGAAAATAAAGAATTCGCGCATCGCCATGGAGCTGGTGAAGGAAATGATTTTTCTGTACGGCGACCGGGCCCGAGACGTGCTGCACGACAAGGTGAAAGTTGAGGCAGAAATACGAAATAGGCTTTCGGCAAAATATCAGAAATTGACCAAGCTGGTAAAAGATAACGGCAAGCGAGCCCTTATATACATACTTATAACGAAAATTACCATTGCCCTTGCAGTCGAGGTGCCGCTCGACCATCTAATGTTCGGCTCAGTAGACACGTTTGCTCTCGCTGTGAATATTATTGTTCCGCCCTTGCTTCTTCTTGTAATGGCACGCTGGTCTCTCGGTTTAGATTCAAAGAATACCGCCAAAATACAGAAGGCGGTCGAGCATCTGCTTAAAGGTAAAAATGAAAAGATAATTTTGCCGGCCTCGGCCGGTTCAACGCACGTTTCTTTTGCTGTTATGGCTTTTAACGCATTCTTTTATGTCATTACTTTCAGCATCATTATTGGCGTGCTCGTAGCCTTTAATTTTCAGCTTGTAAGTCTGACGCTCTTTCTGGTATTCATTGCCCTTGTCTGCTACTTCGGCACGCGAGTACGCTCTGCTGCTTCACGCTGGCGTTATGAGGCTGGTCACAAAGATTCACTCTCGCTCGCGGCGCGACTTTTGGCATTTCCTATCATGCGCCTCGGCCGATGGCTTACAGAGTCGTTCTCGGCAATAAATTTTTTCGTGTTCTTCATGGACATGGTCATTGAAACGCCGTTTAGGCTTCTCTTGGCCGAGTTCAATAACTTTATGAACTTTGTGCGAGACCGAGCGGAGGATGTGATGTAATTTCTATGGTAAAAGCAATAATTATAGGAAACGGTTCTATTGGCACTGAATTAAAAAGGCAGATTGAAGGGTCTATGAAAGATTTAGGATGGTCAATTGGTTATGTTTTTTCTATTGATAAAATTTTAAACGCAGAAGGTGAGGCGGTTGATGAGATATCTAATTGGAGGAAGTATGCATTAGAAGGCGGCGAAAAGATGATTGCATTTCTTGCCATTCCTACAGACAATGGAAAAACCGCTTTTGAATACATATCTTATTTTGCCGATAAAGGCATTCCGGTAATTACATGCGAGAAAGGGGCACTAGCAGGAAATTTTCAGGAATTATTGCCATATATCAAATCAGGAAGACTCAGCATAAGCGCAACGGTAGGCGGAGGCACCAGAATGCTGTCATATTTAAACGGGCGAACACATGGCGGAACAATTATCGGGCAGGTAGATTCAATAGTCGGCGTATTGAACGGAACTCTCAATTATATTTTTTCATGCCTCTCTACTGGCGAAAGCAGAGAGTCGGTGCTTAAGGAGGTGCTTGAAAGAAAGTATGCTGAGCCTGGTGCCGCCACCTTTGAAGAAATTATTAAAGGAGAGGAAGGAGACTTGCACAAGAAGGGAATAATTTTGGCGAATCTGTCGACCTTTTTTGGGCATCCTTTAAAATTAAGCGATAATCTGCAGGTAGACAATGAAAGCCTGGGAAAGGCGCTTGATAAGCCGAAGGAGCACCGTTTTCTTGTTTTAATTTCAAAAACAAAGAATAACGACTTTCTTGCCGGCGCGCACTATGAACAGAATGAATTGCATCTTCAAATTGGATTGTTCAATACAAAAAATATTGGAAGCTATCTTGTTTTACCGGAAGGGGTCAATAATGCACTTTTTGTAAACGAAGGGTCGAGTACTTTTTCAGTCGTCGGCCCGGGGGCTGGGCCTGTGCCTACGGCCCACGCCATGATCCTTGATGCTATGGATTTGCTACAATAGAATAACGTTATGGCACGAAAACTTTTTTATATGGTCCGTCACGGCGAAAGTTTGCTTAACGCAGCGCATATTCGGCAGGGTTCAGAAGGAAGCTTGAGCGAAAAAGGTAAAGAACAAGCTGCAGCAACAGGGAAGAGGCTGGCACATTCTCAGTTTGACGTTATGCTCGTAAGCCCGTACGCACGAACTAAAGAAACGGCGGAAATTATTGCAGAATACGTAAAAATAAAAAAACCAGCAGAATACGTTGAGCTTCTTGTAGAGCGGCACAATCCTACTGAAATAGTAAATAAAAATGCTAATGACCCGCAAATTGCTCACATCATAAATTTAATAGACAACAGTTACCATGACGATGATTATAGATATTCTGATGAAGAAAACTTTAGCGACCTAAAAGAGCGTGCCAGACGCCTGCTTGCTTATTTGAGTAGTAGAACAGAAAGTAAATTACTTATCGTAACCCACAGCATTTTTCTTAAAATGGTAGCAGCGTATATTTTGCATCAAGACGATTTGGATGCTAAGAAATATAACTTGCTTAGTTTTATAAACAGTTCCAATAACGCTTCAATTACAGTGTGCGAGTATAACAGCGGTTGGCTTGGCGACGGCTGGATAGGTAGAAAATGTTACCCGCCTGAAAAAAGATGGAGATTGGTTGTTTGGGATGACTATACTCGATAGCTGCTTTTTGAACTATATAAGGCAATTTCGCGATATACTATACACATGGGTTACATAAAAAAAGCCGAAGAAGATGTTGAGGAGTATTGGCATAAGCTAGGCCCCGGTCTAACAACTGGCGCTGCCGATGACGACCCATCGGGTATTACCACATATTCTCAAACTGGTGCGCAGTTCGGTTTCAAATTTATATGGCTGGCACTTCTTACATTTCCTCTTATGGCTGTAGTGCAAGAAATGTGCGCTCGCATCGGTTTGGTTACGGGGCAGGGTTTGGCGGCTAATATTCGTCAGCATTATCCGAAAAAAGCGTTGTATTTTTGTACTTTTCTTTTGGTTGCAGCAAATGTTTTCAATATAGGTGCCGACTTCGGAGCTATGGCGAAAGGCGTACAGCTTCTGGCACCGACTGCGTCTTTTGGCTGGCTTGTTGTTATCTTCGGCATCGGCGGGTTGCTCCTTCAAATTTTTATGAGTTATGCGAAATACGCGCGTTATCTTAAATATTTGGCTCTTGTACTTTTTTCATACGTCGCTTCTGCATTGTTCGTGAACATAGACTGGTCTGAAGTATTGCAGCATCTTGTCGTACCAGCGTTTTCTTTTTCAAAGGAATATTTTCTAATATTATGCGCGGTGCTCGGTACAACCATTTCGCCGTATCTTTTCTTTTGGCAGACATCGCAGGAAGTTGAAGAGGATATCATGCATAACGGCACAGGCAGCATTCTTGCAGGTGCTGCGGGCCAAGCACTAAGCACAGAAGAAGAGCAGGCAGACAAAAAGAAAAGAATAAAAGACATGCGTATAGACGTTTGGTCGGGTATGTTTATTTCAAACGCAGTTATGTTCTTTATTATAGCGGCCTGTGCCGCAACGCTGTTTAGCCAAGGTATTACAAATATTGCTACAGCTGCAGATGCTGCCATGGCCCTTCGGCCTTTTGCCGGAGATTTTTCGTATGCGTTATTCGCCATTGGAATCATCGGCACGGGCTTGCTCGCAGTGCCAGTTTTGGCGGGTTCATCGGCGTATGCAGTTTCTGAAAGTATGGGATGGAAATTTGGTCTTTATAGAAAATTAAAGGAAGCGTATGCATTTTACGGAGTACTTGTTGTTTCGGTTATTGTGGGTATAGGTCTGAATTTTATTGGTCTCGACCCGATACAGGCGCTCATTTATTCGGCAGTGGCCAACGGCATTATTTCGCCCGTTATTATACTTTTCATTGTGCAAATAAGCGGCAGGCAAGATGTTATGGGGCGGTACAAGAATGGAAAGGCCGCCGCAGCCATAGGCTGGCTTACTTTTGTGCTTATGGCCGCGGCGGCCATTGGTGCAGTGTACGCCATGGTCGTTTAAGGTATGAGTAAGTATCGCGTGAGGTATAATTAAAATAATGAAAAACGTCAGTATTTCCACATATGTAGTATTCATCGGCATGGTCATCTTTTCGATCTGCATCGTCTGGATTTATTTTACTGTTGATGTCGTTCCTTATGAAGATGTACCTTTCGATAAAAACACAGCTCTTCACGCCCTGAACGAAAAAAATATCGTGAAGGTATTTTATATTCTTGTCAATGATAATGGGAATAAAGGTAAACAGATTGGTTGCGGCGACAGCGTCGTTGGTGTTAATAAGGAAATTTTGGCTACTACTACACCACTTATGGCGGCTCTTGGTATTCTTCTTTCAGATAAAAATGAAACTGCCACATCAAGTTACGGTGAATTGCGTAATTCGCTGCACGCATCAAATTTGAAATTTAAAAGTATTGCAGTGAAAGGTGATGTAACCGAAGTGCAGCTTTCGGGTTCATTTTCGGCGGGCGGCGTATGCGACGACCCGCGCATTATTGCTCAACTAGAGGAAACAGCGAAGCAGTTCGATAATATGGAAAACGTAAAATTTTACGTAAACGGAAAATTGCTGGAGGATGTCTTATCGGGTAAATAGCGTGCTATACTTTATAGTATGAATACTTCACGTACGCTCGGCGCCGACCAGAAATTTCGGCTGGCACTCTGGCCAATTCTTACTGTTATTTTTATAAACACCTTCGGTATGATCTGGTATGCACTTTCAGGCTCCGCCCTTTTGTTCGGAACTTCTGCATCTATGGTGCTAGGTTTCGATATTATGTTTCGGGTAGCACTTCTTGTTATATCTTTTGTAGCGGCATATTTCGTATATTTAGAACATAAAAAAAAGATTGCGACAGAACTGAATGCTACTGGCGCATATATTATGAAAGGGAAGGGGGTCATTGGTCTTGTGATGCATATTCTCATTGGCTTCGTTGAAGCAACGTTTGCCTTTTTTACACTAAATACATTTTGGATAATCACTAATTTCAGCGATGGAACGGTTCCTTTTGAAATGCAGCAGGCATACTGGCTCGGTTTTGGTGCTATCTTTATTATTTCTGCGTACCTTCTTACCAGGCAGGCGGCACTTGGCGTAGTAGCTTTTAGGCATAAGGCATAGTACTCTTCCCGTATTATGAGCAAAGCGTTTTGGAACAAAGAATACGCACATGCGAAACACCTAACGCTCTCTGAGGAGCCGGCCTCTGACCTTCAGACATTCGAGCGATGGGCTATTCGCAATGCCGAATGGCACCCATTTCCTAAAGGGGCGATGGCTCTAGACATTGGTTGCGGCAATGGTCGCAACCTTATATACCTTTGCAAACAACATGAAATGAAAGGCTTCGGTTTCGACATGTCAGGTATTGCTGTTGAGCAGGCGGCAGTTGCAGCTGAAAAGGTTTTTTCAAAAGAAGGAAAAAAGGTTTCAGATATGACTTCATTCAAGACGCAGTCTGCGGCAGAGCCTATACCTTTGGTTGATCAATCGGTTGATGTCGTTCTCGACATGATGGTATCTCACATTCTTCGCGCTAAAGATCGGCAAAAACTTTTGCAGGAAATAGTACGTGTTATAAAGCCGTACGGGTGGCTTTTCTTCAAGACATTTATTTTAGACGGTGATTTTCATGCCAAGAAACTTATTTTGGAGCACCCAGACCCTGGCCTAGATTTCAAAGACCCGCAAACCGGAGTATCTGGCCATGAAGCAGGTGAAAAAAATTCATATATTCATCCTCGTATAGGTGAATTTGAACATGTATATACCGAAGACGAAATATACGAAATGTTCCGCCCTTATTTTAAAATACACAAAGCCATCAAGTCGTATAAGCATTTTCGCGATGGCAAGCCATATAAACGGCGCACAATTTCAGTATATATGGAACGGTTGAAAGAGTAAGCGACACAGCAATCGTCTAGTCGCGAAAGTACTTTAAAGTTTTCTCACACCAAGTTCTTCCAGAAAGTGTTCAAGCTCTTCTCCTTTAATTTGCCTCAAGGCGTTGTCGCTAAGCTTTCCAATTTCAATATCCATAATGCGTGTTCGTTTCAGGTCTTTAATTTCTACTCCAAGCGATTCGCACATGCGACGTATCTGACGTTTTTTACCCTCGGTTAATATAATGGTGAATCTTTTATCTGAAATTATACGCACTGCGCAAGGTTTTGTTTTGAAGCGCTTGCCGTTGCCGTCTTCAATGGTCACGCCGCGCTCCATGCGCGCTTCGAAGTCGATAGGAAGGCGGCTCTTTGCTTCTACCGCGTATTCTTTTTCGTGGTGCTCTTCTGGGTCGAGAAGCTTTCCTGTAATGCGTCCATCGTTCGTTAAAATAATGAGGCCATGCGAATCTTTGTCGAGGCGGCCAAGAGGAAAGAGCTTTTCAGCGCGAATGTTTTTTGTAAGCGGATTACTCTTTATTGATGCCATAACCATTTGCCTAATGTCTTTTTCATCTTCTTGAGGGGAATGGGTGACTACACCTACTGGCTTGTTATATGCGAAGTAAGCAATTTCTGAACTTTCAATTACGTTCGAAGAAACACCAGCTTTAACTCTTTTTGCCGCCTTGCTGAGGTCTTTAACCTCTATTTTATCGGAAGGCTCAACAGTGTCGCCAAGGCGAGCAAGTTTGCCATTTATAAAGACCCGACCCTGCTTTATAAGCTCGTCGGCCCCGCGGCGTGAGGCGTATTGCTGGTCTGCCAAGTATTTATTGATTCTCATTGCCCGCAGAGTACCATAAAAATGGCTATAAAGCTAGGTATTTTGTGTACCAGGGTAAGTGCAGGCCCGGCAGACGCTTGCATGATAATAAGTGGTGTGTTATAGTTGCCCAACTCCCAAGATGATGCGCACCCGTTGTGCCGCATCTGCCTAACCGGCAATCTTGAGAATTTTTTGTTCTTTACAACAGCCCCAAACAAGTGCGGAACCTTAACCGGTTCACGCATTCGGCTTGATGAAGAGCAGAAAGCATCCAGACAACCAGACCAACTGACAAAATCATGATTCAGCAACTGCCACCTTCTTCAAGTCAACAAGTAGCCCCGATCATTCAGGTTCCTTCCGTCTCGTTCGCCAGAACGATTGCTGACAATGAAGCCTTGGCGCTTCCTTGGTACGAGAGACGTCCAATATCTGACTTCGCAGACCACGGAGACACTGATGGGGCCAATCTCAGCGACAGGCCTGTACGGCGCTATTCGCGCTAGGTCATCTCTGACCATATCGAACATCCCTGATCTTGCCATGTGCACGGTCAGGGGTTTCTTTTTGTAAAATTTTTAAAATTGAAAAATTCAAAGACAAACATTTAAATATGCTAAAATACTTTTAATGAAACAGCACAGACTCGACGGGTTGGCAGACGGTATATTTGCGATTGTTATGACATTCCTCGCATTCGACATGAAGATTCCTAATTTTGGCGGCGCGGCGAGCGAAGCACAGTTGTGGGCGGGGGTTTGGAACTTGTGGCCAATATTTATGAGCATGGTAATAAGTTTCGCTTTGCTGTTTACGTACTGGCGGGCGCATCATTTTATTGCATCAATATACGCAAAAAACATAACGGTAGAATTGGCAAATATAAATGCACTGTTCTTTCTGCTTATCACATTAGTGCCTTTCGCGGCGCGCTTTTTAGGAGAGTATCCGAACTCGCGAGTAGCCATTGCTGTGTACGGCACGCTCGTTATTTTCATCGGTCTCGTTATCTTTTATATGAGAAGGCATGTTGAAGTGAATCCAAAAATAGAAACATCGCTTATAACCAAAGCCGATAGGCGCAGCGGCTACATTCGAATATTGTTTCCGGTATTTTCTGCCGCAGTGGCTATTATCGTTAGTTATTGGAATACCACCATTTCAATGTCTCTATATACCATTGCCATTCTTTTTAACCTTTTACCCGCTAGTTCGCGCATTATTCATCATTGGCTCGACATTTTATTCACCGACGACGCAGATGTATTGGAAGGAAATTTTAAAGGAACAGAACCTGAAATGACTGTTCACAAATACGACGAAGAGTATAAGAGAGATTAATTGAACATAGTTAGACAATAAATAATATATGGTAGACAAGTATCTTTTAGAGTACTATATCTACCATGATAATGAAGAAGGTCCTCTCACGTTTATATACAATTGAAAAGAAATCAGTAAGTGAGATTGCAGCAATCTTTAAGTGTTCTGAAAATGGTGTAAATTATTGGATTGCAAAGCATGGCATTTCAAAAAGGTCCATTGCAGAAGCTATTTACGTAAAAAGGAATCCGAAGGGAGATCCTTTTAAGGACCCAGGCAACATTGGTATGGGGGAGGAATTCATATATGGACTAGGGCTAGGGTTGTTTTGGGGAGAAGGATATAAGAAAAGTAAAAATGCGGTAAGGCTGGGAAATACTGACCCACAACTTATAAGAATCTTCATTTTATTTTTAGATCGAATATTTAAGATTAAAAAATCAAAATTAAGGTTCGGTATACAGATATTTCAGGATTTAGACAAGAAAATTGTAAAAGATTATTGGGTTAGAGCTCTACATATCAAACCAGAACAAGTTCACCCTTCAATTGTAGTTTCAGAGAGCTTAAGGAAGGGTACTTACAAACTCAAAAATAAATATGGAGTTCTTACTGTTTACTTTAACAACACAAAGTTAAAGAAAATGTTGGATGAGCATATTGAAAAGATTAAGAAAATAGACTAGTATGGCCACTGTCCCTTTAAAAGCCAATGTAGCTCAGTTGGTAGAGCACGTCCATGGTGACTCGCACAGAGTCTGCCCAATTATGCGGTAACGCATTGTTGAATCTCGAATAACGGTTAATAGCCATCATTGTTACGAAGGCCAAGACCGTGGCGATTGTTGTGTACCGAAATGGTCGCACATTCGCCCGAACGACTGACAAGAGAATCCGCTTTCAGAAAGTCTGACCGGGTTAAGATACAGTCTAGCCCCCTTGTATATATAAAGAAGGGGTGTAAGCGAAGGACGAGGTCGCCGGTTCAATCCCGGCCATTGGCTCAATTTTTCAGACATTTTAGGCACTTTAGTTATTTCTTCGCGGGTATATTTTTTCCTAAAGGAATATGTGTATACTAGTATTGTTTAATTGTTAAGCCGATATAGTTCAGTGGCAGAACACTACTTTCGTAAAGTAGGGACGTGGGTTCGATTCCCGCCTTCGGCTCAATCTCAATCTTAAAAATATTCCACAAAACATATGTGGATAACTCAAAAAACCTTTATATTTTCTTTATGGGCGCTTCATGTCTAAAAGGTAGACTTGTGGCATTAATAGGTAAATAATGGATATATAAATATATGCAAAACATGCCAAACGATTACATTACAAAAAATGATTTTAACAATGCTATGGAGCGGGTAGACAAAAGATTCGATTCTATGACCCAGATGATTGCCGAACTTGCTGAGGAAGCCACATCTATGAATGTTTTTCTTAAAGAACATATAAAATCGCAAGGTGCTCTTCACTCCCGAATTGACCACCGGCTCGATACTCTTGAGGCAGTGTAAAAACAACTCAATAAAGTATAATGTCTAAATGATAGACGATACTGCAGATAAAAACACTCAAAAGGCCTCGCCCGAAGCTGACCCATTTTCAGAGCGCATAGCTGAAATAGAAGAGGCTATGCTTCAGGGCGACTTTTGGAACAATAAAGAGCAGGCGCAGGCCTTTATAAAAGAATTGCAAGATTTGAAAGCACGCCGCGAAGCAGGCGGGCAGGGTGGTAATTTTGGCCCGTATGACATGGGTGGAGCTGTTGTTACTATATTTTCAGGTGCAGGCGGTGACGATGCTGAAGATTTTTCACGCATGCTTTTTGAAATGTATTCTAAGTATATCGGCAAGCGCGGTTGGCAGGCGAGCATTATTCATGAGAATCAAAACGAGCGCGGCGGTTTCCGTAATATTACTTTTGAAATATTAGGAAAGAATGTGTATGGCACTCTTAAACGCGAATCGGGTGTGCATCGCTTAGTGCGCCTTTCGCCTTTTAATGCAAAGCAATTGAGGCACACTTCATTTTCAATGTTGGAAGTTATTCCAAAATTTGAAAAAAACGCGGGGCCAAACGATATTGAAATAAAAGACGATGACTTAGACGTAACCACGGCAAGAGCCGGCGGCCCTGGTGGTCAAAATGTGAACAAGCGCGAAACTGCGGTACGAATTGTGCATAAACCTACGAAACTTTCGGTGCATGTTACGAGTGAACGTTCTCAAATGCAAAATAAAGAAAAAGGCATAGAAATTTTGAAGGGAAAGCTATATGCACGCATGGAAGAAGAGCGCACAGCGAAAGAAAAAGGTATGTATATAAGTAAGACTACCGACATCGAGTGGGGCAATCAAATACGCTCATACGTTCTGCATCCGTATAAAATGGTAAAAGATCATCGCACCAACTGCGAAACCAGCCAAGTCGAAAAAGTTTTAAACGGCGACCTCGACGAATTCATCGACGCTGAAAAGCTTTTATAATATTGAGAGGCGTCAGGACAACACGAGCAAAATACACTTGAGGGAGCATATCGCAGATACGCATGCTCCCTCAAGTGTATTTTGCTCGTGTTGTCCTGCCTCGAATCTTTGATATAATCAAATAATGCTCCACTTGAACAAAGTCTCAAAGAAATATAAAGACGAAACAAACGCCCTCGACGATATTTCCCTTCATATTAGGCCGAAAGAGTTTGTTTCTATAGTCGGCCAGTCAGGAGCGGGAAAGACCACTCTTCTAAAGATGATTCTTGCCGAAGAAGCTCCTACTCAAGGCACTGTTTATTTTGAAAAAATTGACATTAACTCGTTGCGCAAAAGCGAAATGAACGACTACCGTCGACGCATAGGAACAGTATTTCAAGATTTTCGCCTTCTTCCAGATAAGACAGCATATGAAAACGTGGCCTTCGCCATGGAAGCGGCAGGCAGAACAGATGAAGAAATTGCTTCTGATGTGCCTCATGTTCTAGAACTTGTAGATCTCGGCAAGAAGCTTCATAATTTTCCGCATCAACTTTCAGGCGGAGAAAAACAGCGCGTGGCAATTGCCCGAGCAATTGTTAACCAGCCAGACCTTATTGTTGCCGATGAACCAACAGGAAGCCTCGACCCCGTTAACACGTACGACATCATTCAAATTTTGAAAAAAATAAATGATTTGGGTACGACAATTTTACTTACTACGCACAATACGGGCATTATTGAGCATTTAGGAAAAAGAGTTATTACTATGCAAGGCGGAAGGGTGGTGCATGACACCGATGCTGTGTTCGGCAAAAGCGAGCATGTTCCGGTTACAAAACATGAGGGTCACACGAAAGAAAAAACAAATTCAAAATTAAACACCAAATAATATGCTCTGGACAAAAATCAAACGAACATTGCGGTCAGGATTCATAAGTTTTTGGAGGAATGGATATGTTTCTCTTGCGGCCGTACTTATAATGACAGTAACTTTGTGTGTTATCGCAGGCATTATGTTTACTGGCGCCATGCTTCAATCGACACTTGGTAATATTAAAGACAAGGTAGACATTAACGTTTATTTTGTTAAAGATGCAAATGCCGATGACATTACAGTTCTTTCAAAGTCTATACAAACATTGCCGCAGGTAAATTTGGTGACATATAAATCTAGTACAGAGGCTCTCGAAGAATTTCGCCAGAGGCACCAGAATGATCAGCTCACATTGCAGGCCCTCGACGAACTTGGCACAAACCCTCTTGGTGCCAGCCTTAATATAAAGGCTGCCGACCCGTCTCAATATGAAAGCGTTGTACGTTTTCTTGAAGATAAAAAAGATGGCTCACCGAGTGGTGCGGGTGGCATTATTGACCGCATAAATTATACAGAGAATAAGCAAGCAATCGATGCATTGGGTCGCATGATAGATGCCTCAAACAGGCTCGGCCTAATTGTTATTGTCTTCTTCGTCTGTGTTTCAGTTCTTATTACCTTTAACACGATTCGTCTCGCTATTTATGTCTTCCGAGAAGAAATTTCAGTTATGCGCCTCGTTGGTGCCAGTGAAATGTATATTCGCGGGCCGTTCGTTACAGTTGGCATTATGTACGGGCTAGTGTCGGGTATTCTTACTCTTGTTATTCTGTACCCGTTCTCATATTGGGTAGGCCCTGTGGCTGCTGACATAGGCACAGGCATAAACTTGTTCGCATATTACATCTCTCATTTTGGTAGTTTCCTTCTATACATAGTTGGTTCAGGTGTAGTTGTCGGTGCACTTTCAAGCATTTTGGCTATCCGTAAGTATCTTAAGGTATAATGGTTTCTATGGTAGCTTCTGTCAAAACATCCAATAAAAAAACCAGAAATCACAAATATATTTTTGTCATCGGTGGGGTAATGTCGGGTGTAGGAAAGGGAATCACTACTTCATCTATAGGAACTATTCTCGAGGCTAAAAAATATAAGGTGAACATCGTGAAAGCCGACCCGTATTTGAACGTAGATGCGGGAACAATGAACCCCACCGAACATGGTGAGGTTTTTGTTTTAAATAGCGGCCTCGAAACCGACCAAGACATGGGTAATTACGAGCGTTTTCTTAATCGCGACCTTACGAACGCCGACTATATGACGAGCGGAATGGTATATAAAGAAGTAATTGAAAAAGAGCGCGCACTTGGTTATAAAGGTAAATGCATTGATGCCGACACTATACGCGACCAAATTTTTGAAAGAATTAAAGCAGCAGGCGAAGCGAACAAAAGCGACATTACTATTGTAGAAATTGGTGGTACTGTCGGCGACTATCAGAACATTATGTTTATTGAAGCGGCAAGAACTTTTAAATTACGTTTTCCTCAAGATGTAGTATTCGTGATGGTTTCATATTTGCCTGTACCGGGCACTTTGGGTGAAATGAAATCGAAGCCAACCCAGAATGCAATACACCAGTTGCAATCTTATGGTGTTCAGGCCGATTTTATAATAGCGAGAAGTACAGTGCCGCTCGACCAGAAGCGAAAAGAAAAAATTGCCTATTCATGCAACGTTCCAATAGAAAATGTAATTTCTGCGCCAGACATAGAAAGCATATACGATGTGCCGCTAAATTTTGAACGAGACAAAATAGGCGACATGATAGAGCGTGACCTTCATTTACCGAAGCGCGCCACCGACCTTTCGGAATGGAGAAATTTTGTAACAAAAACTAAAAAGGCTAGAAGTGAAGGTAAGGAAGTTCATATAGCAGTAGTAGGAAAATATTTTGATACAGGCGGTTTCGTTCTTTCTGATGCATATGTTTCGGTAATAGAAGCTTTAAAATTTTCGGCATTTCATCAGAATATAAAACTGATGTTGCACTGGGTAAATTCTAAAGATTTTGAAAATAGCGCTAAAAGCCCTATGACGCCTGCTGAAATACGAAAAAATCTCGAAAAAACTTTTGGTCGCAAAACAGGAAAAGTCGGTAAAAATAGTTCGGCGAAGCAGCAAAAAATTAGCGGCATACTGGTACCGGGAGGTTTTGGTGAAAGTGGTATTGAAGGTAAAATTGCTGTTATAAAGTATGCCCGCGAAAACGCCATTCCATATTTCGGTCTTTGTTATGGCATGCAACTTATGGTTATAGAATATGCGCGGCATGTAGTAGGTCTTGAGGGGGCGAACACCGCTGAAATAAACCCAAGTGCGCCCCATGTAGTTATAGATATAATGGAACATCAGAAAAAACTTTTAGCGCAAGGCAAGTACGGTGCATCTATGAGGCTCGGCGGTTACCCATGTGTTTTGATGCAGGGAAGTATTGCCGATTCGGCATACACGAAGGCGGGGTGGGTTGGTGGAAGCTCTGATGCAGGCAGCAAGGTTAAAAATAAAGGCAGGCACATTATATTCGAGCGTCACCGCCATCGTTATGAAGTTAACCCAAACTATATTTCAGATATTCAAAATGCCGGACTCGTATTTTCTGGCGTTTCTCCCGACGGGCATCTTATGGAAATAGCCGAATTGCCTCGCGGCAAGGGTAAAAATGGCGGTAAAAGCGGCCCTAAAAATAAGCATCCATTTTTTGTCGGCGCCCAATTCCACCCAGAATTTTTAGCTCGGCCGCTTGACCCGCATCCACTATTTAGTGAATTTATTAGGGCGGCGAATGTGATATAATTGGTGAATGAAATTGTTTAAAAAACAATGGTTGAAAAATATTGGCACATTATGCGCAATACTTGCCTTGTTTTCTTTTGCGTATGTTTATCACGCTCCCCGCGCTAAGGCTGTAGATGCTCCAGTAATTAACACACCTACAGACGGTTCTACCATTGGCACCCTTACTAACGCATTTGATGTCACCTGGCCTTTAGACGGTGACGGGGGAATTAGCTGGCTTTCTTGCTACTATAATTTAGATAGTGCGGGGGAAGTGCCTGTAGACTGTGGAACCTCACTATATACTATAAGTATGGCAGAGGGAGAGCACTTAATATACTTCCGTGCATTCGATAGTTTCGATTCCTCTAATTCGAATTCTAACACTATCTCATTTACGTATACTGTTCCTCCTGTTGTATCTATAACTGCTCCTACAGGCGCCTCTACTGTTAGTAATGTTTTATGGTCTCCTTCTGTAAATTGGGATACTGCAACTACTTGCGAATACAGTTTTGATGATACAAGTTATGTAAACATTGTAGACTGCTCCAACGCCGGTTCTGATATCTCTGCACCAACAGGTGATGGCACACACACATTAAATATAAGAGGTACAAATGCTGGGGGAAGCAATACCGCAGGTGTTTCTTTTACATGGGATACAACTGCACCAACTTTTTCTAGTGCAAGTATGACTGATGACACTCTTACACTTACATATAATGAAGATTTAGATGGTTCTACACCAGATGTAAGTGCGTTTGTCGCTAATAATGTGACACAGGGCACCACCATGACTTTTAGCGGTGTAGGTATTGTAGGTTCAACAGTTGTACTCACAACTACACAGCCCCCTTCCTACAGTGACAGTCTAACTATAGATTATATGCCTGGTGGAAGCCCTATACAGGATATAGCACATAATTCTGCGATTTCACTTTCAGGTGAAGTTGTGGGGAGTATAAGTATTCATGGTTGTACAGATTCTTCTGCTGATAACTATGATCCTAATGCAAATATAGACAACGGATCTTGTATTTTTCCTGGGCCAGGTATAGTGTAGTTTACCTCAACTAACACAGATGGTTCGTATGGAATAGGTGCTGAAATAAATATAACCGCAACTTTTGATAGAGCCCTTGGCGCAGGCTCTACGATGCTTGTAAGCCTAGACACCGGAGCGACAACAACATTAAGCACTATTTCTGGCATGACCCTATACGGCACATACACTGTACTTGCCGACCAAAATTCCAGCCACCTGACAGTGTCTTCAATAGACAGCGCGTCAGTGAAAGATGTGGGGAATCATATAAATACCAGCACTTCTATGGCAGGATTGCAGAGTAATATTGCGGATACGAGTGCTATACAGATTGACACAATTGTTCTGATTGATGGCTGTACCGATGGTGATGCAGATAATTATGATCCTACTGCTAATCACGACGATGGGTCGTGTTCGTATAGTACTCCCACTATTACGTCTTTTACCTCTAATACCACTAACGGTACCTATGGCATTGGGTCAAGTATTAATATTACCGCTCGGTTCAACAAAGCCCTCGGGGGGGGATCTACAATGATTGTAACCCTAGACACTGGCGCCGCCATCACTTTAAGTGTAATTGCATCCTCCACTCTTTCTGGAACTTATACTGTGGGTAGCGACGAAAACTCTAGCGACCTTACTGTATCTTCAATAGATAGCGCATCAATATCCAATCTTCATGGTGATATAGAGACTATTTATTCTGTGCCAAATTCTAACAATATTGCGACCACATCTGCACTAGTTATAGACACTACCGCTCCGAGCTTCGTCTCTGCTAGCATAAGCGAGGGGACTTCAATAATTTACTTGACGTATGATGAAGATTTGTATTCCCCCGGGCTCTCTTCAACCCCTTATACCGTATATGTTGATAGTGGTAGTGGGCCAGTAAGCGCGGATATCACGAGTGTTGCTATTTCGGGAAAAAATGTACTAGTTACGCTTAGCGACCCTGTGGCTATAACAGACACAGTAACCGTCGATTACAACGCACCAGGATCAAACTATGTAGGAGATGCTATAGGTAATAAGTCGGAAAGCTTTAGTGGAGAATCTGTGTCTATTGTCCCCCTCCCTCATCTAGTATCTTATACCTCAACAAGTCCAAGCGGTAATTATAATGAAGGGCAGACTGTACATGTTGTTGCTACTTTCAACAATAGCCTTTCAACTACTTCAACTATGGTGCTCACTTTAAACACCGGTGCGACAATAACATTAGGTACTGTTTCGGGCAGTACTATCTCAGGTAACTATGTGGTAGGGTCATCATCAGAATCGACAATAGACCTATCTGTACAATCTGTGAGTAGTGCCTCTGTTTCTGACACCCTTGGTAATGTGGTCAGTTCTTATACTCTTTCGGGCGATAATATTTCTGTAGGCTCAGATATTTCTATAAACATCATATCAACCGGCAGTTGTGTAATTAGGGAATCGAACGCTAATGTTGATGACAATTCTATAAATCAGTATCCAATAGGCGATAGACTTTTTATGGTCAAATCGACAAGCCGAATAACAGTTATTAATACTGTGATTGATAAAATTGTAAGTGAGATAAAGGGGTTTAGTCAACTTTATTATATTTCTCCATTGGGGCAAGCAATGTACGGAAAAACAAACGGTGGTACCGCCGCTTTGAATGTCTTAAACACAATCACATACGCAAGCTCAACTATACCTGTCACTACAGGAAACAGTAATAGTTACAACATTGCTGTAGTTGGGCGTTATATTTATAGCGCTTCGCAGGACAAAGTTTCAGTCTTTAATACAGCTACGGGCTCCACTGTTGCCACAATTACTGTAGGGACTGCCCCGCTGTATCTTTTTTCTGTTGGTAATAGGGTATATGTCTCTAACTATCTCAGTGGTAGTATATCTGTAATAGATTCAGACCCATCAAGTGTGAATTTTAATACAGTTCGGGCAACAATACCGGTTTCTACATTTCCGGAGTCTTTTGTATACACAAAAAATAAAATCTATGTTTCTGGCGAAAATAAATTGGACGTCATCGATGTAGACCCAACCAGCCTGACATATAATACTGTTATAGCTTCAACTACCATAGGTCCAAAAGGTGACAGAAAAATGCACCTCGTAGGTGATAAATTATATTTAACCACAAGCACTCCAATTGGTGTTACTGTTGTTGATACGAATACAGATTTAGTAACCAAGGTAATTCCATTATCTGATTTACCTCTAGATTTATATGCTGTAGGTACGAAATTGTATGCTATGCGAACTAATGTAATTAGTGTAATAGATACATCCACTGATACAGTCGTTTCTCATATTGGTTTGGGGGCATCAGGACTTAGGATGACCTCTATTTTCCCTGTGGGTACAAAATTGTATGCAAACTTAACCCAAGGTAATACTTTTGTCATCGACACTATTACTGATACTCCAATTTCGTTGGGGTCAACATGTCTTGTAACCCCCGTTCTAACTTCGTTTACCTCAAATACTTCAAACGGAACGTATACTTCTGGTCAGACAATTAATATTACAGCAAATTTCGATATGAATCTTGGGTCAGGTTCAACAATGACGGTGTGCCTTAACAGTTCGAGTACGGCAAGTGTAGTTTTGAGCACAATTTCAGGTTCAACACTTTCTGGAACGTATACAGTCGGTTCTACAGACGATTCACCAGACCTTTCTGTTTCTAGTATTGTTAGTGCCTCAGTTAAAAATACAGGTAATGTAGCAGATACTACATATACTGTTCCTGCTTCACCGAATCTTTCCTATGATACTGATGCAAACATAGGAAATGTTAAAGATATTATTGTGGGAAGTACGACATATGGCAAAATTTCTGTCGGCAGCAACCCATATCAAATGGTAACAGTTGGAAACAATATATATGTAGCAAATCAGAAAGATGACACAGTATCGGTTGTCAGCTCAAATTCTAATGCTGTTGTCGCTACGATTTCTGTTGGTAATGAACCATATGGTGTTGCTTATAATAGTGCTAGTAAAGAAGTATATGTTGCAAATATAGGATGGAATAGCGTATCTGTAATTGATGCCGACCCGCTAAGTGGAACCTACAACACTGTTACCCATAATATTATTGTAGGTAGCCAGCCTTACTATGTAACAACCTCAGGTAGTGAAATGTATGTCACAAATTCAGAATCAAATACTGTGTCTGTCATAAATACTTCTACTCACTTGGTAACGAACACTATTGGGGTAGGAACGTATCCTAAAGGAATAAAAGCCTTGGGGAACAACATATATGTAGCAAACAGCATGAGCAATACTGTGTCTGTCATAAATACTTCTACAAAAGTTGTCACCAATACAATACAAGTTGGCTCTGGCCCGAGAGGTGTAGGAGTTTCAGGTACAAAGGTATATGTGGCAAATTACAATGATAATACAGTTTCTGTTATAAATGATTCAAATAAGGCTGTTTCAGCCACTGTAGCTGTAGGTAAAGGTCCGCGCGGGGTCCTCTATTTAAATAATTTTGTATATGTTGAAAATTATCAAG
>CALMYA010000003.1 GCA_937873535.1 uncultured bacterium | reverse complement strand
TGGCATCACGGAAGTAGCGCTCCAGCGGCATTTCCTTCGAATACCCCATGCCGCCATGAATCTGCACGGCCTGGTGGGTGATCCACATCGCCGCTTCCGAGGCGGTCAGCTTGGCCACCGCCGCTTCGGTGCTGAAGCGCTTGCCCTGGCCCTTCACCCACGCCGCGCGCAGGGTCAGCAGCAGCGCTGCGTCCAGCTTGCACTTCATGTCGGCGATCTTGGCCTGGGTCATCTGGAAGGTACCGATGGCCGCGCCGAACGCCTTGCGCTCCTTCACGTACGCCAGGGTCGCTTCATAGGCGGCACGGGCGATGCCGATGGCCTGCGAGGCGATACCGATGCGGCCGGCATCGAGCACGCTCATCGCGATCTTGAAGCCCTCGCCTTCCTGGCCCAGCACGTCTTCGGCCTGTGCCACGTAATCGTTGAACTCGATCTCGCAGGTGGCCGAGGCACGGATGCCGAGCTTGGGCTCGGTCTTGCCACGACCGAAGCCCGCCTTGTCGGTATCGATGATGAAGGCGGTGATGCCGCGCGCGCCCTTGTCCGGCTCGCTCATTGCGAACAGCACGATGTACTTGGCCACCGGGCCGGAGGTGATCCAGCTCTTCTTGCCGTTGATGACGAAGGTGCCATCGGCCTGCTTCACCGCGCGGCAGCGCATGGCCGTGGCGTCCGAACCGGACTGCGGCTCGGTCAGCGCGAAAAAATCAGGAGTTATTTTTATGTATTTCTTTATCTTGACTTCTGTCATACTGTTACTCCTTTTGTTGAATCTTGTAAAAGATTTGGGTTCTCGTAGATGTTGCCGATGATTTCAATAATTGAATTATGATAATATTTGAAACATTCGCCTGTTAATGTTCTAGCATAAAATCCTCCTTCACTTTCAAGCCATATAATAGTTGTAACCTTTTCATAGCTTCTAATTATATCCCCCTCATAAATCTCTTTACCGTTTTTGTCTTTGAGACCTGTGTATTGCAATACATCACATTCTTCATCTAACACATCTTCGTGTTCATTTTTATATTGATTTGGAAAACCCTCATAAGCTAAATCTGCTAGACTGTACGGAACACTCATTGTTTTTGACTTTCTATTCCAAAATTGTAGTTTTATTTCTTTCATACTATTACTCCTTTTGTGAATTAACTTTTAAATCTTTTATTAGTCCTGTATATATTTTTGAATAATTTGACCATAAATTTCTTCTGGTTTTCCTTTCGGTAAAAAGGTAATTTTAACATCTTGTGTTACATTTGGAGTTACTTCAGGATTCCACGCAAACATCGCTCCAACAGGAGCATATTCAACAAAGTCATATTTGTGTGGTAACTGTGCAAATTCAAGAACTTTAGTAAACCCTTTTCTATCTTCAAATACAGCAATATACTTCATATGTTACTCCTTTTGTAGTGAGGTGATAATGGATTTAGCATCGTCTAGTGCTTCATTGTATTCTTCTCGTGAGTAGCAATTCCACTCACCCATTTCTTGTTGTTTTTCTACCTGTTGTTCAGTAAACTTCTTTTCTTCCAACTTCTCTAATACCTGTTGGAGAGCGAGGTTGTGAGTTCTTAGTACGATATTTTTTACATGGTCAATCAGTTCTCGGTTCGAGCCTTTTGCTGAAGTCCATTGTTTCAGAAATAAATCTTCTTCCCACCATTCTTCTGTTGTATTGTGTGGCAACAAGTTGCCCTCTTTTTCAATAGTGGAGGTCATAGATTGTTTTTGGTCTTGAATTGATTCATTTATAACATCGTTGTAAACTTCTTTCTTTTTTTCAGGAGTTCCGTTTCTTATAAAGTTAGAGAATGAGTTGTCTTTCATAAGCGTTTTTCTTACTTAATAATGTACATAGAGAGCCTACTTTACCAACGCTTGACCGAGAACAAGGAGCATGAGTACAACTACTGTAGTCCACAGTACACTTATTTCTGCTTTTTGATCTGCGAGTTTTTGTTTTAGTGTTTTTTCCTTTGTTATGATTTCTTCTACTGCGAAAGGAAGTACTTTTTTAACTTCTTTCTTTGTTGTTTTTTTAACTGATCCTTTTACTACTTTTTTAATATCGTTTTTCATATGTTTTTACTCATTACTATTATCTTCTAATTATATACTTATTACACCGCATTGCAAGTCTTACCTGTGGAAAACTCTAGCCTTATAAATCAAGCATTCTACGGACTTTCCACCGAGAGAATGAAATATCTTTTTCAACTTCAAACTCATATTCTTGTAGCCAGTTCTTATAGTTTGCTTTGATTGCTTTCTCTTCTATATCACTTGCTCTGTATGTTCTGTTTCGTAGTAGTTCTTTTTG
>CALMYA010000002.1 GCA_937873535.1 uncultured bacterium | reverse complement strand
CCAGAAGTTTTTGAAAGCTAGTATCAATTACCTCCGCCAGCCACATAAAAAAGATAACTGTGTTTTAAGGAGACTTGCGAGCGCGACTGGCGCGAGCACGAGGAATTTTCTAGCAAGAAAATATCCGTGTCCCAAAAACGAGTGTTTTATATTTGTTTATTTCAATTCTACCTTTCCTCCTGCGTCTTCAATCTGCTTCTTGAGTGCATCTGCTTCCTCTTTCTTAAGGCCTTCCTTAACAAGTGATGGAGCTGCGTCTACAAGATCTTTAGCCTCCTTGAGACCGAGACCGAGAACTTCCTTGATGACCTTGATGATCGCGATCTTGTTCGCGCCCGCATCTGCGAGGTGAACGTTGAACATCGACTTCTCTTCAGCCGCTGGGCCTGCCGCTGCCGGGCCGGCAACCGCTACCGCTGCTGCTGATACGCCGAACTTCTTCTCGAGAAACTTCACGAGCTCGTGAAGTTCAATGACTGTCATCTTTTCGATTGAGTCAACGAGAGTCTTGAAGTGAGCCGGTGTTTCAACCTTCTCTTCGACTGCCGCTTCTGTTGTCTGTGTTTCGTCTGTCATAATAATTATATTAATTTTTGTTTTTAATTTGTGTCTACTGCTTCTTTTCCGCTATCGCGTTAAGAGCAAGAACGAGGCCTTGTATCGGAGAATTGATGAGATTGACGAACTGAGCGTATAGAACTTTCTGTGAAGGGATGGACGCTATTGATTCCATTTCTACCTTCGACTTGTATACGCCGTCAAATATGCCTCCGAGAATCGAGACGCGGCCGTCCAGCTTTTTCTGGAAGTCGAATATCTCGCGCGCAGGGGCTATTAAATCGGATGAGTACACAAGCGCAAGTTCGCCTGCAAGTTCGGGCATGTCGCCTTTCGGCGCCGCCTCATCGAATGCTCTTTTTGCCAAAGTCTTCTTGGCGACAGTAAACAGAACGTCTTTTGACCGGAGTTCCTTTCGGATTGCCGTCGATTCTGAAACCGGGAGCTTGTGAAAATTCACGAAGACCACTGATTTAGATTTTGAAAGAATATCTTTCACTTCGGCGACTATCTCCTTCTTCTTTTCTTTGTTTATTGCCATGTGTTTGTTTTGTTCAGTTGGTTAATCGACCTGAAAGGTTTACTTAAAAATCCGCTCGAGACCGGAGTCTCAGGGCGGACGGAGGGGTAAAAGCGCTTGCCTGAAACACCACCTAAGGTGCCTCTGACGACGTTTTTAGGCCGCTACACAGGACTTATTGCCTTTTTGGGCGTTGCCTATGGTCTCCGAAGCCTTTCGAGTTACAGAGTATCAAATGCAGCCAAAGCGGTCAATGTTGCTGCAAACTTATTATATTCTTAAGCGCCAAGGAAAAGTCGGCCCATGAAAAATAAAGGTGTGAGGCCTCTGCTCGGGTAAGCCCGCCGCTGTAATAGCGACTTCGCGCTCGCGACAATTCTTTCACTATTGCCGCGAGGCTGCCTGACGTTTTTGAAGCATATACAAGCGCTGCAGGCGTTTGATTCTTTTTTAAATACGAAGCGACGGGGTTCGTGCGTGTCATATATCTTTCAGTGAACCGCTTGCTTACCATACCCGAGGCAATGTCGGAACGAAGCCTTTGTAATGCCGCTTCGGGCGTTACAAGAACCGTACTTGTCGCGCCCGCACCAGTACCCGAACCCCCGCTTATATATTGAGCGACAAGTTGTGATTTGTCTGCATTGTACGCGACCGACGACTCAAATATTCCGTCGCCGTCGCGGTCTATATGCATTATTGGCGAAGACGATGTTGATAAGCTTGATGTACCCGTAGACGGAATAATATTGTCGATTCTAATATTAGTGTCAGGAGAAATAGGTACATCATCGAAAGAAAAAATTACAGTGCTTGTACCATTCAATGATTCAGGGCTTGGGCTGATTTTTATTCCTTCAATTGAAAACGTGCCCGCTTCACCGCCAAAACTTTTTACTGAAACATATTCTGGCGCTTCTTCGCTTACAATCTGCGGGCGTAAATCTATCATACTAAATAAACTGTTAGGAATTTCAGCAATGGCAGGAAAAGCATACCCCTCTGATATTTCAGAAAGAAACCCTGTACTTTTGCCTTGCGCTGCCGTTGCAGAAAGCAATACATTTTTTGATGTGGAAAATTGATACGCTTCGCGTCTTACACCAGCGGCGTATTCTTCTCCGGTAGGCTCTGTTTTGGCTGGAATGTAGCTTACATAATCACCCCATGGTGTAATGGGCGGATACGGCCCGCCGCCTAAAATAGCGGCAATTGTTTGAATGATAGGCACTGACGAAATGAAATTGGTATGACTATAATTTACATTTGCGTACTTATTGTATGAAGCAATATTGAACACCAGCTTACTTCCCTGTCGCGCGCCGATATTGCCGGTAAGCACCGTTCCGTCTCCTGAATCTGAAAAAGAAACAGTATGGTTCAAACCGCACGAAAGCTTTCCTAAAAAGGCTGTGGTAGTCAGAGGCTCGTCTGTGCATGAAATATTTTTATATGTCAGCGACTTGATTGTCTTTAAGCCGGTGCCCATTATGTTTATAAACTCAACAGAAGACTTAGTGGATGTTGCTGCCAGCGGGCCCAGAAGCGGTACCGCCGCCCGTGCAAAATTCATGAGTGCTGAGTTTAATTTTGCGGGTTGCTGTACATCGGTAGTATTTTTAGGTATAGACCGTTGATTCCCAGTGTTGCCGAGAAAATAATCGAGCTGGCTCACATCGCTTATATCGGCATTCACGCTGCTTGGCGTACTGCCAGAATTAAACCCTGAATCAAAGTGAATGATTGGGCCCGATAACCACGAAAGAAGTGTTTGATTTGGCAAAAGATAATAAGCTGAAGGCATATTTATTCCTAGACTCCTGGCAACATCAGCCTTCAACACAACTCCGCGGCCGAGCTCTTGCCCGTCGCCGTGAAGCATTGCTGATACAGTGTCGACGGAACCCTCTTCTGGGACCCCCACCATAATAACCTTGTCTACCATTGAAGCTCTGCCTTCTTCCTGAAGTTTTTTAACCAAGGCTTGCGCAACTAACCCACCGTAACTATGCGCAACAATAGTGACTTTTTTGTTCGACGCATTTACCGCAAGCGCCCTGACTGTGTCTTCAAGAAAGACCGTGCCTGAATTTGTTTTTATACCTTTCGAAACTATATCTTCAGGCGACATACGCCAGTCGTAAGGAAAGGCCTTCCACTCGCGCATATAGTAATTTTTTACCCGGGCATCAAGCGAATCTGTAAACGGCTTGTATACGTCTCTATCGAGATAACCGGCACCAATATTAGTGCGATTAATAATATCTTTCGTATAAAGCGATGTGTCGACTGGTACGCCAGAACTGTTCAGAAAAAGCTTTTTGACATCAGCATTTCGGTTCGGCTCCCATAATTGGTTTTCTGTAAGAAGTTGCTTCTTGTATATTCGGCTACCTTGAATGCCTGGAAGGAACAACACATTAGAGCAGCATGGTGTTTGTTTTTTTGGCTTCTCTGTAAGCCAAGGGCTGATAGCTCCTGTACCATCGACTTCGTTGCCTTTCCCTACCGTATTTATAACTGCATGGTAAGGGCCACTTTCTTCTCCCCACCAATTATTTATTGAATTGAATGAGCCTCCTGAAACAAATGCGCCGTACTGCGTGTTGCCTTCTATTGAACTATTTGAAATATTTACGTTAGCGCTATAAGCTTCAATGCCAATATTGTTTTCTGAAATAGTGGAACTTGATATATTCGCTGAGCCTCCGGTATGTACAAGTAACCCAGACCCTGACATTTTTGTAAATTCGGAATCTGTAATTTCAACCAAGGCTCGCTGAAACGCCTGAATGCCGACTTTTGCATTGGTGAATGTACTGCCTTTAACAGACCCCACCGAAAAGTTTTGACTTGTGTCATACAGAACAACAGAAGCAGACGAACCCACATGCGAAAAAGAAATATTTTCTAGTGTTATGCTGCCACCATTAAACACTTCGATACCCTTTGAGGTGTTAATATTCTGCATACTACTTTCTGTCATAAGTAGCGAGCTGAGCTGCCATATTGAAAACACAGCCCCAGAAAAGAAAACACCAGTAATGCCTTCTAGTGATGTATTTGTCACCGCGATTGTCGAGCTAGCATATGCATCAATTATTTTTGAACCTACCGATATTTTGGCATTATCAATATCAAGCTCACCTCCTTGAACAGTGAAACTGGCTTGGCTACCGCGGCTATTCATTTGAATAGGATTTTTAGTTGTTCCCTGAATAAGCAAAGAACCTTTTACCTCAAACCGGCCGCCACCTGAAAAATTAAGTGTGCTACCCGCGTGTATAGTTAACGTCGCACCTTTTTCTATTGTGACAGCACCGACTATATCGTAAGGCCCAGAAGCGGCCGACCATGAGGTGTTTTGTGATATTGCCTGCCCTTCAATCTCTGTTCGCGCATATACAATACGCGGCAAGAAAACAATTGCAGAAACAACAGCAACAAAAATAGCCGTCGGTACAGCAACCTTTGCACAGCGGCGCAATATATTCATTCATGAAGTATGAACACATCACATGAACGCGCCTTAAATTTTATCTAAAGAAAACCTGAAGATTTAAACCTTAAAAGCGAAGATATTGATCACTGACGATAAACACCACAAAAGCAACAATGAGGAGAGCCAAGAAACCACATATGAGTTTGAACGCCTTAGCATCTAACATTCCTTTATCTTACAGCAAGGAACAATTTAAAACAAAAGATTCATAGAATTTCCAACACAAAAACCCGCTCTCTTTCGAGAGCGGGTTTTTGTTAGTCTTTCGACTATTAGCTTAACTCATCAGAGTCAGCCGGTAACGAATAGGTTATCGGTTGAACTGAACAGCAGCTGATGTCTTGAAGTCATCCAAGCCATAAGCCTGTGTAGTTGAGCCGTTACCACCAACGTTCCATACGATCTGCGTAAGAGCAGCGTTGTAAAGACCGTTTGTAAGGGCAACTGATGGGTTTACAGAAGCTGTAACTGTAACTGCAGCCGTTGAACCGTCAGCGATATCGTTGTTAGGGATAGTAACTACGCTCTTAGATGTAGCAGTGTAGTTAGTACCATTAGAGAATACCACTGTAAATTCAGCACCTGTTGTTCCAGGAACAACCATGTTGCCTCCCAATGCCATAATGTTTAGAGGGAATGTAGCAGTCATAGTTGTAGTACCGTTGTTACTGTTTGACTGAGGAGTAACAATGATAGTAGGAGTACCAGCAAGAGTTATAACAGCAGCCTTTGTATAGACATACTGGTTAACACCTGCTACAGCGCTACCACTTGCAGTTGAACTATTGCCAGCAGGTGTCTGGAAGATAACTGATGCAATAGTTGTACTTGCGAATGTACCGTTTGCTGTGTTCGATGGGAAGTCAGCCTTGACTGTGTAAGTCTGGATAGTGTTCACAGGAACAAGAGAACCAGTTGTTGTGTCAAGGTTGTCGAAGCTAACGTTACCAGTTGTACCGCTAGCAGAAACTGTCTTTGACTTCAACAATGTTGAACCCTGGTACAAATACAATGTTGTAGGAAGTGTACCTGAAGCTGTTGTTGAAGCGTTTACAGTAAGAAGAGTTGAATCGCCAGTCTCTGACTTCAAGTTGAATGTCAAGAGAGATACGTTGTTCAAACTATCTACACCGTTAACTCGATTGTTCTGTGATCGAAGCGGACTTGATGCTGCTGAGAGCGTCAAAGTCGAGCTTCCAGGCTTCTTGAATGTGTGTGTTCGTGTGAATCCTGAACCAGCAACACTGTAGAAGCTGCTCACGTTGTTACCAGAAGTTGCTCGGAGAGATGAACTTCCGTAACCCTGAATTGTAACAATTCGGTCAGAGTCAATTGAATTTGTGTTGAATGAGACCTTAAGATTTCGAGTTTCATCCTTTCGAACCATGAAGTTCAAACCTGAAATTCGGTAGTAGTAAACCTGGTTCTGATCCTTTGTGAATGTTGTCAAAGAAACAGGAACTGTTGCGAGAAGAGTTGTACCGTCCCAAACCTTGATCGTGTTGATCAAAGTAGCTGGGTTTTCAGATGCACCACTGTTTGTAACGCCGACCTGGAGGTCAAGTGTCTGAACAGCTACATCACCGATTCGTGCTCGGATCTCGAGACCGTATACCTGAACATCTGTCTGAGTTCTAACGCTTGCATTGTCTGCAGGGTTAGAAGCGAGTCGAACGTCAAGTGTACCTTCAATTCCGTTTGTAACTACAGGACCTGGGTTTGTGCCAGGAACTGGAGTACATGTGAAGCCTGCTGGGCAAGTGCCTGTAACAGGAGGAACAGGTGAACCAGCCATATCAGCCATAACAGCCTGTCGAGTGATCGGGCCGAAGAATCCAGCTGTTGGGCTGATGTTCTTCATAACCTGATATGCAGAGACTGCGTTTCTTGTAAGAGTACCAAAGTATCCCTTAGCTACGCCAGCTGGCATAACGATAAGACCCTTTGATTCGAGGAACGACTGAAGTGCGATGACGTCAGCGCCTCGTGAACCAACCTTAAGGCTGGTGTTGAAAGCGTAAGCCATGCTCATTGACTGCGCAGAAGCTGCAACTGGTGCAACAACTGAAAGCGCGAGTGCAAGTGAAAGCACAGCAACTAAAAACTTTTTCATAATTATGGTAATTGTTAAAAGTATCTCTCCCCGCAATTAATTTGTAATCATTTATAATGCGCGGTTTGAAATAGCTTTCGGGTTAAACTAACTTGCGAACCCGTCGGGCACCACTACTGCCATTACATATTTTTATTTTCATACTATATATATGTAATGGTGCTCGATGGGTTCACAAGTTAGTTATTTTTTATTAATGCATTAACTAACCGATAAAACACTGAATCTCTATAATGGTCAGCCTGTCGAAAGACTGATCATACCACCCCTCGGTCTCGCCTCATGGTTTGAGTAATCGACACAAGACTCGAAGAGGTTGTCTAGTTTAGGGGAATTCGGGATTTGCCTGAATATACAGGAACATGCTGAATGCCGGAATCTAACCTTTGCTATATATGAAGTTTTCAACGTTCGGCCGTGCTGATAATTATAGTACGATTTTGAGCCTTTAAATAGCTTATTCTTTAGCCTATTTGTGGATAACCCATAAAACGCACCATAAAGAGCGGCTATCTGTCTGTGTACATACCAAGACGGCACATAACGGCATATATTACAGTAATACGGGGTTCCGTCAATTCAACGAAACTTACAATTAACCTTTTATTGAGGGCTATCTTGAAACAATAGAATACCGGCTCCAGCGCCTTTCACCTGTCTTTGAGAGCGTACCGGCATTAACCAAGGCAATGAGTTCTCTCTGAATGGTCTTTTCACTGCATCCTTTAACTACGGCTACAAGGTCTTTTATTGAAACTTCCCTCTTATTGCCTATAGCCTGAAGGATAGATTCTTGCCTGTTGTTCTTACGCATATCAGACACATCTTTTTCTGTGCGAATGTCTGCTTTTTTTGGCGAAGCAATGTCTCTGCCACTTACTTTTTTTGATGGAGCAGAAGGAGAAGGTTGCGTGGCAGTATGGTAAAGAGGAGCCGGTACAGACAGCGGTGTCGGCAATGTAACGCCTGACATATCGAACAAGGAAGCAGGTATATAGGACGACGCCGCATGCTGGTTTGACCATGTTGATAAGTTTTCAATGAATGAACCAAGCTCTTTCATTACTATCGAATGGTTCCTTTCTGATAGAGATTCAGCGGCAAAAGCTGTATCGGACAATGATATAAGGGACAACGTTTCAAGGACAACTTCTTGTGCTTTGTCGTGCACCGAACCTAAATTAGATAGAAGGCCCTGCGACTTAGCCAGTAGATTAAGCGCCGTAGCTCGGAGCTGATTCTTAAGCAGGT
The DNA here is from genome assembly GCA_937873535.1 of uncultured bacterium. Taxonomy (GTDB): domain Bacteria; phylum Patescibacteriota; class Minisyncoccia; order Phycocordibacterales; family CAIZLB01; genus VEQN01. The sequence goes on along the minus strand of CALMYA010000002.1, from coordinate 5,474 downwards.
TATCTTCAGGTAAATGACGAGTAAGCAAAAAGAAAGCCTTAGATATTTTTTCGGACCTTTTGTATAAAAACCATGCAGTCGGGTCTTTAACAAAAGAGGCTACTGCAATTGAAACATCTGTGTCCTTTGAAACCACCGATTCTTCTGTTTTGTCTTTTTCCATATTTTATGAGTTTTATAAGACAGTTATGAAACCTTCCGATTTGTCTTTAAAAGTATTTCTATTATATATAAGACAACTTTAAAATCAACCCTACATACTCATTACAACATGATAAACTATTTGCATGACAAAGAAGGACAAAAAAGATAAGAAAAAGGCATCCGAAGAAAAGCAAGATAAAGACCAAAAGAACAAGAAATCTGCCCTTAAGGAAAGCACCATGAAAAGTGTATGGGGCATCGTCTTATTTGTTTTGTCCTTATTCTTTCTTTTAGCTGCTTTCGGCAACGGAGGTCCTATAGGCACTGGTGCATATCATTGGCTTAAAGAGGTTCTTTTAGGCTATGGTTACTATCTAGTTCCAGCCATATTATTTATCCTTGCGCTGTCACTTTTTGGCGACCAAGAACAAAGCTTCCCTCTTTCAAAAAACATCGGTACTGCCCTATTCATCATCTCTGGCTTAGGCATTTTTCATATTGTTTCTCCAGCAAGCGGAGGCATAGTTGGCCAATGGATAGCCATGCCTCTGGTTGGACTCTTCGACTATGTAGCCGCCACAGTTCTACTTATCGCCTTCGGCGTAATTTCTCTATTGGTAATATACGATGCTTCAATCAAACGCGAGCACCTTATGATATGGAAACGATTCAGCAAAAAAGAAGAACTCGTCGGCACTGACGGCAGCCTAGTCTTAAAAACCTCAGAAACCCTTAAAATGGAGCAGGCTGCAATGGCGGCTAATAATATAGATAAAAGTAAAGGACAAATAATGTCTGATAGAAAAGACAGCCCGTCCGAAAGCGATTCTGACAAGAAAGCAGCTTCTGTCCTTGATGCAGTAAAGCGAAAGGCTGAGGTTGAAAAAGATAAAGCCGACGAGCTTATACAGTTGTCGCGCAAGTCGATGCTTCTCGGTAAACCCTTCATTCCCCCACCGCTTTCATTGCTTGAAAACGACCGCGGCCGACCAGAGGTTGGAGATATAAAAGCAAACGCTAACATCATTAAAAGAACGCTTCAGAATTTCGGAATTGACGTAGAAATGGACGAAGTTTCTATCGGCCCGTCGGTTACTCGTTATGCACTTAAGCCCGCTGAAGGAGTAAAGCTTTCTAAAATTCTTGGCCTTCAGAACAATCTTTCTTTGGCGCTTGCGGCACATCCAATACGCATAGAAGCGCCTATTCCGGGCAAGTCACTTGTGGGTATAGAAATTCCAAACAGCGTAAAAACTACCGTAGGTCTAGGCACACTACTTGCGCATGAAGATTTCCAAAAATCTGAAAAGCCACTTATGGTCGCGCTTGGAAAAGGAATTTCTGGTAAATCATATTTTGATAACTTGGCGAAGATGCCTCACCTTCTTATCGCCGGTGCTACAGGTTCAGGTAAGTCGGTAACTATTCACGCCATCATTACTTCCCTTCTTTACAGAAACTCACCAGAAAATTTGCGCTTCATCATGATTGACCCGAAGCGCGTCGAGCTCACTTTGTTTAATAAAATTCCTCATTTGCTTACGCCAGTAATTACAGATGCGAAGAAAGCAATTCTTTCACTTAAATGGGCGGCAAAAGAAATGGATAGGCGCTATAACTTGCTTGAACAAAATTCTGTTCGCGATATTGATTCATATCACAAAACCATATTGATGCCAGCGCTTGAGCGAAACAAGGGGAAGAAAGAATCTGAACTTACAAAAGAAGACCTTGTCGACCCGTTGCCATACATTGTTGTTGTAATAGATGAGTTGGCCGATATTATGTTGGCATATCCGCGCGAACTTGAATCGGGTATTGTGCGCCTTGCGCAGATGAGCCGTGCTGTCGGCATTCATCTTATACTTTCTACTCAGCGACCTTCGGTTAATGTTATAACAGGCCTCATTAAAGCTAACATCCCCGCCCGCCTTGCACTTCAGGTGGCTTCACAAATTGACTCGCGAACTATTCTCGACATGCGAGGTGCTGAAGAACTTTTGGGTGCTGGCGACATGCTCTTCCTTTCAGGCGAAATGTCCACACCAAGACGTATCCAGTCGGCGTATATAACAGAAGCAGAAGTGAAGAAGGTTGTGAAGTACCTCGTAGGCAATATGGATTCTCTGCCGCAAGAAATTGTAATTACAGGCGAAACTGTAACGAACAACGGTACTCCAGACCCAGTATTCAGTTCAAGCTTCAGCGATTCAGGAGATGACGATGTAGATGACGACCTTTACGAAGAAGCAAAACAAACTGTTATCGAAGCAAAGAAGGCTTCTACTTCATATATTCAAAGAAAGTTGCGCGTCGGCTATGCACGCGCAGCGAGACTCATGGATATTCTTGAAGAAAGGGGCGTCATTGGCCCATCAGACGGCTCAAAACCCCGAGAAATACTTGTCGACGGCAACTCTGCAGGCAGCGACAGTGCGCATGAAGAAAGTAACGACATCCTTTCAGGAAACAGCCGCCCTTCCCCTGCCCCAGCCTCGCGCATGGCCGCTGAACCTGTAGACGAAGTAGAAGAAGCTGCGCACGAAGAAGAAATACTTGATACTGAGCCAACTATTGAAGAATCAATCGATGATGAGCCGGTCGATGACGACATATCCGCAAGTGCGGAAGATAGAGTCGCAGCAAGGCCAAAGAGCGAGGACGTTTTTTAGGCGGTAAAAATTTAGAAATTTTTTATAGAGAATTCATCTGACACTATTATGATAAAACCGTACAAAGATGGAAAAATGATAATGAAGCTCCTTATTATAGGAATCTTTGTATTAACAATCGTCGGATACGGCCTATTTCAGGCCACAAAAATAATTGCGGGCCCTCAAATAAGCGTTAATTCGCCCTTAAATGGAGGCCTCACATCTGAAAAAATAGTCGATATATCAGGCGTAGCCAAGAATATTGCCTCTATATCCCTTGATGACAGACCTATTTATATAGACGAATCAGGCAATTTCAAGGAAAAATTGATGCTTTACCCGGGATATAATATTATTACCCTAAAAGCACACGATAAGTTCGGGTCGGCAGTCGAAAAAAAGGTTGAGCTCGTTTACAGGCAGTAAGGGCAACAATAGCGAAGGCGGCGAACAGACGACGAAGCAGGCAGCAATCACATTAACAGTTAACGGCGTCTCCAATTAACAACATATCTAAACCCATGGCAAAATTTACAAAAAAATCAAAACCAGCAAAATCAAGCAAAGAGAAAGACGAGAAAGAAATTCCTAAAGGCGGCGAAACAGAGTCGCAGTATGAAGCCATAGAGTCAGAATCATCAGGTAAGGCAGCAAAAGGCATATCAGCCTCTGCATCTTCTATAAACGAAACACTCGCACAAATAAAAACAAAATTCGGAGACGACGCCATTATGAAGCTCGGCGACAAGCCGAAGGTAAATATTAATGCCATTCCTACTGGCTCTATCGGTCTCGATGCTGCCCTTGGTGTCGGCGGCATGCCCCGCGGCAGAATTATTGAAATATTTGGGCCTGAATCTTCAGGTAAAACCACCCTTTCCCTTCACGTCGTTGCAGAAGCGCAAAAAATGGGGGGTATATGCGCATATATAGACGCTGAACATGCCATGGATCCTTCGTATGCAAAAAGACTTGGTGTAAAAATTGATGAGCTTCTCATTTCACAGCCAGACACTGGCGAGCAGGCACTTGAAATCGTCGAAAGCCTTGTGCGTTCAGGTAAGATAGACGTTATTGTCATCGACTCAGTTGCTGCCCTTACCCCTAAAGATGAAATTGAAGGCGACATGGGCGCACACCACGTAGGAAAGCAGGCTCGGCTTATGTCTCAGGCGCTTCGAAAACTCACAGCAATTGTTGCTAAAACAAAAACTGTCGTCATCTTTATTAACCAAATTCGAATGCAAATTGGCGTTATGTTCGGTAACCCAGAAACTACACCAGGAGGAAAGGCCCTTAAATTCTATACATCAGTTCGTCTCGACATTCGCCGCATCGCTCAAATAAAGAAAGGCGAAGAAGTCATGGGGGGGCGTACACGCGTTAAGGTGGTTAAAAACAAGGTTGCTGCGCCATTCAAGCAAACAGAGTTCGACCTCATGTATAACGAAGGTATTTCACGCGAAGGTGAGCTCATTGCGCTGGGCGAGAAATTCGGCGTAGTCACAAAAACCGGCATCAGCTACTCGTACGGAGATGTGAAGCTTGGCCGAGGCTACGATGCTACAAGGCAATTCCTAAAAGATAACACGTCTATCTCTAACCAAGTACTTAAAGACATAAAACAAAAACTTAAGGAGCAGGAATTATAAAGATACAAAAAACCCGACACGTTGTCGAGTTACAGGAAATGGAGTTTAGGCGGTACTTTAGTATGCAGCATCAATTGTCTGTACCACAATAGATGCTTAAAATTTCCCGCCACCACTCGTTTTTCTAACTATATAACCTAAAGTCATCAAAGGGCTCCGCTCCCGGAACAACGGTCTCTTAGCGCAAAACGCAAAAGCGGAACAACTGTGTTTTGTGTCTTAATCGGTGTTTTGAGTAGTGCCACTCTTATCAAAGAGATCAAGCGCTGAGAAGCTGGGCAGAGCTGCAACAACGGATCTGTCTCTCATGTTACAGTAAAATACACCCACTTACTAGACTTATCCCCTCTTTTCCTCTAGAATGGCCAGTATTATGCTTGAATACAACGAAATCACAGTCAGAAAATACATAGTCTTTGAAGGCGAACCGTACGAAGTGCTCTCGTCGCACGTTTTCCGTAAACAAATGCGAAAGCCGGTTAATGCCACCAAGCTCAAGAACCTCATATCAGGGCGAGTCGTCGAGTATTCATTCGGTGCGCAAGAAAAGGCTGCTGAGGCAGAAATCGAGTCACGCAAGGTCAAATACCTCTATAACTCGCGTGGTGAATGGTGGTTTTCTGAAGAAAACGACCCAAGCAAGCGCTTTAAGATTGATGACGCCATTATCGGCGACGCAAAGCGATTTCTTAAGGCAAACTCGCTTGTTTCGGTAGATATGTTTGAAGAAAATATATTCAAAGTCGCGCTCCCTATTAAAGTTGAACTAAAAGTTACCGACGCCCCCCCTGCAGTTAAGGGCGACACAGCAAAAGGCGGCAACAAGGTGGTCACCCTCGAAACTGGCGCAACTATTAATGCTCCAATTTTCGTAAGCGAAGGCGACATCGTGCGCATCAATACAGAAACTGGCGATTACGTAGAACGCGTAAGCAACAAATAAGCGCGACGATCGACGTCACAAATTAAACAAATACAAAATACTCCTTTTCGGAGACTAGCGAGGGCGACTGGCCCGAGCTCG
>CALMYA010000001.1 GCA_937873535.1 uncultured bacterium | reverse complement strand
ATCTAAATCATTTGCTTTGTCAGTTGGCGTATCAGCATTCAATTTACCTGTAAAATAATGTCGCAAGCGCGCAGTAAGAGAACGAAACTCGTATTCTCTAAAAAGTTCTTCAGCTTTCTGTATATCAAAACTTTCACGCCATTCGTGCTCAGGAAGTTTAAAGGTAATAGGCACATCGCGATGAATAGTGGCCAACATTTTACTGAATTCAGCCTCCTCCTTCCCTTTTACAAGCAGGTCTAAAATGCGGTCTGAAATACCAAGTTCTTTCACCTTTTCTGCCTTATTTTTCAACGTTTTATAAAGCTCTTCAATAGTATGGAAATGTGAAATAAGCGTTGTGGCGGTTTTTTCACCTATACCTGCAATACCTATAATGTTATCAGAGGTGTCACCGCGCAGACCTTTATAGTCAGGCAAATATTTCGGCTCAAACCCGAAGCGTGTTTTTACCGCTTCTTCATCATATATAACCGTGTCTTTTATTCCCTTCTTCAGGGTAAACACTTTTACTCTTTTTCCGGCAATCAATTGCATCGTATCCATATCACCCGAAGCAATAACCACATCTATATTTTTAAATTCAGAATTCTTTCCAGAAAGAACTCGCTCAACAATAGTTCCAAGAATATCGTCTGCCTCAAAACCAACCTTGTCGTACATCGGAATATTAAAACCTTCAAAAATATTTCTTGATAGTTTCAACTGCTCAACAAGCGCGTCGTCTGTCTTCTTTCTTCCCGCTTTATATTCTTTATATGCTTCGTGGCGATATGTTGGTTGAGGCAAGTCGTAACACGCAGCGATGTAGTCGGGTTTGAATTTTTCAATAATACCCATAAGCATTGTCGACAGGCCGTACAATGCCCCGGTAGGAATTCCTTTACTCGAAACAAAGTCGGGCAGGGCATGGTAAGCCCGGTGAATGATGGCATGCGAGTCGAGCAAAATAAGCAGCTTTCTCTGTTCCTTTCCTGCTTTTTTGGGCTTCGCGCTTTTGCCGCCCTCTTTATTAATAGATGCCATGTGTGCCTATTGTATCAGCGAATTATGAAAATGCACCCTTGTGGCGTCTTGGTGGTTTGGCGGGCGTCTTTCGTGGGTTTAATATGCTAATTCCCTCGTATTTTCATCTATGGTCGTAAAGGAAATGAACATAGTTTCTGCGGGAAGAGCCTCCTTCACCTTTTCTGGCCATTCTATGAAAACGAGATTGTTTTTATAATTCACAACGTCGGCAAAGCCGAGTGTTTGCAGTTCTTTGCCTTCATCAAGCCGGTAGGCGTCTATATGCACAAATGTTTCAAATTTGCCGGCATCTTTTGTTTTGTATATTTTTTCAATAACAAACGTAGGGCTTGTTACTTGTTCTTCTACACCAAGTAAGCGCGCCACACACTGAGAAAATGCGGTTTTTCCTGCGCCCAAGTCGCCAGACAAACCAACAACCACTGCTTTTCCATATGCTCCACCATCAGCGGCAGTAATTTCAGCTGCTTTTTCATGTAGAAATTCAATAAGCCTTACTGCCTCCGCCTCTAATTCAACCAATGAAGAAACTTTTATATTCATGCGCCTAGTATAGTGCCTGCGCATAAAAACGTGCAAGTAAGCCTGAAACGCGATAAAATAAAAACAGCATGACCATCACCTTTGACGAAGACAAACAAGATATGCGCCTCAGAACGCTTCGCTTAGACGAAGAAGAAAAATCGGTGCAGCTATTGTCTGAAAAATACGGCATTCCATATATAGACCTCTCTCGTGTGCCTATTAACACCGACGGTCTTCGGCTCATTCCTGAAGAAGAAGCGCGGGCCCACACCATGGCGGTATTCGATATTATAGGAAAACGCATTTCCATTGCCATTCACTCTCCTAACAACGCACCAGCAATTGAATCAATTAAAAGCCTTCAAAAAAAAGGTTACGAAACGGCGCTTTTTATGGCTTCGAAGCATAGTATTGAAAAAGCTTGGGATCGTTACAAAGACCTTTCGTTCGCAGCCGAAACCGCTGCGGGCTCCCTTGATATTTCTGACGGCGAAATTGAAGAACTTATAAATAAGACAAAAAAATTAAGCGATGTGTCGGTTCTTATAAACGAAGCTCTTTCGATGAAAAAGAGCCACCGCATGTCGCGCCTAATTGCAATTATTATGGCAGGAGGCCTTGCCACCGATTCTTCCGATATTCACATCGAGCCAGAATCAGACCTTGCGCGTATTCGTTACCGACTCGACGGTGTGCTTGTTGAAACCGTAACCTTCGACCAAGAAACGTATCGACTCATTCTTTCTCGCCTCAAACTTCTTTCTGGCCTTAAGCTCAACATAAAAGAATCTGCACAAGACGGCCGCTTCACTGTAAAAATTTATATGTCAGATATTGAAATTCGTACTTCTACCGTGCCCGGCGCCTATGGCGAGTCGGTGGTAATGCGTATTTTGAACCCAAAAAATATTGCAGTACCTATGGAAGAACTGGGTTGCCCTGCGCGTTTGTATAAAATATTAATGGATGAAATTGCGAGGCCTAACGGCATGATTCTGAACACTGGCCCTACTGGCTCCGGTAAAACAACAACCCTGTATTCCTTCCTGCAAAAAGTTCAGAGCCCTGAAATGAAAATAATAACAATTGAAGATCCTATCGAATATCACCTTCGCGGCGTGGTGCAAACGCAGGTTGAAGAAAAGAAAGGTTATACCTTCGAGTCTGGTCTTCGCGCCGCTCTCCGACAAGACCCCGACGTAATTATGGTGGGTGAAATTCGAGACGGCGACACAGCGAATACCGCTATTCAAGCTTCACTTACCGGTCACTTTGTGTTCTCAACCCTTCACACCAATAATGCAGCCGGAACATTCACCCGTCTTGTAGACCTCGGTGTAGACCCTAAAGTGCTCACATCTGCTATTCGCGTAGCTATGGCACAGCGCCTTGTTCGTATTTTGTGCCCGAAGTGTAAAAAGAAAATTCCAATTCCGCCGTCACGCGACGCGCTTGTTACCGAAGTTATAAATTCACTTAAAGGTTATGAAGAAGAAAAAGAAGTTGCTGTACGACCAACAGAGGTGTGGGGGGCTGTGGGTTGTGAAGCCTGCAACAACACCGGCTATAAAGGCCGCTTAGGTGTATTTGAAGCTATTCTTGCCGACAAAGTAATTGAAGATATTATTCGCGAAAACCCAAGCGAACGCGAAATTCGTCAGGCTGCGGCAATTCAAAAAATCATTACCATGAAGCAAGACGGTATGCTTAAAATATTTAAAGGAATAACCACGTTCGAAGAACTTGAGCGAGTAGTTGATGTTGCTGAAGAAATTGCCACAGTTAAAACCCCAGAAGTTTTGCCGGAACTGGCACCTGAACCTGAAATGGTTGCTGGGGGCGCGACG